>CAKZZO010000014.1 GCA_937885175.1 uncultured Treponema sp. | reverse complement strand
AAAATCCGAAAGAAAGGCGTTTTCGTCGCCCGTGATTTTTACCAAATCTTCTTTGTGCACTTCCAAAAAAGTCTTGACAGGCGGGATTTTGAACACATCATTACAAAAAACAATGTGAGAGAGCAATTCCGTGTCGCTTGCCGCGTCCAGGCAGAGATTTTTGAGTTTTGCATACTCGGCATCAGTACAAAACGACGGAAAACTGGTGTACATTTTTAAGAAACCGTCGTCAAAACGCGCGACGATTTCCTTTTGAGAAATTTGGGTCTGCATAGGTTTCCTTATCCAACCTTGACAGACAGCCCCATTCTGTGATAAGATATCGTTAATTGGGATATAGTAAAACGCTCAATTAACAATATTTGGCACAAGAGGGAAATGTGCTGGTAACACATTTGTCTGTACTGTTTGAATTCGACACTTAAATAATACAGGCTTTACCCCCTTGATGTCAATTATTGTGTTTTAGCATATGGGGGAATGAGATATGAAAGATGAAGATAGGCAGGGAATAAAAAAACACGGTCGTGCTTTTAAGCATTTTATGACAGGCATACTGCTTTCCCTGATAATAACAATAATATATGTAATAAAAAAGCAACTGCAAATATCTTTGTTTATTGTTATAGGTTTTGCTGTGTCAATACTTATCAGTGCACTTTTTTATTTTTTGGTAAAGATTTTTGTCGATTGGGTTGAACGCAAATTTATCATAATTTCAAGAGATGCGTTTGGCAAATGGTTTACAGATCATATCGTGTGGCCTTTTGGTGTTTTGATTGCTTCAAATATTCTCTTGCTTTATTGTATATCTAGTCTTAATCAAAATCATTGATTTAGTTTTCCAGAATTTGTATGGAGTATGAAAAAAAATGAAAGCACATCAGAACAACACAAAAACTTTTGATGAACTGACTTATGCAGAACAATCAAAATCATTGAATGCAACGATATTGTTTTTGAAGTCAGCGATTCTTGCTCATAAAAGACGGGCGATATTGGAACAAAAAGAAGATTCTACATGCAAATTTATTGCACAGCTTGAAAAACTGGCACAAGAATTGAAAATAAACTAAGGACAGAAATGTTTGATTCTTTGCAGACTATATATTCAAATAGACATGGAATAAAACACTATCTTTCAAAAATTCCTCATATACAGAGCGAAGAAAAAATTATTTGTAAAGCATATTACAAAAGGCGAAGCTCAGCACCGCTAAAAGAATTCTTTTTCTCTCCACTGATGATTATTTTGTATATTCTTTTAGGGCTTATGTGCTTTTGTATATTTTTTTCTTGGCTCAAGGCATTTCATTGGTCGTATACTGTCATTCAAGATGCAAATTGCAGAACAGGGGCAGGAACATCCTTCGAAGTCGCTCAAGTCCTGCATAAAGGTGATGTAGTGACAGGTAAACTGTGCAAGAAAAGAAAATGGATTGAGTATACATCAAATGGACAAAAATTATATATTTCTGCAAGTTTGGTTGAAGAAAAAAAGCCTGTTCTCCCCATATCGATACTGTATGCAGTTAGTGTGGTGCCTTTTGCTCCTGTGTTTCTTATTATAAAGTATATGTGGGTCCGAATACTTTTTTGTGTTTGTTGTGCCCTTTTGCTGACAAAGATTATAGCCGTTATTTTCGAATGGAAAAATCAATATCCAGTTATAGAGGATGTGTTGCTGAAAATTTGCGCTAAATGCTATCATTTTAGTGTTTCGCTAGATGAAAGCATCTTACTGGATCGGAGAGAACGAACAGGCTCACGGACTATTTATCGCACTCAAACAACAATATCAAGCAGAACGGGAAATGAACTATATCGAACAGAAGTGCCTTTGCAAGATATATACACAGAATCAGTCAGTACCTACAAAGACATTTATAAATGCAAAAGATGCGGCTATACGACATCTTCTACACGAATAAGTTCGCATAGAATTTGAAATAATAGAAAACTTTCTATCGATGATATTAAGGATGGCTTCATGCATAATCAGAAAACTTTCCCGTTAGACAACTTTATCCCAAAAATACAGGATGATTTTGATTGGAAGAAAGAGCCTGAACAATTCTACAGAAATTTTGCGATAAACAGCATAAAAGAACATTTCGCGGAGAAAATGCCCGAAATGGTGCGGAATTTTTTCAATTATTGCATAAAACGCTCCGTTCCGCGTGAGGTTTTTGTTCATTTTGGAAGCGAGGACATTTCAAAAATCAAAAACGCCGCAAAAAAAAAGAATCTGCCTATTGCGCTCCAAGCGGCACTTTCATCGCTCCTTACATTTGACGATATAGTCAGATTGAGCGACCGTGCCGTTCAAAAATAACCCGTGCAGTGCCGAAAAAAGATTGCATTGCCGCACAGGACAAAATTCTTGGTGTCATCAATGACCTGCTCGCGCTCGGAGAAATAGCACTGAATGCCGCTGATGAAGAAATAGTCTGATAATGCGAGAGAGAATTAAGTACACATTTCCCTCCTGTTCACATCTCCAGCACCCATTTCCACAGCGGCACGACGCTTATTGTGCAACCGTCTATCACAAGGTCACCCTCTTCCTCATACGTGATGACGGTGAGATGCTTTGCTTCTTCCACGGACTGTGCGGCGCGTATGAGCGAGTCGGTTTCGCGCGTGTCGGTGATGTTTTTGAGCGACCATGCCACCTGATAGGCAGTTCCTGTCTGGGGAACGAAAAAATCCACGTCAAACTGCTTTGAACGCAAGAAATAGACTTCATCAAAGCGATTGTGCAGGGTGAGTGCGACAAGATTTTCAAGAAGCCGAGTTTCTTTGTCGAGCAAAAAGAGGTTCAGAAGCCCGTTGTCGGTGAAATAGTATTTGGGTGTGGTTTCTTTTTCGACGAACTTTGAAAAATAATTCCGCACGGGAAAAATCAGGTACGAATCTTTTGCGTAGCCGATGTAGTCAATGACCGCATCCTTGCTGATTCCCACGCCGACCGTTTTCAGAATGTTGTGCAGTTTGGAATAGGAAACTTCGTCCTTTACGGTCTCTGCGATTTTTTTGATGAGCAGTTTGAGAGCCTGCGAATTTCGGATATTGTTCCTGCACGCAATGTCGCCCAGAAGAATCTTTTGGTACACGCTTGACACATAGCCCCGCTTGTCGTTGTGCTCCAAGGATTCGGGAAAGCCCCCGAAGGAAAAATACTCGGCAAATTCTCGCCGTATCGCGCCGCTTTCTTTTGTGCCCAAAATCGCGCTTTCGCCAAAAGCAATGCCCTTTGCCGTAAGATACTCGCGGAAATTGTATGTGGTGACATATTGCGTCAGATACCGTCCGCCCAGCCGCTCTTCCACCTCGCTTGAAAGCATTTTCGCGTTGCTTCCCGTGATGAACGTATGCTCCTTTGCATCTGCCATGCGGCGCGCAAATTTTTCCCAGCCTTCGATGATTTGGATTTCGTCAAAAAAGAACCAGCCTTCCTTGTCGCTCATTTCTGCCTGTACTGAAAGAATGTCGTTAAAATCCGCGGCGCAAAATCCGTCAAGCCGCTCGTCTTCAAAATTGATATAGATGATTTGATTCCAGTCCACGCCCGATGCGACCAAATCCCGCGCCAGCTTGTACAACAGCGTCGATTTTCCCGCGCGGCGAATCCCCACGACAACATAATTTGCCGTCAAGTCAAACTGCGATTCTCGCTTTGTAATCTTGAATTTGCGGATTGTCTTGTGGTTGTCGAAAATCACTTGTTTCAGTTTTCCATGATCCATCGCTGCGTCCTTATAATGTGGATTATATCAGACAGTTTTATGTAATTATAGCAGAATATAATCTACAATAGTATTATATAGAGTCTGATATATCCGATATTTTAATTTACTTTTGTCGAGTATACCAGATAAATAATAATCTTTGTGTCGATTATACCCGACAAAATGTAATGCTGTCAAGGAAGATTTTCTTTAAAAAAATTCGCAATAATTCCAAATCTGTGCTATAATCTTTAGGACAGTTTCAAAAAAAATATACTCAAATGCACACGGGCATACGCATTTAAACTCTGTGGTCTCCGTGCGCTCTGTGAGGGATTTGAAAGGAGCATAACTTTTATGGAAAAATCAGAAATCCTTGAACGCGCGAAAAAATATATCGCGGACGAAAAAGATGTGCGCTTCCGAAAGGAAGTTGAAGACCTTCTTGCAAAGGCAGAGGACAAAGAGGCTCTTGCAGAGCTTGAAGACCGCTTCTATCAGACGCTTGAATTCGGTACTGGAGGTTTGCGTGGAGTCATGGGCGGTGGAACAAACCGCATGAATACCCTTGAAATCAACCTTGCAACACAGGGACTGGCAAATTACGTATTGAAGGCATTCCCGGAAAAAGCAAAGGCTGGCACTTTGAGCGCAGTCGTGGCCTATGACAGCCGTAAAAATTCCGATGTATTTGCAGAGGCAACCGCCCTCATTCTTGCTGCAAACGGAATCAAAGCCTATCTCTTTACAGGACTTCGCCCTACGCCGGAACTTTCCTATGCAATTCGCAAACTGAAAGCCCAGACTGGTGTTGTCGTTACGGCGAGCCACAATCCGCCTCAGTACAACGGCTACAAGGCCTACTGGGATAACGGTGCGCAGGTTATTGAGCCCCATGACGTGGGCATTATTGATGAAGTAAATGCCGTTAAGGAAGTTAAGACAATCTCCAAGGAAGAGGCACTCAAATCGGGAAAACTTGTTCTGATTGACAAGGAAATCGATGAAAAATTCTGGGCAATGTGCAAGGCTCAGCTTTTCCGTCCTGAACTCATCAAGGAAAAGGCTTCTTCGGTCAAAATCGTCTATACTCCGCTCCACGGAACGGGTGCAATGCATGTTGAAAAAGTGCTGGGTGACCTCGGCCTTAAAGTCATTACGGTTCCTGAACAGCGCGAGCCTGACGGAGCCTTCCCCACGGTAGAAAAGCCGAATCCTGAGGAAGCACCCGCACTCAAACTGGCAGTTGCCCTTGGTGAAAAAGAAAAGGCTGACTGTGTCATGGCGACAGACCCTGACGCAGACCGCTTTGGCACAGCCTTCCCCGGAAAAGACGGCAAGTTTGTCCTTGTTACCGGAAACCAGATGGGTGCCATGCTCTGTGAGTATGTCCTGCTTTCCCGCAAGGAACTGGGTAAACTTCCTGCAAACAGTGCGGTTATCCGCTCAATCGTTACCTCACCCTTTACGGACTATATCTGTAAGAAATTTGGCGTAAAGATGCACGAGTGCTTGACTGGCTTTAAGTGGATTGCTGCTGTTGAAGATGAGTTTGAGAAGAACAATAGCGAGACCTATGTTTACGGTCTGGAAGAAAGTTATGGCTACAAGGTTGAAAAAGAAGTCATGGATAAGGACGGTGTTTCTGCCGCTGCAATGTGTGCCGAAATGACGCTCTACTGGGCTTCAAAAGGAAAGTCTATCCTTGAACACTTGGACGACATGTACAAGGAATATGGTTTCTTTGAAGACCGCGCAATCGCTCAGAATTTCCCCGGTTCAGCCGGAAAGGAAACCATGGCGGGCATTATGACCAAACTCCGCACCGAAGGACTAAAAACATTGGGCGGAAAGAAAGTGCTCTGCATCAAGGACATTGGAAACAGTGTGGCCTACGACCCGGCAAAACCTGGCGAAAAAACACCGATTGCGCTTCCCAAGTCAAACGTTCTGCAGTTCGTGCTGGAAGGCGGCACAATCGTATCTGCCCGTCCATCAGGCACTGAGCCAAAAATCAAGTTCTACATCAACGCCAGAACGGAAGTCGGCGGGGCAAAATGCGACGCCTGCCTTGCAGAAGCTAAGAAAACCTCTGCCGCTGTCTGCGATGCAATCACTGCGGACATCAAGGACTTGCTTTCTAAGGCGTAAGTAATTTTCTTAATCTCAGGGTGCACAGGTGTTTCAGATGAACTATATAATCTGAGGCACCTGTGTCTTGTTTTTTTGCTGGAGGAGACGGGCAATGCAGAAGAAGCAGATTGCAACAATTATTAATAATGACCCACTGCTGACGATAAAGTGGCGGTTGACAACTTGGTGCAATTATCGTTGTTCATATTGCATTCAGTTTTGGGGCGAAAAAGAAAAAAAGACGGATTTCAACAAACTTTTGGATACGGCAAAAGAGGTGAACCGTCTTATTGAATCTGCTCCCCGTCCTGTCAAACTTTATCTTCTTGGCGGCGGACCACAACAACTGTATGCCCAAAGAGTCTTATCTTCCTATCGGGGAATACAAGATCAAAAGCCAGCCTCAGCTCTGCCATAAGAAATACTGCTCACTATCAGGAGACATTTCCCTGACCCGCCGCAAAGAAGACATTCACTTTTAATACTTTATGAAACAAGGCACAGACGAATACACGCGAAGGCAATTTCTCCTTAACGGAAACCCACTGGTCGTTATCTTTTCGGTAACGCTTCCCCTGCTTTTCCATAACAGCCTGAATCTTATTTTTTCTTTTTTCGATACATTCACCGCCGCCCACATGAGCATGAATGTGGTGACAACAGTTTCTTTTGCAGGCGACATTCGCACCGCCCTGGGAACAATCTCCGGGGGACTTTCTGTAGGAGCAGGCATTATGATTTCCCGCTCTTTTGGAAGGGGCGATGACGAGGAAGTTCAGAGCCAGATAAGCACGGTCTTTTTTATAGCCGTCATTGTCGCGCTTGTTTTGTTTGCCCTTGTCATTCCTTTTTCCCTGCCCATTCTCAGGTTATGTGCCTTTCCTGAAGAAATGCTCTATTCGGGCTCTGTTTTTCTTTCAATAAGCGTTATGACATTGCTCTTTTCTTTCATCAATACGATTTTCTTTGCGACTGAAAAGGCACGGGGACGCACAAAAATCGTCATGTATGGAAATTTGATTGTCCTGGGCGTGAAAACGCTTTTGAACGCAATAATAATTGTCCTTGTCTCAGGCGGAAGCCTTGAAATTTCTTTGGCCATGTATCTTTTGCCTTTGGCTTCGGGACTTGCCTTTGGCACGATGACTTTTGTTGCCATAAAACGCCTGTTCTCAAAAGATAATTTGTATCGGGTTCAGTGGAAGTGCACTGCTTTCAGAAAGGCGTTTCTCCTGCCGCTTGCAAAACTTTCTTTTCCTGTTTTTGTCGAAAAATTTCTGGTTCCATTTGGAAAAGTTATCTGTAACGGCCTGTATGTAGGCTTTGGAAGCGTGGGTGTGGCGGCATATTCCTGCTCGCAGAGAATCTGTGCCCTTGCCTCAACGCCTCTCAACTCCTTCAAGGATGCCGAATCAAACATCGTCTCGGCAAATCTCGGTAACCGTAATGCGGAGCGTGCAGTCACTTTTTTGATTCAGACGACAATCGTTACTCTTGCCACCGAAATAATGCTTTTTACCCTGCTTGCCCTCTTCAGCGAGCCCCTCATCTATTTTTTTGCCAAAGGAAATGAAGAAATGGCCAGCGGAATGAGGATTATTTATCGTATTGAACGCTGGGCTGCCTTTTTTGATGCCATTGACGGAGCGGCCTGTGGATTTTTATATGCCCGGAAAAAGACAAAACTTCCCACAATCGTCAATATCGTAAAACTGTTCGGAATCCGTATTCCGCTTTTTATTCTTTTGACGAGGGTCTATGGCTTTGGCATTGAGGCGATTGCATGGTCAATATTCGTTTCCAACGGAGCGGACGCGCTGCTGTCTGTTGTGTTCGTTGCCTATGCAGTTTCTGACTTGAAACGAAAGTCTGCAATAGAAAGCACCAATAATGAAAAGCTCTACAGCGCAATTGTGGCTCTGGGGCAGTGGGATGCTCTTGATGAGGGGCAGACCCGACGGCAGGGAATCAGCGTTCCTGTGGAAGTGCTTGGTACCATGTGTCAAAAATTCAAGGGAACGCTCACTCAAAGAGAAATGGCCGCTGCCTATAGAGAAGCCATTGTGGAAGCCCGCATAGCAGCCCTTGAAAAAGAAGAAGTGGATGCGGGCCTTTAGCGGCTCCTGTTGTAGCAGGCGGGGGCTTGTGCTATAATTGTCCTGGGCATGAAGTGTAAGTTACTCACGGATTTTAAGCGCATGAATCGTCTGCTCCAAAGCGGTGCGGTCTTTTGTGCGTTCGACACGGAAACGACTGGTCTCTTTCCCAAGCAGGACAGGATTATTGAACTGGGGGCTGTTAAGTTTGATAAGTCAGGCGTTCTGGATACTTTCAATACGCTGGTGAATCCTGAAATCCCGCTTCCGCCTGTCTGCCAGCAGGTTTCGCATATTACTGATGACATGGTTTGTGGCGCACCGAAAATTGCCGAGGTGCTTCCTTCATTTTTACGCTTTTCCGAAGGCTGCATTTTGCTTGCCCACAATGCCCTGTTCGACATTAAATTTACCGATGAGGAACTGAAACGTTCCGGCCTTTTGCCCCTTACCAATCGGGCTATCGACACGCTCAATTTCAGCCGCTGGGCATATCCTGCAAACGGACACTGGAAACTGCAATACCTTGCGGAACAATTTAAAATTCAGGTAAAAGCCGCCCATCGTGCCTGTGATGATGCCCGCGTCTGCATGGAAGTCTTTTTGCGCTGCATCCGCGACACTATGGACAGGCAGAAATCGCTATCCCTTGCAGAGGAAGCCCTGTCGCTCTAGTTGTAGAAATCCTACCGTTTTGCTATACTTTTTCCGTGAAATATACAGAAGTTGATGCGCCCAAGGCGGGCGATACCGTTCTTGTCGGTATGAGTGGCGGCGTGGATTCTACGCTGACGGCTGTTTTGCTCAAAGAACGTGGCTGCAAAGTTATCGGTGTTACGATGTCTCTGTGGAAAGGCGATTTGCCGCCCCTTCCTGATGGAAAGACGCTTAAAAGTTCCTGCTATGGTCCTGACGAGGTGGAAGATATTGAGCAGTGCAAGAATTTCTGTGCGGAACAGGGCATGGAATATCATGTTATCGACGTAAAGGACGAATACCAGAAGCAGGTGCTGGACTATTTTAAGGCCGAATACCGTGCGGGGCGAACACCCAATCCCTGTATCCGCTGCAACAGTTTTATTAAGTTCGGGGCACTTCTTCGTGGCGTTCAGAACATGGGAATCAATTTTGACTACTTCTGTACGGGTCATTATGCTCGGACGGTGCGGACAGCTGCAGGTCTTTGGGGAAGCGATAAAAAACCAGTTATGATAGCCTGTGCCTCTGACCTGACAAAAGATCAGGCCTATTTTCTCTATCGCATTCCCAGCGAAACATTGGAAAAAGTGCGTTTTCCCCTTGGCTTTACAGCAAAAAAAGATGTATTTGCTATGGCAAAGGAAAGGAGGCTGATTGCTGCTGAGAGAGAAGAGAGCCAGGACTTTATTCCACCTGAATATTTTGCATATCTTTTTAGCGACAAGCCTGGTATTCCTGGTGATATAATTGACTTGGACGGTCATGTGCTGGGGCATCACAAGGGGATTGAGCATTATACTATTGGTCAGCGGCGGGGGCTGGGAGTCAGCTCGACAAGACCGCTGTACGTGCACTCTATCGACGCAAAGAAAAACCTTGTGGTGCTTGCCGATAATGATGATTTGCTTTGTAGTGGCCTGATTTTTGATGACTGCGCCTGGCCGGCGGGGGTAGCACCGACGGAATCCTTTGAGGCTCTTGTGAAAATTCGCCTTGCAAGCCGCCCGGTAGCCTGTCGTGTTGAACCTTATCTGCCAAAAGAGGGGGAGCAGTTTTTAGGGGCGCCATATAAAGTCACTTTTTCAGAAGCACAGCGGGCGGTTGCTCCAGGACAGTCAGCGGTGCTGTTTATGGATAATGTAATTATTGGGGGAGGCATTATACATACTGCGCTCTCTTGAGGTTGACTGCTAAAAATCTATTGACTTAAATAGTGAAATCGGTATAATAAATTATTATGTTGTACGATGTTTCGATTCGTTGCAACGCAAAGGTGAATATCGGTTTAAAGGTATTGCCAAAGCGTGGAGATGGATTTCATAATATCGAAGGCATATTTCAGACGATTGATTTTTTTGATGACTTGTATGTGAAGGTAACATCTGAAAAAAATGTGTGCAAAGTGGAGTGTGCAGAGTATAATCTTCCTGCGGAAAACACTTTGACGGCAACATATGCGGCATTTTGTCGGCTTACGGGAAAGGATGCAGGTGTTCAGGTAAAACTTACCAAGCGCATTCCTGCTGGTGGCGGACTTGGTGGCGGTTCATCAGATGCGGCATCGTTTTTGCGGGCTTTGGCTCAGCTGAATGATGTTGACTTGACGGATGCGCTTGCGGATGCCGTTGCGGAACAAGTTGGCAGCGATGTGTTTTTCTTTTTGCATTGTGGAAAGAATGGCATGGGGGCGGCACTTGTTTCGGGGCGTGGAGAGATTGTAGCCCCCATAGCACCAAGAAAAGACTTGTCTTATATTCTGGTTTTTCCAGGCGTGCATAGTTCTACAAAAGAAGCCTATGCCTTGGTAGACAAGAATATGGAATCGGGAATAGATATTGTCTATCCTGATTTTAGAGAGTATGAAAGTATTTACCGAGGTCCTGTTACGACTTGGACTTTTGGAAACAGTTTTACTTTAGCTCTAACAAAGAAATATCCTGCAATAGCAAAAGCCCTTGCGGATATTAAAAAAAGTGGTGCTGCCTGGTCGGATATGACCGGATCTGGTGCTGTAGTGTTTGGAGTTTATGAAGCTGCCGAAGCTTCAAAAAAAGCATTTGCTGAATTGCAATTAAAATGGAAAAATTGCATTTTGGTATAGTGTTTTTGCCTTGCAGGTGTATGTCTGCTGGCAGAAGCGGAGGTATTAGTCATGGAAGTAACAGAACTGCGCATTCGCAAGGTTGCGGCAGAAGGTAAGTTGCGTGCTTATGTAACGGTAACATTCGACAACTGCTTTGTCGTCCATAATGTGAAGATTATTGAAGGCAAAACAGGTTTGTTTATTGCAATGCCGAGCCGTAAGACTGCAAATGGTGATTATAAGGATGTCGCGCATCCGATTAGTCCTGATTTCAGAAATGCTCTGCAGGACAAAATTCTCGCCGAATATAATGCCGGTCATGTTGAAGAAGCTGGTGAAGGCGACGAGGATTAGGCGCGGGTAGGTACGGTGACTGTACCTATAAAAGGCATATTTTGGGACGTCGGCAAGCGGTAAGCCCCCGGCTTTTGGTGCCGGTATTCCACAGGTTCGAATCCTGTCGTCCCAGTAGTAGAAAAATATAGATTTTTTGTAACGAGGAGCTCCTGAGATGAATCAGTTAGTTATTGACGCAAACGCACGTAAAGAAACTGGCAAAAAATTTGCAAAGCAGTTGCGTGCAAGTGGTCGTATTCCTGCAGTAATGTATGATGAGGCAGGAAAAGCAACATCATTGGATGTTGACACAGTACAGTTCAACAAAGTGTGGCGTTCTATCACCGCTACTACGCTTGTTACGCTGAACGCTGACGGAAAGTCATACGATGCCTTTATTCGCGACACAGAATACGATATCAAGACCGATACCGTTCTGCATGCGGATTTCCTTGTTGTCAGCAACAAGAAGCCTGTTGTTCGCACATTCAAACTGCACTACAGCGGTACTCCGGCTGGTGTTTTGAAGGGCGGCTTCATGGTAAAGCATATTCCTGAAATCAAAGTAAAGTGCTTGCCAAAAGATATGCCGGCACGTGTTACTGTTGATGTATCTCCGGTAAACATTGGCGAATCATTGCTGGTAAAAGACTTGAACTTGGGCAAGAATGTTACCGTTTTGACCAGCGCTGAGGAAAAAATCATCAGCATTGCACCGGCTCGCTAAGCGAACTGATTTTTTGCAAAGGCTCCCGAAAGGGGGCTTTTTTTGTTTGGAGAAAATATCTTGGGTAAGGGTGACCTTTTAGCAGCATTTGAAGAAAAATTACGTCTCGGTCTCTCAAAGTGCGGGCTGTCGCTTGACGATGTTGGCAGAAAAAGTCCCCTTGGTCTTGCAGTGAGTGGCGGGGCGGATTCCCTTT
Source organism: uncultured Treponema sp. (assembly GCA_937885175.1). Taxonomy (GTDB): domain Bacteria; phylum Spirochaetota; class Spirochaetia; order Treponematales; family Treponemataceae; genus Treponema_D. The sequence continues at coordinate 13,980 of CAKZZO010000014.1, read as the reverse complement.
CTCTTTTGCGGGGGCTCGTGTCTCTGTTGGGGACCGATGTGCTTCGCGTCATTACGGTAAACCATAATATTCGGGAAGAAAGTGAAAGTGCGGGAGATGCACAGTTTGTAGTAAAGGTGTGCAGTCTTTTTGGGCTGCCCTGCAAGGTAGTGACCATTCCTCGGGGAAAAGTTTTTGATGAGGCAAAAAAACGCGGGCATGGTATTGAAGATGCCGCCCGAAGTCTTCGCTATCAGGCATTTTCTGCTTTTTGTGAAGAGGAAAAGCTTTGTGCCCTCTGCCTTGCTCATAATCAAAATGACCTGCTGGAAACGCTTTTGATGCGCTTTTTGCAGGGGAGCGGAACTGAAGGTGGGGGCGGAATTGCCAGAAGACGGGGCTTGTTTTTGCGCCCTCTTTTGGATGTGGACCGTAAGGAAATTGAAGCGTATCTGCGTGGACTGGGGCAGGAATGGCGTACTGACGCGACAAACAGCGATACGGCTTATCTCCGCAATAATGTACGAAAGAATTTGATGCCGTTTTTGGATACGCATTTTAAAGGCTGGAAGACCGCCCTGCAAAATGGTGGGGAAAAGGCTCGTGCTGACAATGAAGCATTGCAGGAACTGGCAGAAAGCCTTTCCTGGGAGCGGGGTGAAAATGAATTCTTTATGACTGCGGCAGATTTTTATGCCCAAAGTCCGGCTGTGCGTCGTCGTCTTTTGTATCGGGCCTGTGACATGCTTTCGGCGGATGGACGGATTCCTTTCAGTCTGGTGCGTGCTGTCATCGCATGGCAAAATGATGATTCCGACAAAAAAGACACTCAGGCACTTTCCGCGCGGGGGCTGGAAATATCACTTAAATCAGGCAAAATTTATGTAAAAAAATGCCAAAACAAGGCGACTGAATGTGGATTTCTTGATATAATAGAAGAAGATAGCGGTTCTGTTCTCTTACGGCGAAGCCTGCAAAGCGGTGATGTCGTCAGGACAAAGGACGGAAAGTTTAAATCGGTGCAGAAGATATTCAGCGACTGGAAGGTATCTGCGGAGGATAAAAATCGCATTCCGCTGATTCAGAATCTATCGCAGGAAGGACAGCCGATTCTTGCTATACTTGGAAGCGAACTTGGGTATTCGGATTGGATTGTAAAATGAAAAAAGGTGTTGTTCTCTTCTTTCTTCTCTTTTTTGCAGGCGGGGTGTTTTTTGCCCAGTCAGATTCTGCCCGAAGTGCAAACCGTCGGACTGCAATCCGCTATTTACAGCTGGCAAAACAGTATGCTTCGCAAAAACAGTGGAAGGAAGCGGATGCAAATGCCCGCCTGGGTCTTGCCTATGACGAGGGCATTGCCGATTTGTGGTATATCAGGGCAGTATCTCAGTCAAATACGGGTGAAAAAAAATCAGTCATATTGCCGCTGGTGGTCACGTCGCTTACAAAAGGTGAATGGGTTGACTATAACCGTGACAGTGCCCGCATTCTCTATGCTGACTTATTGAGCACAACGCTTCATTTTAGGGAGGCCGTGGCGGTGCTGGACGATGCTCCTTTTCTGTATTCTGCGGATGCGGAGTATATCCGTTCCCGATGCTATTACAATATGGGCGGCGAATACGTGATGCGGGCTCGGGAAAAAATTGATGCGGCCCGCAGAATCTATCCGACTGATCAGCGGTTTGCAGAGCTGTTCTTTTCACTGGAGTATCGGCTGCACAAAGGTCTTCTTCAGAATGCGGCAAGCGGGCTTGATACGGAAGACCTCCCCTTGACAGTGCGAAAGATTGCAGACGCATTTATTCTGGGCATGGCTTCCTATGCGAACCCCGGCGCGGAACTGGAATTGTATGCGGCTATTTTTGCAGAGGGTGAAAAACAGACCCGTCTTTTTAAGTCATTCAAGGCTCGTAACCTGTCTTCGCCGCTGTATGCTGAATATGCTGTACGCACAGGACTTTTGGAGCAGAATGCCGCTTTGGATGTCTTTTTTTCCTATGCGGACGATACGATTTCCCTTTCTGTCATGCAGGATTTTGTACCGCTGATTACCGAGGAAAAGGCGCAGCAGGATTTGTATGAATATCTGAATGCCTACGGCGGACGAATTATTGCCGATGCTGACGGTGACGGTCTTGCCAATGTCATTACGGATTATAGCCGTGGCCGACCGCTGCATGTTTTTTACGGCAGGGAACAGGATGATGAATTTGACTGGATTGCCGATTGTGATTTTGGCGTTCCTGTAAAAGTGCATGTGACTGATTCTCACCTTGATGTTTTGTACGGAAACTGGCCATGGATTCAGACTGCCCGCTACAGTTTGCAGGACAATACGAACCTGGACTTTAATCTGGTGGGCGAAACGCTTCGCTGGACTCCCTTTGTAATGAGACCAGTTGAAACGATAAAGACGGCACTTGACTTGGAATTCTTTTTTCCCGACATACAGGCGGAAGTGGTGTCAGTTTCTGCAGTGGAGTTGTTGCACGCGTCTTCAAACTATACGCTGCCGTCTGATGAAAGAAAAAATGCCAAGATTACAGTAAGCGTTTTGGATGGCGTGGCACAGATTGCACGCTATACAGTGGGCGATGAGATGTATGCCCAGGCTCAATTTGAAAATGGCATTCCTGTCATTCGCGTAGTTGACCGAGACGGTGACGGACTTTTTGAGACGACTGAATTCTATGGCTTTTCTCCTGACCGCAAACAAAGGGTGCTTAGTCAGTCCGATGAGATGCAGATTATCACCAATCTCTTTGGCTCTCCATCTGCGGGTACAGGCTTTTTTGTGCGCATGATTCAGGTAGATACAAACGGAGATACCGTGCCTGACTTTACGGAAGAATATGTGGCTGGTGAAGGTAAAATTTCCTCCTGGGATACAACGGGAGACGGAAACTGGAATACCCGCTACATCAAATATCCAAAGTCAGACGATGGTATTCTTCGGGAGGACTCTCTTTTTCATCAGCCGCTGACAAATGCGGAGGTGTGTGTTTCCTTTGAGAATTCCGTGCCGGTACAGGTTAGGGATGGTTCTCGAATTCTTCCCGTGCTTTCAACGGGGATGCCTGACTTTTACTGGATTGGAGAGCGTGGCTCGGATGAAAATATAAAAAAAATTGCAGATGTCCTTAACCAAAAGACGGTTCAAGGTGTTTGTATTGTAGTAGAACATAAAAAAGAAAGAATGCTGGGTGTTCGCATCGGAAAAATGGTCTTCGGTGAGATGCTCCCAGAATCTATGGTAGAAAAGGATGAAAAAAAATAGTATTGCCGCAGTGATTTGTGCGGGATTGTTTTTTTCCTGTACTTCTATTCAGCAGCCAGAATATGTGTACTCTCTGCCTGACTATACGGAAGCTGATGTCCGCAGGGAGGAAGTGAAGCGTATTGAGAAATTGCGCGAAACTGATACAGTACAGGCTTTGTGGCGGGCAAAACTGCTGGGCGAAAAAAAGACAATTGATGAATGTGCTAAAGAAGTCGTTGAAGCATACAATGAATATATAAAAAAAGAAAACTGGTTTGAGGCACTGCGACTTTATTCTTCTTTGGAAAAGGCTGGGTATGAAGGACTGTCATCTCTTTCAAAAAATGGCGAAACATTGAAGAAATTGAGTGATACTGATGTGCCAGGCTTAACAAACAAACTTACAGCGGCAGAAAAACGTGCTACCTACATTTCTGGTACGGTAACGGTTTGGATTGACCGTGGACTAAAAGTTGAGCGTGGCATGGGATTTGCAGACCGTGTAATTGGCTCAGGATTTTTTATCTCAAAGAACGGCTATTTGATTACAAACCATCATGTCATCGAAGACTTGGTCAATCCTAAATATGAAGGATATGCCCGACTTTACATAAAAATGGCTGGCGATACTGAAACCCGTATTCCTGCTAAGGTTATCGGTTGGGATCCGATTGTTGATTTGGCCTTGCTCAAGGCTGAAGTAGATGCACCCTATGTTTTTGCCTTAGGCTCCTCAGAAGACTTGAATGTGGGCGACCGTATCTTTGCCATCGGTTCTCCTATTGGCCTTGAAAGCACTTTGACTAGCGGCATTGTGAGTGCAATGGACAGAAAACTGTTTACGGTAGGCTCTGTTATTCAGATTGACGCCGCAATTAACTCCGGAAACTCTGGCGGGCCTTGTATTGATGAGAATGGGGCAGTTCAGGCAATTGCCTTTGCGGGCATGTTGCAGTACGAGGGGCTGAATTTTGCCATTCCCGTGGAATACCTCAAGGCAGAACTGCCCGCATTGTATCATGGCGGCAAATTTGAGCATCCTTGGCTGGGGGCTTTTGGCCATACGAAGAAAGACCTGGGAAAAGAAATCGGTCTGGAAGTTCAGTATGTCATGCCGGGGGGAAGCCTGAGCCGTGCGGGTATTGCGGAATCTGACGTGATTACTTCACTGAACGGACAGGCTGTCCGCACTATCGAAGACATGCAGAATATTCTTTTCCGTTGCAGTGCTAAATCTCTTGCAGAAATTAAGGTGCAGGATGCGGCCGGTGAAGAAAAATCAGCGCTGGTCTATCTGGCAACGCGTCCGAAGAATCCCGGCTACCGCATTTACAGCAGTGATGTCCTTGCGAATGCATTTATCCCGATTTTTGGCATGAAGTTGGTTCATGTTTCTACAACAAGCAGTCATAAGTATTCGGTGCAGACGATTATCAAGGGGTCTATCGCTGATGAAAGTGGTTTTTCGGAAAATGATCCTGTTGATGTGCTTGGCGTTGAATTTAATGACGACAAGTCGGCAATTTACTTAAAAGCATACGTAAAGAACAGCAAGAAGGGCTATTTGGACAGAAGTCTGGGAATGGGAGCACCTCTTGACAGCCCCTATTATTTCTAAATCGCAGGTGGCCTTGTGCCGCAAAGGATAGTAAGATGACAGAGATGAAATACAAGCGCAATTTTTGTATTGTTGCGCACATAGACCATGGAAAATCAACGCTGGCAGACCGTCTGATTCAAAAGGCTCAGATTATTGACGACCGCCAGATGAAAAATCAGATTCTGGACAACATGGACATTGAGCGGGAGCGTGGCATTACGATTAAAAGTCAGGCGGTAACGATTCCCTATCACGCAAAGGACGGCCACGACTATGAACTGAATTTTGTCGATACGCCCGGTCACGTTGACTTTTCCTACGAGGTAAGCCGTGCCATTGCATCTTGCGAGGGAGCCTTGCTTTTGATAGACGCTTCTCAAGGTGTAGAAAGCCAGACTGTTTCAAATCTCTTTATGGCCATGGAGCAGGATTTGGAGATTGTTCCGGTCATCAATAAGATTGACTTGCCTTCTGCCGATATTCCTGCAATCAAGCATCAGATTGACCATGATTTGGGGCTGGACTCAAAGGATGCTGTTCCTGTGAGCGCAAAGACAGGACAGGGGATTGACGATTTGATGGAGGCCATCGTTACCAAATTTCCGGCTCCTACTGGCGACCCCAATGGAAAAACCCAGGCCTTGATTTTTGACTGTCACTATGATGAGTATCGCGGTGTCATCATTCATATCCGCATTATGAACGGACGCATTAAAAAGGGTGATACGATTCGCTTTATGCATTCTGGCACCGAATACAAGGTGGAGCAGGCGGGCATTTTCAAAATCAAGTATGAAGAAACCAATGTCCTTGAAGCGGGCGACGTAGGCTACATTATCTCTGGTGCAAAAACAGTCAGCGATGTGCGTGTGGGCGATACGGTGACTCTTGCCGACAATCCTGCAGAAGAAGCCCTTGCCGGCTTTAAAGAAGTAAAACCGGTTGTGTTCAGTTCCATCTATCCTATTGATTCAAATGACTATGAGGAACTCAAAGACAGCATGGAAAAACTCAAACTGAACGACGCAAGCCTTGTCTTTGAAAAGGACAATTCCCTTGCCCTGGGTAACGGCTTCCGCTGTGGATTTTTGGGCTTGCTTCATCTTGAAATCATTGAGGAGCGTCTTGAGCGCGATTACGATCAGTCGGTTATCTTTACGGCTCCCAGTGTCCGCTATAAGATTAAACTGACCAATGGCGAGGAGATGACCATTGATAATCCGACGGAGTTTCCTGAGGGACGTATTGCCCTTGCCGAAGAACCCTACATCCGTGCAGCAATCATCACGCCGTCTGAATACATCGGATCCATCGTTTCCCTCTGTGTGGAAAAGCGTGGCGAGCAGAAAAACATGCAGTATCTGGACGAAAAGCGTGTGGAACTCACCTATGAGATGCCCCTCGCTGAAGTTCTCTTTGACTTTTACGACCGCCTCAAAAGCTACAGTCGCGGTTATGCCTCCTTTGACTACGAAGTGATTGATTACCGCGCCACCGATTTGGTTAAGGTTGACATTCTGATTAACGGAAAGGGGGTGGATGCCCTGAGCCTTTTGGCCTACAAACCTGAGGCAACCGCCCGGGCACGCAAGGTGTGTGAGCGTCTAAAAGATGAGATTGCCCGCCAGCAGTTTAAGATTGCCATTCAGGGGGCCATCGGAAGCCAGATTATTGCCCGAGAGACCGTAAACCCCGTGCGTAAGGATGTTCTTGCAAAGTGTTACGGCGGAGACATTACGCGAAAGAGAAAACTGCTTGAAAAACAGAAAGAGGGCAAAAAGCGCATGAAGATGGTGGGCAACGTGGAACTTCCCCAGAGTGCCTTTCTTGCAGTGCTTAAAGAAAAGGAAGACTAGGAGAATTTCTTTCGGCTCAGACGCATCGGCAGCCGCTTGATTCTATGTCTTTCAGAAAAAAATCGATTTCGTTGCGGACACGCTTTAAAAATCCCAGGTCGCTGGGTCTACATTCGTAGCCGTCAGGAAAGTGCAGGTAGAGGTATTCTCGCCGCGCCAAAAGACCGCCGATTTCTTCCTGTACGGACATTTTTGTTGATTTTACGCTTTCGCCATGCATCAAAAGGTCTTTTAGCCTGAGTAAAGCCTTTCGCTCCTGCTCAAAAAATGCCTCCACATGCTGTGTCAGTCCTTCTTTTCTGTCCAGGCCTTGCCCGCTCTCCTTTATTTTTTGAGAAGCATTGCATTTTCTGCCTTCGTGCAAGGAGTTTTCTGCTTCCATGTGTCCGTCTGTGCCAAAAGTCACAAAGGGGAGCCCCAGCGAAAGTCCGCTTTTTCCGATGTCAAACAGATTTTTTACTCCGCAGAAAAATCCGGCGAATTGCTGCGCGTAGCCGCTTAATGCCGTGTCCGTGCAGACGCAGCCGTTTTTTCCCGCTGCAAAGTGGGCACCTATCCTGAATGCGGCATCATAGTTTGCGGGGGGTGCGAGACGATTTGACTTTGAAAGGCGGGCGATGTGTGCGGGGGCTCCACGGGTATGGGTCAGTCCAAGACTGAATGAAAAATCGAGTCCTGTCACATACACGGGGATGTCATTGCTTTTTCGCAGTTGCAGCGACAAATAGGTTGCCGTAAGTCCGACAGAGCCTAGGGCCGGTATTTGCGGTGGGAAAAATTCTTTTGCCTGCAAGTCGGAAAGAAAACCTGTGTCTGCAAACTTTGAGGCAAAATAACAGACCTCGCCCTGCGTGTGATTCGTTACCTGCTGGCGGGAGGAAATGTCTGCAAACAGTATCGGTATCTGTCCTTTTTCTGGCATGAGGCAGGGGGCACTTCCAATGTAGGCTTTTTCTATGGCCAGCTGGGATTCCACGGCTACGATGCCGTCTATCTGGATGCCGCTTTGCGTGAGGACTGGAAGGGCTGCGTCTACGGCGAGTACAAAATAGTCTTTCCATGCCTCGGGGGAAAGAGACTTAATTGTTGTTTCTGCGCTTTCTCCTGCACCAAAGACGATGATGGGGCGGCTTATTTTTTTGAGGTAGGCTGAAAGAGGCGTGGAGCGGGGAAGTGCGGCAAGGTTGTGGAAAACATTGCGGGAAAAAAGCCGCCCCAGTTTGGTGAGGGTAAGACGGTTTTTCCAAAAGGAAGCGATGGCGTTTTCTGCCGCGCCGTCTATCTGTCGGTAAAGTTCTGCATGCAAAGCCGTTCCGCCGCTCATTTCCAAAAGCAGGGCGCGACGGAATGTATGAACAGGTGGCAGGACGCTTCCATGCCTCGTTTTTCCCTGATACATAATCTCTGCAATATCCAATAATTCGTCAGGTGCAAGCAGGTCAAGGGGAAATGCTGACTTCATTGGCGTTTGCGCTTCCGCACATGAGCATCTGTTCCTAAAATCTTCTAATCCTTTTGCCGCAAGTTCATGCAGGTTTTCGTCAGCCTCAATGCCCAGCACAAAAGAGTTTTCGGGGAGCTTTGCAAGCAGTTCTGAAAGACCGTACCAGAGACAGGGGGATGCGCAGAGAATCAGTGTGCCGGGCAAGAGGACTAGGTTTGCAACGGTCTGTACAATCGCTTTTTGCGGCGCATACTTTGAATAGAGAAATCTTCCGTTGTAAGAAAGAGAAAAGCCCTGACCAGTTTGAACCAGACAGGGCTTTGTTACTTGTGCCGGCAAATAGAACTCCGATTAGTTGTTTTTTGTTGCCATGATTTCGTTAAAGAAGACTTGCTGCACGTTGTTTTCAACCTTTGAACTTGCAAGCAGTGCTGCCTGTGCAGTGGCGGTATCAAAGGATGTGATGTTTCCCGCAACCGTTTTCTTTGCTTCATCAGTAACTGGGTCATTCTGTTCGCCAGTAAGCTTGAGCACCAGCACGTTGTTGCCAAGGATAATCGGTTCTGAAACTTCGCCATTCTTGAGGGCAAAAGCCTTTTCCAGGAAGTTTTCGTTGTTGCCGGCTCCCTGCAGTTCTTTTATGTCGCTGGGAATCTTTCCAGTCATTGCGTTTTCACCGTAAGTCAGCGTAAAGGCAGGAACCGCTACTTTTGTAACTTTTGCGTCTCTGCATGCACGGTCAAAACCGTTTGCAACTGCACTGGCGGCAAAGTCTTTTGCGATATTGGTGTAGTATTCTTCTGCAATGCCCGCTTCATGGCTGTCAAGATAATTTCTTACAACATCAATATTCTCTTCTACGTTCAGGTGATTCAAACCACGCTTTTCGTTGCGGCGGAAAATAGAGTAGCTGTTGTTGGCAGTCTGAATGACACCGCTAACAGCATCTTTTTCCAGTGCGATGACGCTGTTAAAGTCATCTTCATTCGGAATGATTTCCTTAATCTGATATTCATAGTTTGAAGTCAACTTGCCGTCATCGCCTGTGTAATATTTCTTTGAGAATTCTTTGATGGCATCCTCAAAGGTGACTTCATTGTTGTTAATCTGACCGAGGAGTTTTTCTGCCTGTGCCTTGTCGTCAACTGAAATGACGGAAATGTCATGCTTGTTAAAGAGTTCGTAGTGGTCAACACCATACATGATGACTTCCTGATCAGGATAGGTGGATTTGTCCCATGCAACCAGGTCAAATGAGCGTTTGCTGCTGCCAAGGTTTGCGAGGAATTCTGTTTCTGCGTCAGAAGTTTTCAGTCCGAAGAAGGCGTTGTTGCCCAGTTTTGCGGCACCTTCATACTGCAGGAGACGGATGTAGTTTCCATAGTTCTGCAGGCAGGTGAGACCCATGTAGTAGCCGTCGGTGTTGAGGGCATCAGTTCCGAAAAGGTCTTCATAGTAGCGAGTCCATGCCAGCTTGTTTTCCAAATCCTTTTTGAGGGAATTGCGTGTTGCTTCTGATGTTGAGTTGTAGAGTTTTGCAGAATAGTTTCCCTTTTCGTCAGAGAAGTAGGGGAGCATTGCCCGGGAAACAGTAGTTGCCGTGGGTTCGTAGCCTGATGACTTTACAGCATCTTTTCCTGCAAGATAGGAAACGGTTGCGTTGAATGCATAATTGTAAATGTAGAAATAGGCAGAGTCATTGAGTGACTGTCCCTGATTCTTGTATAAGTCACTGAAATTTCCTACGGAAGTGGCGAATTCAGTTCCCTGTGCCAGTTCAATCTTTTTGCCGTCATACTTGCCGAATACGAGACCCTTGGGGGTACCGTGGAGCATGGCGGGAACAAAAATAAATGTGACCGCTGAGAGAATTAAGATAAAAACAGAGCCGACATAAAGCAAGGTTCTTTTCATAATTAAAACATCCTTTTCTTTTTTTGATAAATTATAGTAGAAAATATTCTATCATGGTCGCCTTGCACTGTCAATGTAGCGAAATCAGAGATTATGCATTTCTGTAAAAAATACTAAAATTTCTTTAGCATGTGCTTGACATATAAGCCGATTTTTTGCTATAGTAAGGAAGTTACGGGGGCGTAGCGAAGCTGGTTATCGCGCTGGCCTGTCACGCCGGAGATCGAGGGTTCGAGCCCCTTCGCTCCCGTCTTTAGCCCGCTCATAAAGGAGCGGGTATTTTTATGTATCGGGTAGTAGCGCAGCTGGTAGCGCACTACGTTCGGGACGTAGGGGTCGCTGGTTCAAATCCAGTCTACCCGACCTTGCAAAGCATCGCTTGTTGCGGTGCTTTTTTTGTGTCTGAAAGATTTGTTTTTATAAAAAAAAGCCGTCAGTTACCGTACCCGATTTATGGGCTGATAACTGACGGCTTTTCTATGCTTGGCTTTGCCATTTTTAAAGCGGAATGTTGCCGTGCTTGCGGCAGAGTTTGTCGCTGTTGGTCTTTGTCTCCAGCAGTGAGAGGCTCTGCACGATGCGGTCTCTTGTTTCTTCCGGCTGGATGACTGCGCTGATGTAGTCACGCTGGGCTGCAATGGTGGGAGTCATAAAGGTTTCGCGGTATTCCTGTCCCTTCTGTGCCTTTACGGCAGGATCTGCTTCCTTTGCATACAGAATGCCGATTGCGCCTTCCGCACCCATGACGGCGATTTCTGCCTTGGGCCATGCGTAGACAAAGTCTGCGCCAAGGTGCTTTGAGCACATGGCAATGTAGGCGCCGCCGTATGCCTTGCGCGTGATAATCGTTACTTTAGGAACGGATGCTTCGCTGTAGGCGTACAGTACTTTTGCCCCGTGGCGGATAATGCCTTTCTGTTCTTCCTGAGGACCGGGGATAAAGCCTGGAACGTCAACAAAGTTCAAGAGGGGAATGTTGTAGCAGTCGCAGAAACGTACGTGACGGGCAATCTTGTCTGACGCATCGCAGTTCAATACGCCGCCAAGGAATCCGGGATTGTTTGCCACAACGCCAACGGTTTTGCCTTCTACTTTTGCAAATCCAACTACTGCGTTCTGGGCGAATTCTGCCATTACCTCAAAGAATGAATCGTCATCGGTAACATCGTTAATCACTTCGCGGATGTCGTAGCCCTTGGTGCTGATTTCTGGCAGGATCGTGTTGATGTGCTTTGCCTTGTGACGCGCATCAAATTTGACTTTGCCTTCAACTGTCTGTTTTTCGCCGTAGAAGTGGGGAATATAGTCCAGAAGCTTACGAACTTTTTCGTAGCAGTCTTTTTCATCGTTGCAGCGGTAGTGCGCTACGCCTGACTTCTGGCTGTGGATTGCCGCTCCGCCCAGGTCTTCATCGGTGATGTCCATGAACATAACCTGCTTAACGACTTTTGGGCCGGTGATGTACATCTGGGAAATCTTGTCAACGGTAAAGATGAAGTCGGTCAGTCCCGGAGAATAGACGGCACCGCCTGCACAGGGACCCGCAACAATTGAAATCTGGGGGATAACGCCTGAGGCGCGCACATTCTGGTAGAAAATGTCGCCATAACCGCACAGTGCGTCAACGCCTTCCTGAATACGGGCTCCGCCTGAATCGTTTACGCCGATAACCGGGCACTTGATTTCAATAGCCTTTGCAATAAGCTCGGCGATTTTCTGTCCATGTACTTTGCCAAGAGAACCGCCCTGAACGGTGAAGTCCTGTGCATAGACGGCAACCTTTTTGCCGTTGATGGTGCCAAAACCAGTGATAACGCCGTCATAGGGAATTTCTTTCTTTTCCATGCCGAAGTTGGTGCACTGATGACGCGCATCGGCATACATTTCCATGAAACTGCCTTTGTCGCACAATGCGTTGATGCGTTCAATGGCATGCAGTTTTCCTTTGGCATGCTGTTTTTCCAGATTATATTCTGCCATAAAAATACCTCGACTCGTTAAAGATAGCACCAGTGTATAGCGAGAACAATCTTTTGTCAATATGACATTATTTGTAAATATGTCAATTTGAAAAGCGCGCCGTCAGCATGTCTTTGCCTTTTGCCACTTCTTCGTCCGTGGGGAGCCAGTTATATGATTCCCTTAGCAGGGAGACGCTTTTTGCCACGTCTTCGCCAGTAGCATCCAAGGCGGCCTGATAGGCGGCGGTAAAGTCCTTGGTAAAGATGAAAGTCTGCTTGTTTTTGCTTTGAATGTCCGTTACAATCCAGCGGCCGCCCTTCCAGGTGAGGGTAATGGTGTCGCGTACCCTGTTTATGCTGATTTGGGCATCTCCGTTGTTGTTTACCAGATAGTATTCTGCCTTGTGCTGAACGGTAGCACCGCGTTTGAGTTCCACGCCATCTTCTGCCTCCAGTTTTTTTTGTTTGTCGGCACGAGTGGGATAGTCATAGAAGATGTCGGCACTTTTTCCGTCAATTGTCAGCTGTGTAAGGCCGAACTGCCAGTATTTGGTCTTGTTTTTCAGGTGCAGCCATTCTGCCGTGCTGATAGTTCCTTCATCCTGATTCATGGCAAAGCGGCTGCGGTTGGTTACGTAGAAGCCCGCGATAATCTGACGGAGATTCTTGATTTTCTTTCCCTTTGCAATTTCCTGTAAATGGGGAACGTTGCTTTTGTGGATGGTCGCGTAGAGTTCCTGAGTGGTCTCCCATGAGGTGAGACCCTTGCTGGTGGCAAGATTTTGATTTTCCCTATGGAATGAGGTGATGCCCCAGACTGCAAGGAAGACTGCAATGCCCGCGGCGATAAGGCGGGTGTGGTTCCTGCGGGTGAATCGCCTGCGCTTTACGATGGCAGCCTGCCTGTGGAGGAATTTTTCACGGCGGGCGGTAAATTCTGGCTCGGGAAGTTCCAGCTGGCGGGAGGAAGATCCTGCGCTGATGTCTAATTCCTGGGCAAAGGCAGAGAAGGAAAATTTTTTTGCTGCGGCAAGAATTTTCTTCCGGTGGTCTTCGTCTTTTTCATTTACGAAACGGCGTTCCCCAGGCAGGGGCTTTGCTTCTGCGCTGACCTGAAGGCCGCAGTCAATGGCTGTCGCCAAATCCGGGTTGAGGCCGTTAATCAGCATGTAGCTTGGTACAAAACGGGCATCAAAAATGTCTGCCTGCCGTCTGGATGTGTCTGGCTCGGTGTAGGGGAGGCTTCCGCAGAGGGTACGGTAGGCGATGACTGCCCGTGTAAAAAGCAGTGCCTCCAAGCCGGAAAGCCCCTTGCGGATGTAAAATCCCTGATAGTCCGCATAGGAGAGGCGCGCATTGCTGGCAGAACGTTCAAAAAGGTCGGCGGGCAAAAAGAGAATGCGCGTGGCGGATGCATCTGCGCCAGAAAACAGGACGATGCCTTCTGCGCCCACCGTCTTTAGCGGAGTTTCCTGCTCTATTGCCGCCGTGAGTGCAAGAAGGACTGCTTTTGCCGCTTCATGCATTTTGTCTTGCGAAGAGTTTTCAAATACCTCATACAGTGTTTGCCCCCTGCCTGATACTGTGCCCGTAAAGGCAACGGTGTCATTTGCGTCAGTGTGAGTGCCGGAAAATTTCCATGCCTCAAAGGTTACGTCTCCGCTCTTTGCAGGCTCTGGCGGGAGGGTGGCGACAAAACCTGCCTCGTCAATTTCGCGGATATACTGTGTGCGTCCAAAAGCGTCCTGAGAAAGAGAAGTGGAAAGAAAGAGTTTGTCGTCCTGTATGGAAACAATGTGGGGTTTCATGGTTTAAAGATAGTCATTTTGCCGGGGAAAGGCAAGCGGAAAAATAGTGGCTGCGGAAGCAGTGTAAATGTATGAAAAGCGTTTTTCTCTTGCAGGACCTCCGCATTATAATCCATTCACAAGCAAGACAAAAAGGGCACAGGTAAAAGAGTCTCA
>CAKZZO010000013.1 GCA_937885175.1 uncultured Treponema sp. | reverse complement strand
AGCCTTTTTGCTGCAACTACTTTTCATTTGTCCAGCCGATATGCAAGCACGATATGTATAATGCGTTTGCCCTGTTCGGGTGGAGGTTTATTCTTTTGAGGCCGTGTAAGTTCCGCTGGAATAGGTGACTTGTGCGCTAAAGTCCTGTAGTTTGAAAGCCAGACTGTTTTTTGCCTCATCGTATGAAAGATGAAAGACCACCTTTGTATCCGGCAGAATTTTTTCGGTGAATTTACAGCGTTTGATTTCGGGAATACTGCGGGAAAGCCCAAAATACCGCTGGGCAAAGAGGGCAATCAAATCCACCTGTGCTACGGCGGGAAGCAGTTTGAAGTCGGGAAAGTGTCCGTCAAAATAGTCGCTGGTGGCGGGAATCGTTACTTCCAAATCCACGGCATTGTCTTTCTTGTACATGACGGTTTCTGCGGGAATGCCATGGGGATTTTTGGGTGCAAAGAGGGCTTGAATTTCAGGCTTCTTTTTCTTTCCCTGCACGTCCATGGGAATTGCCTCCAGATAGCGCCATTTTTTTGGCAGGACGACATTTTCAAAAAATTGCATCAGATAGTCGTGGAAGTAGCGGTTAATCAAGTATTTTTCGCTGTCAGCAAATTTGGCTTTTCCTTGGGCATTCAATACCAGGGCGGCGGCAAGATACTGGCGGCGGTCGCTCATGGGAACGACGCATACATCCTGCACCAGCCCAGACTGCAGGAGACGGTTTTCTACTTCGGTAAGGGAAATGCGTTTTTCCTCAATTTTTACGATGCTGTCTGCACGACCTTTGAGCAAAAAGCGACCGTCTTTGTGAATCTCCACCAAGTCACCTGTGGCAAATCCTGCCGGATCCTTGATGTAGGGCGAAATGATGACAAGGCATCCGTCCTCATTCTTCCAGATTTTTGCATTGTCAAAGGGTGTCCATTCCAAGCCGTTTTTGCTCTGGCGGTAGGCAATACCGCTGGTTTCCGTAGAGCCATACACTTCCATGGGCCAAAAGCCAAATACGCTGTCAGTGTCTTTTGCCACTTCGGGCGTAAGGACTCCGCCGCTGGTAAAAATCCAGGGGTTTTTGAGGGGCAGTTTTTCATGTGCATATTCGGCACAGGTTCTTTTGAGGAAGGCAGGAACGGCGATAATCATGTAGTTTTCATCGTCTAAAAGTTCAAATTCTTCGGGAAGTTCAATCCTCTTTCTGCGGATAGGAAGCGCAATGGTAAAAGGCAGCATAATCGTGAACAAGAGCCCGTAGATGTGGTGCTGGCTTACGGTGGCACAGAGTTTGCGGCTCAAAAATTCTTCGCCCCATTTGCTGAGGACGAATGCATTGTCCATTTCAAACTCGGTAAGCCGCTGGTGTACTGCCTTGGGATGACCAGTTGAGCCTGAAGTGTACATCATAATCCTGCTGTCGTCCGCGACAATCTGCGGCGTGGTCATTTTTTCGGCTTCGGTGGGTTCTGGGCTGTCTTTTAGAATCTGAGGAACAAAATCCGTGTCGGGCGTGTCAGGAATGTCGGTCAAAAAGCGGATGGTTGGCTCGCTGCGGATTTCTGCGATGAATGAAGGGGAAACATTTGCAGTCAAAAGAATTTCCTTTCCGCACTGAAGCAGGGCTACAAAAGCCGACAGAAAATACCAGTAGTCATCGCAGTGGAGAATCCACTTTTGGCTGTCGTCATGGCTTTTGATGAAGGCCCGCATTTTGGCACTGTCGCGTAAAAAATCTCCCCAGGTAAGGTAAGTTGCGTCCGTCCATTTGCGCTCGTAGCAGAGCACCGTATCCATGGAGCGTGATTTTGCATTGAATTGGGAAATTGGTACTGACTTTGGCATTTTTGCGTTTACCACCTTTCTGACAATAAATTCGCCGGCAAAAAGCATTCCCATAAGCACATAGGAAATGCCACCGTTATAGACTGACCAGAGTATATCACTTTTTGTAAAGACGGTCAGCAGGGCTACCGTTCCATTCAATATGAAGAAGACGCACCAGATAAGGGTCACTTTATTGCAGTAGGCTTCCACACGTTTTTCTGCCAGTGAGCCACGGATTGATTTGTCCATCATCGTGGCAAAGCGGAAAATCATCGTAGGGCGGGAAAAAAGTGTATAGCCAAAGACTCCGAGAAAGATGGCACTGATGACAACAGGATAGCATTTTAAGAAAATCGTGCTTCCCGTCACCAGGCAGATAATTCCTGCGGTCAGTAAAAGCCCGGAAGAAATCAAAAGCCGTGCAGTCTTTTTTTTGTCCTTGTCCTGCGTTGCCGTCAGAAAATAGGCGGCGGCGATTACTATGACAAACAAAGAAAAAATCCGCACCGGCACCTTGAGTACCACCAGACAAGTGAAGACAAGAATCGGATAGAGCGCGGATAGGATATAGAAAACTGGCTTAAACATTACATCTTTGCGTCATGGATGCAGTAGTGGAAACCGTTATTTTGTCAGCGGTTCAAGTACGTTCACTACATCACCGAGGGTACGCACGGATTTGAAGGCTTCTGGCTCGATTTTTGCATTCAGGTAGGGCTTCATCTTTACAATCATTTCCACCGCATCAATTGAATCCAAGTCCAAATCAGTTACAATATTTGCGTCAAGCGTTACGTCGCCCTCGTCTATGTCAAAATCACTTACCAG
Source organism: uncultured Treponema sp. (assembly GCA_937885175.1). Taxonomy (GTDB): domain Bacteria; phylum Spirochaetota; class Spirochaetia; order Treponematales; family Treponemataceae; genus Treponema_D. The sequence continues at coordinate 13,905 of CAKZZO010000013.1, read as the reverse complement.
CACTTCCTTGAGTTTGGTAAACAGTTCGTCTCTATTCATTGCCATTATGCGATACCTTTTTCTTTTGCGATAAATTCAGCCAGCGCGTTTACAGATGCAAAATGTTTTTTGTTGTCTGCACTTTCAGCATTAAATTTTACACCAAATTTCTTTTTGAGCGCAACACCCAGTTCCAAAGCGTCAATGGAGTCCAAACCCAATCCTGAACCAAAAATCGCTTCATCATCCACAATGTTTTCCGGTTTGATGTCTTCCAGTTCCAAAGCATTGACAATCACTTCTTTTATCTGCTGTTTCAGTTCATCCATGAGTACAGATTATATTCATTTCGCATGGAAAGGTCAAATAGCCAAGGCAACTAACCATGATATGCGCAAAAAAAATAGTGGAAAAATTATAGGAAGCGTACTAAAATGAATGATATGGAAAGAGTAAAACTTACGGCATGTTTTTTTATCGTTATGGCGATTTTTTCAACGGTTGGTATTCTAACGCTTTTTTCCAGCAAGGAAAAAAAACAGGAGGTAGAAACCAGTCATCTGATAGCAGCGCATATTTATGACACTATCGCAAAGGAAGTCTACGAGCCGATTACTATTTCCAAAACCATGGCGGCTGACCAGCTGCTGCAAAATCTCTTGCTGGAAGAGACCTCATATACTCAGGACAAAGTGGAGGCAATTTTTTCCGAATACCTGTCTCAACTGCGGGATAAAATGGGCTATCTTTCCGCATATGTTATCTCTGAACAAACGCACCGCTATTATACGCCAAAAGGCATCGGCAAGGTCGTCAATCCTCAGACCAGTCCCTATGACATTTGGTATACGCTGTTTTTGGAAAGCGGTAAAAAGTATGATTTGGACACTGACCGTGATCAGGAAAACGGCTATCAGTGGACGGTTTTTGTAAATGTCCGTATAGAAGATAACGAGGGGCATCTGCTTGGTGTGTGCGGCGTTGGACTTTTTATGAGCGAACTGCAGAAACTGGTGGACACCTTTGAGTCTATGTACCGCGTAAAAATCAATCTGATTGACCCGGAAGGGCTTGTGCAGGTAGATTCCAATTCCATGAACATAGAAAATGCCTACATTGTAGAAGCCATTTTGGATCAGCCTAATGCAGATGAATTTACCTATAGAAAGCGTGGTGTGAGGGGCTACCGTATGTGCCGCTACATGGAGCCGCTGGAGTGGTATCTGGTGGTGCAGGGCAATAACATTGAAGAGGGGTTTACCATTTCATTGTGGGCAGGGCTTGTGGGCTTTTGTCTGGTGATAGTCCTGCTTTTTATGATTATAACCCATTTTATGCGTCAGACTGAACTGCAGAACACGCAGGTAGAAAAGTCTGTGGATAGGCTTACGGGGCTTCCCAACCGCAATTATTTTCAGGAAGCCTATGGAGAACTGGGAGTATTCAATACAACCCGCTACATGTCCATGGCGGTCTTTGATGTGGACAACTTCAGGTTTGTCAATGACCGTCAGGATGGCGACAAGGTTTTGCAGCACCTTACGTCAATAGTCAAGGATTTCATACAGGAACAGGGCATGTTGCTGCGCTGGGGTGGGGATGAGTTTGTCGTCCTGTTGGAAATTCCCGTGCAAAAGGCAGAACATATTTTTAAGGATATCTGTAGACTAACAAAAGAGCAACTGCATGTTACGCTGTCGGTCGGCATTGCGGAAATCAATCTTTCTGACAGAATCAAGACGAATTATTATCGGGCAGTGCAATTGTGCTATGCGGCCAAAGAGTCAGGTGGCAACGAGGTTCGCAAAAACTGATGAAAAGCAAAAAGGGAAAAATTCGGATAAGTGTTCGCTCAATCCGCGCAGAGTTGGCCTTTATTCTTTTAGGTTCCCTGCTGATTGTTTTTTTGCTTAGTGCGGGAATCGGTTTTTATACGCACCGCCAGACAGTATTTAATGAACTTGTAACCGCCCTCACCGTGATTTCCTCGCAAAAATCTGCAGAGTACAACAATGCACTGGAATCTGTGGAACGTTCCGTAGACGTAATGAAGAATTACATTTTAAATTCTCTTGATTTTGAACGCCTCCGCATGGACAAAAAATATGAGCAGGCATACATGGAAAATATGTCCAAGCGTCTTATTGATGCCGCACTAATGACTTCTGAAGTTGTATCTGCATATTTTCGTCTGGAGCCAGAAACCTATGGCGGTTCAATGGGCGTGCTGGTAACTGGAAACAAAAGGACTGGCTACATCAGCGTGCGCCCTACTAATTTGAATCTCTATTCACCCTCTGATACAAATCATGTCTGCTGGTTTTATACACCTGTTTGGAAAGGCAGTGCCGTGTGGACAGAACCCTATGCAAACCAAAACCTGAACGTAAGCATGGTTTCTCATGTTGCGCCTATCTACATTGACGGCAAGTTGTTGGGCGTTGTGGGCATGGACGTAAGCATGGCAACGCTGAAAGGCATTGCGGATATTATTTCCATCGAGGGTGGCGGTGCATTGCTGATGAGTTCTGAACAAACGCTGGTATACGCTACGGATTATCATGTGGGATATCAATCTGCCGAGGCAAGCAACGCCATGCATTCTATCAGAGTGCTGATGAATGATTCAGGCAAATCGCTCTACCGCTTCTGGTGGAATGAGGCCCAGCACTTTGGTGTTTCTGTTCCCATCCGTAATGGCATGACGCTGATAGTCTTTGTTCCTGAGGCAGAGTTCCTTATCCCCCAGTATCGTCTTCTGCTTAAACTGGCGGCGGCATTTTTAGTGCTTCTGCTCTTTTCTTGCCTGATTATTCTGCATATTTACAAAAAGATTCTGTCTCCAGTTTCTGAACTTACGGAAGCGTCATATCGGCTTGCCAGGGGGGAACTGAGCATTCCCATTGTCTATCAGTCAAAAAATGAACTGGGCGTTTTGGCAGACAGTATCAGAAAGATGTCGGTTCAGTTGCAGGAATATATTTTGTTCATCCGCGAACAGGCAAAGAGTGAACGTCAGGCCAAGGAAAATGCTCTGAGTGCGTCCAAAGCAAAAAGCGACTTCCTTGCAAACATGAGTCACGAAATCCGAACGCCTATCAATGCAGTTTTGGGTATGGATGAAATGATTCTGCGGGAAACTGAAAACAGTGAAATTCACCAGTACGCCATGAATATCAAGCAGGCTGGAAATTCTCTGCTGAGTATTGTAAACGATGTGCTTGACTTTTCTAAAATTGAATCCGGAAAGATGGACTTGCTGCCAGAAACCTATGACATATCTACGATTCTGGTGGATTTGGTCGCCATGGCTTCGGAACGGGCACGGAAAAAAGATTTGTTTTTGGAACTGCATATCAATCCCAGTCTGCCAAAAATGCTGGTGGGAGACAGTATCCGCATCAAGCAGTGTATTTTGAATCTGCTGACAAATGCCATTAAATACACCATGCAGGGAAAAGTTGTCTTCCGCATGGACTACACAATGGATAGCAGTCCTCAGGGAAAGCCAGGCATATGGCTCTTTGTCAGTGTGGAAGATACAGGCATCGGCATTAAAAAGGAAGACGTGGAAAAACTCTTCCATCCCTTTGAGCGGATAGATGAAAAACGGAACAGAACGATTGAGGGAACAGGCCTCGGACTCAACATCGTTCAGCGCACCCTTGCCCTTATGAACAGCAAACTGGATGTGGAAAGTGAATACGGCAAGGGCTCTACCTTTTCTTTTGTCATATGGCAGGATGTAACCGATGTAGAGCCAGTTGGCGACATTATGGAAGCATATAGAAAGCACGTGCAGTTCATAGAAAAGTACACGGAAAAACTCATTGCTCCCCGCGCCCATATCCTTCTGGTAGATGACACGCCCATAAATCTTGAAGTAATAAAAGGCCTGCTCAAGCACACAAAAATTCAAATTGATGCCGTTACCAGCGGAAAAGCAGCCCTGAAAAAAGTACAGGAAAACGTTTACGACATTCTCTTTATTGACCACCGTATGCCCGACTTGGACGGCATAGAAACGCTGCAGGCCATGCAGGTGCTTTCTGACAACAAGTGTCTTAAAAAGCCTTGTATTGTACTTACGGCAAATGTGGTGAGCGGCGCACGGGAGATGTATCTGTCCGCAGGATTTTCCGATTATCTTTCCAAGCCAGTCAATCCGGAAAAACTGGAAGAAACCATCATCCGCTATCTGCCGCCCGAATATATTGAAAAATCGGAGGCAGGTGGTGACTTCCTTTCTGCTGAAACAGAAGCAGTTAAGGCACAAGAGGCACAAGAGACACAAGAGGTACAAGAACTTCCCCAAATAGAAGGCATTGATTCCCAGACCGGGCTACAGAATTGTGGCGAACTGGATTTGTTTTTGGAAATGCTTGGCATGGTGCATCAGGGAATTGATGAGAATGCAGGTGCAATTGAAGCGGCTTTGGAGCAGGAAGACTTGGATTCCTACCGTATCAAAGTGCATTCGCTTAAAAGTACTGCCCGGCTCATCGGTGCGCTGGAACTGTCAAAAAAAGCCGCAGACTTGGAAAAAGCCGCGGCTGATAAAAATCTGGATATAATGCGCGAAAAAACCGCCGAACTGCTTACGCTTTACAGAAGTTTCAGCCAGAAACTGGAGGCCTATGCAGGTCAAGCAGACGGCACTTCTTTGCAATAGGCTTAGAGGTTTTTGAGCAGGGTTTCCACCATTCTTGCACTCAAATCTGCGGCCGCACTTTCATTGAAAAGGTCAGTCGTTTCTTTTGTGTCGTCTGCCATGTCGCTGATACAGCGCAGAATCAAATAGGGAATGCCGCTTACAAAACAGGCATGAGCAACAGCCGCACCTTCCATTTCTACACAGGCAGGATCGCAGACTTCAATGATGTGTTTTTTAAGTTCCTCTTTTGAAACAAACTGGTCGCCGCTGGCAATGCGTCCGGTGATAACGCGATGGCCAGTGAAGAAGTCTTCGTTGTCCGCATCGGTAAAAGCAGCCATTGCAGCTTGCATCAGTGCTTCGTCCGCAGGGAAGGAGATTCTGTTCATCTGGGGAATTTCCATGGGTTTGTAGCCCCACTGAGTTGCGTCCATATCGTGGTACACAGCATCGGAGGAAACCACAAAGTCAAATACTTTCAGACCACTCTTGATTGCACCTGCAATACCCGTGTTGATGACATGAGTTACGTGGAACTGCAAAATCAGACGCTGAGCACACAATGCCGCATTTACCTTGCCAACGCCGCTCCTGACGATGACGACTGGAATTCCGTCGATTTTACCCTCGACAAAAATCAGCCCACCGGAAACCTTTTCTTTAACGCGGCCATTTTGTTTTGCCAGTTTCTTCAGTAAGGCAACTTCTGCTTCCATTGCGCCAATAATGCCAATCTTTCTCATGCTTTTACAACTCCTTGCAAATTATGTCACCGTTTTCAATTATTTTCGGGTAAAACTCTATTATTTTCAACGTTTTCCACGAAAATCTATTGACTTCTTTTTAAGAATACTTTATATTTCCATACAAGCAGCAAGAAATAAAAAGTTTTGTAAGAAATGGTCACGTTTTTCCTCCTTTACGTGGCCGTTTTTCTTTTTAGGGAGTCTCTAAAAACTTCGGTTTTTAGAGACAACTTTGCCTTTAAACAGTATATCACAGAACTGCGGATTGTGGTATATTTTTATAAGAATAAATTGAGGGAACCTCTAAAAATTGGCAATTTTTAGAGGTTCCCTTAAGTATCTTAGGATAAAAGCACGAATCTTCTGCTTTAAAAGAGGCATGCATGACACACGAGACTGTTTTTCTTCCCGTACACTATAGTGGCAAACTTGCAAACGCTGACCAAAAACCCAGCCTCACAGCATATCTTCTGGAAAATTACGAGACCCTTGACCCTAATCGTAAGCGTCCGCTTGTCATCATCTGCCCGGGTGGCGGCTACGACCATCTTTCTGCCCGTGAGGCGGAGGCGGTTGCCATTCGCTTTAATGCCATGTACTTTCAGGCGGCTATTTTGTCCTACAGCCTGGCACCCATGGAATTTCCTGCCGCTGCCTGTGACCTTGCAGAAGCCGTGCACTATGCGCGAAGCCACGCCGCCGAATGGCATGTAGACGCAGACAAAATCATCTGTTGCGGATTCAGCGCGGGCGGTCACCTGTGCGCTACGCTGGGCTGCTACTGGAATACTGATTTGTTTGCATCCTATCTTCCCTATGCGCCCGAATCCTTTAAGCCCAATGCCCTTATTTTAAGCTATCCCGTCATCACTGCGGACGAACAATTCTGCCACAAAAAATCAATAAGTCTGGTACTGGGATCCAGCAAAAAATATTCCCGCGCAGACGTGAGCCTTGAAAAACATGTTTCTCCAGACTTTCCGCCTACTTTCCTCTGGCATACGCTGGCAGATCAGTCCGTTCCTGCAGAAAATTCCCTGCTTTTTGCCAATGCCTTGCGGAAAGCGGGGCTGCCCTTTGCCTACCATCTTTTTACTCACGGAAAGCATGGTCTGGGGCTTGCCACTGCGGAAACATCCAAGCCCGACGGCAGCGCAATTGAGCCGGAATGTGAAGTATGGGTAGATTTATTCAAAGCCTGGTGGACTCGGCTGGAGCTCTAGTCATTGGGTGAGTGGAGGGGTCATTCCGTTGCTTCCCGCACACCGTCTTTTTCCTCTTGGAGCATACGAAGCATTTCCTGCAGGAGCGTTACCGCCCTCAGATTTTCTCCATAGGTCGCCGTGTTTTTTTCGCAGAACATCAGGGCTTCATCTGCATATTCACAGCGAATGTAGGTCGCCACAATATTCATCAGTACGTCCCCGTTTTCAGGGTCTAAATCATAGACAGACTGAAACTGAGCCATGGCCTCTTTTTTCTTCTTGTTCCACAAGTAAGCCTCGCCTGCCTGTACTAGGGCATCGTTTCTAAAAGCAATTTTGTCATCATAGAGGGTGGCATTTTCATATTTTTCAGCCGCCTGTAGGGCTGCGTCCACGGCTTTGCTGTATTTTCCCAGTTCAATCAGCGTCGTACTCAAACCATACCAGGCTTCTGCATTGGACTTGTCCAAAGAAATTGCCTTTTCAAAGGAATCTTTGGCCTTTTCATAATGACGTTCAATCATCAGGGTGTAGCCGGTCTGATACACGCGCTCAGATTCTGCCCGCCGCTCAAAAATTTCTTCCTCATTCAGTGCTTTTCGATTACAGGCACAAAAGAGCAGACCCATCGTCAACACAAGAAAAAATCGGCTTTTCATGCAAAAAGTATACCACGGTAGAAAACCCGCTGTCTACGGAGGGGGAAAAGCCTTTCCCCTAGTTCGCACTGCGTTGCTCACCTACCCCTTTCTAACGGGGCAGCCATCCGCTTTTCAGCCCCGTAACGCCCTTAAAACTATTTCCGATTCGGTCTATTTTCTATATATTATACGTATGGACACAAGAACAATCCCCCGCTGGAATTTGGACAGCATTTTTACTTCAATAAATTCACCGGAATACAAGCAGGCACTTACTGATTACGCTTCCGGCATGGACACACTGGAAAACCTTTTGGACACGGCAAAAGACTTCACCAAAAACCACAATGACAATTTTGACTTTCCTGCATGGCTTGCCGCCTATCTGGAAGCAGAAAACAAAGTGGATGCGCTTGCCGGAACCCTCAATGCCTACGCCTATGTCATTTATTCCGTAGACACTACCAATACCGACTACCTGAACAATATTTCCCGCATTGAGGAAATGGGATTGCGCATTCAGCAGTTGGACTTAATCTTCAAGTCAATTTTGCTTTCCCATGCCAAGCATCTGGATGAGTTTTATGACCGTTATCCTCAGTATGCCTCATACAAATTTCTCTTGCAGGAGGCGATTGACGAAACGGCCCATCAAATGAGCAATGCAGAAGAGCATCTTGCGGGCGAACTTCAGCGAACGGGAGGCAACGCATGGGGACGCTTGCATGAGCAGATTATCAGTAACGCAAAAGACGCTGAGACAGGAAAGACTTTCAACGAACTCAGAAACGATGCCTACTCAGCTGATGCAAAAGTGCGCAAGTCTTCCTACGAAAAAGAACTTGCCTTGCTCCGCCAGAACGAAATCGCCATTGCCGCCGCACTGAACAATCTCAAAGGCGAAACCCTTGCGCTGAACAAGCACCGCCACTGGAACCAAGCCATAGACCGTGCCCTTGCTTCCAGCCGCATGAGCAGGAAGACTTTGGATGCGCTTATCACTGCCATAGAAGAAAGCCTTCCTCTGTGGCGGCGGTATTTTACGGCAAAGGCTGGCTACCTTCGCAGACACAACTTAACGGCCAGCAAAGTGGCGGGCACGAGCGGAAAAGACGCCGGCCTTGCCTTTTACGATTTATTTGCTCCTATGAATGCGGATGACCCCAGCAACAAGCCTTTGTCTGATGGGTCTCGTCAGTCCCTTCTTTCAAGAACATGGACATTCGCCGAAGCCAGAGACTACATTATTGCCCGTTACAATTCATTCAGTAGTGCCATGGGTGACTTTGCCCGCAAGGCTTTTGATTCCAATTGGATTGATGCTCAGGTGCGCCCCGGCAAAGTGGGCGGTGCTTATGACGAAGATTTTGCCCTTGGCCACCAGAGCCGCATACTTTCTAATTTTACCGGCACATTCAGTGACATCATCACCCTCGCCCATGAACTGGGGCATGCCTATCATTTTAGTTGCCTGAAAGGAAAGCCCGCTGCCTTCTTTAGCTATCCCATGACGCTGGCAGAAACGGCCTCCACCTTTGCAGAAACCATCGTCAAGCAGGATATGATTTTACAGGCTACTGGTGCAGAAAAACTACAGATTCTGGATTTGGACTTGCAGGACACCAGCCAGGTACTCGTGGACATTTTGTGCCGCTTTTATTTTGAGCGCAGTCTCTTTGACCAGCGTGCCACAAGCGAACTTTCCTCCGCAGACTTTTGCCGCCTGATGCGCGAAGCCCAGGAAAAATCCTATGGAGCAGGTTTGGGAAGTGAACGCCACGAATACATGTGGGCGGTAAAATCCCATTACTACAGCACTGAACTGGACTTCTACAACTTCCCCTATGCCTTTGGTCAGCTTTTTGCCGCCGGCTTGTACGCTCGCTATCAAAAGGAAGGAGCTTCTTTTGCCAAAACCTATGCCGAACTTCTTTCCGATACTGGCAGTCTGTCTTGCGAAGACCTGTGCAAAAAAGCGGGCTTTGACATTACAAGTCCTGCATTCTGGAAGAGCGGTATAGACATGTACGCCAGGGAAGTGGCCGCCTTTGAGGAGTTGTGCAAATAATTCATGCCACTCGCCAAAAAATCCGTCACCGACATGACTACAGGTGCAATCCACCCGCTGATTCTCAAATTTGCCCTGCCTCTAATTGCGGGCAATTTGCTGCAGCAACTTTACAACACGGTGGACTGCATCATCGTGGGAAACTATGTGGGGAAGGAAGCGCTGGCGGCGATTGGTTCAACTGGTTCGCTTATCAATTCCGTACTGGGATTTTTTGTAGGTTTGGCGGCGGGTGGCACGGTGGTGATTTCCCAATTTTTTGGTGCTCACGACAGTGAAAACGTAAGACGCACCATTCATACCCTTATGGCGGGCAGTTTTATAGCGGGCATAATCGCCACGCTTTTAGGCCGCTTCTTTGCACCCGGTATCCTTCACCTGATGAATACGCCCGCCGATGTCTTTGACATGGCAAACCAGTACCTGCAGATTTTCTTTTCAGGCAGTCTCTTTTTTATGGTTTACAATGTGGGTGCGGGCGTTCTCCGTGCATTGGGAGATTCCACACGGCCCCTCTATTTTCTGGTGATTTCTTCCATACTGAATGTGATTCTTGACTTTGTATTTGTCGTGGTCTTAGGGCAGGGGATTGCGGGGGCTGCGTATGCAACGGTGCTTTCGCAAATTGTCGCCATGCTGCTGGTGCTTTTTGTGATGATGCGCAGCAAGGAAATCTTCCAGTTGAAAGTCCGCGAGCTGCGCATCCATGGCGATATGCTCAAACGGGTGCTTAAAATCGGTCTTCCCGGCGGCTTTCAGATGGCCATAACCGCCTTTTCCAATGTGTTCGTGCAGGGCTACATCAACCGTTTTGGCGCGGCCTGTATGGCGGGCTGGTCATGTTTTAACAAAATCGACCAGATTTCCCTTATGCCCATCCAGAGTATTTCCCTTTCCGCTACAACCTTTGTGGGACAGAACTATGGGGCCCATGATTTTGTCCGCGTAAAAAAAGGTTCCGCCACGTCAATGCGCCTCGCCTTCATCTGGGTGGCAGTCCTCATGCTGGTTTTTGAACTTTTTCCCGCCCAAATCATCGGCATGTTCAACCGCGACGAGAGGGTATTGTACTACGGCACTTTTTTCCTGCGGGTGGGCGCACCTTTCTATGTCTTTCGCGCACTGAATCAGGTGTATGGCGGCGTATTGCGGGGGCTGGGAAACGCCCTTGCGCCTACAGTAGTCATGCTGTCTTCTTTTGTTGTCTTCCGTCAGATATACCTTTTTGTTACCACTCACATCACGGCAAGTTTTATTCCCGTTTCGCTGGCATACCCAGTGGGCTGGTGTCTCTGCGGCATTCTGATGACCATTGTCCATGCCGTCTATTCCCGCAAAGTCTTTGGCAGAAAAAACAGCATTGCTTAATGCATGTCGGAAAATTCCTTGATAAAATCAACGAGAATCTGTTTTTGCTTGGTCGTCAACTTTGTAAGTGATTCATACAGATTCCTATCTGCTATCTCTGATTTCGATAATCCTGCTGAAAAGAATTCAGCGGGGCTTATCTGCATGTATTCACAGATTGAAAAAAATCCCTGCATGGACGGAAGGCGTTTTCCGTTTTCTATGAGATTGATGTAATTGACATTTTGCCCGAGCGCAAGACTCATTTCCCGCGCGGATAACCCTCTCTGATTTCTAAAAGTGCGAAGTAAATCGCCAAAAGTATCAGATAGCATATACAAACTGTAAGATGTTTTTACCCTTGATTTAACATCTAAGTGATTGTATACTTTAATTGTACAATCTTATAGATGGTGAATTGTAGTATGTAAAATCGAGGAGGCTGTTTTATGAAAAAGTTTGGTGCAATGTGCGTGGCATTTTTTGCCACAGTGTTTTTCGCGAGCGTGATTCTTGCGTGTAGCAATGATGCTGGTGGCGGTGGTGAAAGCGGCGGAGGAACTGTTTGTACCTATGTGCAGAGCGACAAATCGGCTAATTATTTCGTTTTCTATTCTGACGGCACGGCAGAAGGTCATTCCAACGGTACTGACTATGCAAAGGGAATCCTCAGTTATTCAGGTAATCCAACGCAAAATGGCGAGACGGTTACGCTAAAAATCGCATCTTCGGGAACAACTTTGTTTACGTTTAAGGTTACCGTCAGCGGGAGCACTATCACAGCTGAGACATACTTGGGTGGAATGGCAACAGGAACGAAATACAATGTAAAGACAGGGTCTTCTACAGACGGCAGTGAAAGCGGTAAGACTGATGCGTCTGGTGGCGGTGGCTCTGCTAGTAGCGGAGTTATTTGTACCTATGTACAGAGCGATGATGCGACAACCTACTACATTTTCTATGCGGATAATACTGTTGAATACTATTACAAGGGAAAGCTTGATAAGGACAGAAGTACGCTTACATATTCCGGTCATCCGACAGAAAATGGGGAAACGGTCAGCCTGAAAATTGCTGCTACGGGAACAGAACTCATTACGTTTAAGGTTACCGTGACTGGAAGTACTATTACAGCACAGGGCTATCTTGGTAATTTTCCGGCGACAAAATACAATGTAAGTTCAGGATCTGCCTCAGGTGGTGGTAGTGAGAATTCTACGTCTTCGCCATCAAATAATAGTAGCGTAGCACCTTATGCTGTTTCTTTTGACCTTACAGGCAGCGGCGGATGTGCAGACAAAATCAAAGCCATCACTGGAACAACAAAGGCCAGGACTGCAATTACAGACGATGCAATCTGCCTTGAAAAAGATATTACGTTTGTCGAGGATGCCGATACGGGAATCAAACTTACCTTGCTCGCTAGTGCTAGCACAAAAATCGGTTCAATACAAAATTATTCTACGAGTGGTACACCATATTACAAATATACAACTCCTGCGGCAGGTATTATCTTCAAGCGGGCGGGTTTTTTAATTTCTGGAGTCAAAGGAAAAGCCAAAGTCACCGTTGAATGGGCTATTAACAGCAACAAAACCGCTAATGACCGCTATATGGCTATGGCAGTTGGTGCTAACAACGCTGTTTACGAAGGAAATGTTGACACATCTTCTGCAAGCAATGCAAAATCTGTTATACAGACAGCTCTTGTGGATGCCTACGATTTTGGCACGGCAGGCGGTGAAATTGTCATTGGCGCAACAGATGAGCTGGGAATCAAGTCTATAAAAGTTGAAACTGTTGATAGCGTAGAAAGCGTAATAAGTCCAAACAAGAGAAGTGAAAATAGCGGCGGCACGAGCGAAAATAATTCTGGTGCAACAAATCCTTCTGATACAACAGAAACAAACACGGATGATCTTTGCGTTTGGGTGGCAGACGGGGACAATTCCAATTATTACATTTTCTATGATGATGGTACCGCTGAATACTATGCAGGTTACGCACTGAATTTTTCAAGGAGCGTACTCACGTATACGGGTAAACCAAATGCAGCAGGAACGGTAAAGATAACGAATAAAAATACTGTTCCAATTCTGATAGCCGCTGGTGCAGGAACGCTGACATTTACAGTCAAAAAGAGTGGAGCAGACCTTATCGCTACAGAAAGCAGCTCTGGGCTACGGTATATCGTGACGACATCCATACCTTCTTCTGGAGGTAATTCTTCGGGTGGCGACACCTCGATTGAGCCAGAGAACCCATCGACCACACCGACTCTTTATAGTATGACTGTTACATCAGATGCGGACGCTGGCGACATCAGCATAGACAATTATGAGGGTTATGATGGCTTATTTACGTATATGCAGTATGCTGGTAAAACTATCGGTATTACCATTACTGCAAATGATGGTTATGAGTTTTACAGTCTTTCCGTGATGGGAGATAATGGCAAAGAAATTTCATATGAAGAAATTTCTTATGAATCACGATATAGGTTTACTATGCCAGAGTCTGCCGTTACCGTGCTCGTGTATTTTAGGGCGATAAACGGTGATGCCGAAGTCTGCCGCTGGGAGCAGAATGATAACTCATCTAACTACTTTGTCTTCTATGCTGATAAGACCGTTGACTTTTATGTAAACGGTAACCTCCGATATGCACGGAGTTCTTACAAATACACGGGCAAACCGACAAGTTTCGGGACGGTAACGATAGAGACCAATACAGGGAACACGATATTTACTTTTTATGTCAGCCAAAACTATGAAAGCATCTATGCCACGGAAAAAAATTCTGGAACAAAGTTCGTACGGACGGGAGACGCTATTGTCTGCCGTTGGGAGCAGCGCAACCCGTCAAGTACCTATTATGTCTTCTATGCGGATAACACCGTTGGAAAATATGAAGGAGGCAATCTTACATTGTCAAGGGAAAATCTCCGCTATGAAGGAAATCCAACAGAAGCAGACAGTTGGTTGAGAATAACTGATGCGAGCGGAACGACGTTATTTGAGTTCACGATTAGTGACGACGGCACTGCAGTAGAGAATATCTTCAGCACAATATTTTGGATATACAGCGACTAACGCAAAAGGAAGCCGGGCTTCCTTGGACAAAGTCGCTTACGAATTATTGTGCACTTTTGCGTCTTTTTTGATAAATGATTGAATATTCTTGCAGGGCAAACGCATTATACATATCGTACTTGAATATCGGCTGGACAAATGAAATGTATGAGCAGCAAAAAGGCTACCGTTGC
>CAKZZO010000012.1 GCA_937885175.1 uncultured Treponema sp. | reverse complement strand
TGAGACTCTTTTACCTGTGCCCTTTTTGTCTTACTTGCGAATGGATTATAATGCGGAGGCCCTGGTTAGGTTGCCATGCCCGCAAACTGTCTGCTGTAGAGTTTGAAATACTCGCCTTTTTCTGCCAGCAAGGCCTCGTGACTGCCGGCTTCTACAATTGCGCCGTCTGCCAGGACTACAATCACGTCCGCATCCCGAATGGTGGACAGGCGGTGGGCAATGACAATGGAAGTGCGGTTTTTCATCAGATTGGTAAGGGCTGTCTGAATACGCATTTCGGTGCGGGTATCCACATTGCTTGTCGCCTCATCCAGTATCAGCACCGGGGACTTGGCAAGTACCGCCCGCGCAATAGCCAGCAATTGCCGCTGCCCCTCACTCAGATTGGAGCCGCTTTCAGAAAGCACCGTGTCATACCCCTCCGGCAACTGACTGATAAAATGGTCGCACATGGCAGTGCGGGCAGCCGACTGGATTTCCTCATCGCTGGCATGCTCAGAGCCAAAAGCAATGTTCTTGCGAATGCTGTCCTTAAAGAGCACCGTGTCCTGAAGTACGATGGAAACGGCATTGCGGAGAGCCGCCTTGGGAACAGTAGTGATGTCCTTTCCGTCAAGAAGCATACGCCCGCCACGCAACTCGTAAAAGCGCATGAGCAGATTGACCACGGTGGTCTTACCGCTGCCAGTTGCACCTACAAGGGCAATTTTTTGCCCCGGCTTTACATGCAGATGAAAGTCTTTAAGCACTGGATTTTCCGCAGTGTAGCCGAATTGCAGATGCTCAAAGAGGATTTCGCCCCGCACGGGAGTGGTAAGGTCTTCCCTACCTGCGTCAATTTCATCAGCCGTGTCCAAAATCTCAAAAATACGCTCGGCACCAGCAAGGGCAGAAAGAATGCTCGCATACTGGTCAGCAATCATGTTCACCGGATGATTCAGTTTTTTTGAGTACAAGAGGAGAGCCTGTATCGCGCCCACGGTTATGGAAGCCTTTCCACTGAGCATCAAGAATCCGCCGATGCCTGCAATCAGCACATATTGCAGGTTTCCCAAAAAATTGGTAATAGGACCAACGATAGAGCCCAACACCTTGGATACAATGCTATTGTGGCGAAGTTCCGCAGAGACTTCCGTAAAGCGCTGTATCGCGGCTTTCTCCTGATTGTAAGCCACCAGCGTACGGTATGCGGTCACTTTTTCTTCCACTTCTCCGTTCAGTTCGCCCAAAAGCTGCTGCTGTCGCACATAATATTTCCGCATCCATCGGGAAAGCCGTGCCGTAACAAACATAATCGTTGGAATCGTCACCATGGCAACCAGGGTTATGCGCAGGCTGTACATGAACATCATTGCAAGGGAGCCTGTCAGCGTAAGCAAGGCCGAAAACAAAGCAGCCACCGATTGAGACACTGCCGTAGAAATATTGTCCGCATCGTTGGTCATGCGGCTCATCAAATCGCCATGCTTATGAGAATCAGTATAGGAAATCGGAAGCCGTGAAATCTTTGCAAAGAGATTCTGGCGGATAAGATAAATGGTCTCCTGAGAAAGTTTTGCCGCAAGCCGACCTTGCAGATAGGAAATCCCCACAATCAGCAGGAAAATACCGGCAAGAATGGAAAGATAGCGGAAACAGGCAGCAAGGTCTACGGAAAGACGGCCGCCTGCAAAGGATATGGTGTCCAGGGCTTTTTGCTGTAGATATGGAGACGCTATCTCCCCAGTCGTCACCACCACCATGCAGAAAAGCAGGGCAAAGAAAAGGCTTTTGTTTTTTCCGATATATTCCAAGAGACGAAAAAGAGTCTTATTGCGGTTTTTTGGCTTTTCGCCGCGAATGCGGTTTGCCATGTGTGAGCCAGGACCTGCACCAGGCGTTCTTCCGTTCATCTGAATCTGGGGACCTGCCATTACACTGCCCCCTTTGCCGTATCTTCAATGAGCGCGCCAGTCTTTATCTGAGAGTCATAGATTTCCCGATAGGTTTCCGAAGTGCGCAGCAATTCTTTGTGGGGAGCGCAATACATGCAGCGTCCGTCGTTTTCTATGACGGCGATTCTATCCGCCGACTTCACGCTGGCAATGCGCTGAGCCACCAAAATGACGGTTGTTCCCGCATACTGACTGCGCAGGGCTTCATGGAGTTTTTCCTCCGTTGCCAAATCCAAGGCACTGGTAGCATCATCCAAAATGAGGATTTCAGGCTTACGCACCAATGCACGGGCAATAGAAATCCGCTGCTTTTGACCGCCAGACAGCGAACTTCCCCGCTCAGCGATAAAGGTATGATAGCCGTCAGGCTTTGCGGAAATAAAGGCATCCGCCTGAGCCGATTTTGCCGCCTGTATGATTTCCTCGTCCGAGGCATCGTTTTTTGCAAAGCGGATGTTTTCTTTTGCCGTAGCGGAAAAAAGCTCGCTCTTTTGCATGACATAGCCGATTTTTGCCCGCAAGTCACGCTGGGCATAGTCACGGACATTCTTTCCGTCTACAAAAACATGCCCTTCCGTTGCATCATAAAAGCGGGGAATCAGAGATACAAGGGAAGTCTTTCCCGCACCCGTAGAACCGATAATCGCAAAGGTTTCGCCCCGTCTGACATGCAGGGAAATGTCTTTAAGCACCACTTTTCCAGCCGCCTGAGGATAGGCAAAAGTCACATGGTCAAAGGAAAGGGCAAGGTCATCGGCATTTGTGCCGGCACTTGGGGCATCCACCTGCAGGCTATGACCCTCAGGGTCGCGCACAACCGGCAGGGTGTCCAGAACGGCATTGATACGTGCGGCGGAAACCTGAGCCCGGGTAACGGACTGCAAAAGGTTCGTCGCCATGATAAGGGAGCGGACAGCCTGGGTGGTGTAGGTCACCGCCGCCATGATTGCGCCCGTCGTCATGGCTTTTCCCAAGCCAATAGCACGACAACCGATAAAAATCACCAGCAGCACGGCAAAGTTCATCATAAACTGCATAATGGGAGGAAGACTTGCCATCAGCCTGAACACGTCAAGATTGACCCTTTTATACTGGCTGTTGGCCTGAGTAAAGCGGTCGCATTCGTAGGCTTCCCGCACGTATGCCTTAATGACTCTGGCTCCACCCGTATTCTCCTGCACAATCAGGTTTATTGCATCCAGCCGATTCTGGGCTTCCGTAAAGAGGGGCAGCGCTTTTTTTAGAATCAGGTAAATAAGCAGGGCAACCGTGGGAATAATCGCCAGCACAATCATGCCGAATCCCACATGCAGGGAAAAGAGCATGACCATGCCGCCAAACATGAACATGGGCGGACGGACAAAACTGCGGAGCAACTGCTGCATAAAATCCACCACTACCGTAATGTCATTGGTAAGCCGAGTCACAAGGGAGCCTGTGGTAAAGGCATCAGTCTGCTCAATGGAAAGGGACATGACTTTTTTGTAGGCGGCACAGCGCAAATCATGTCCAAACCCCTGCGCCGCTTTTTGTGTTACATAGGAGCAGAAGACGCCGAAAAATCCCCCCACCAGCGTAATCACCAGCATCAAAAGCCCCAGCGTTACAATCAGTTGCGGGCGGGAACTGCCTGTGCTCCAAAGCATCCGCATAAGGCGCGCCACAAGCACTGAGCCGTTTGCTCCCGTCACATCCATGCCCAGAATGCCGTAGTTTACGATAAAGGACATAAGGTATGGCAAAAGGAGGTCGCAAGCGACCTCCCCTACCATGAGAAGTGGAGCACAAATCATCAGTACCCGATACGGGCGCGCAAATTGTTTCAATTTCCTACTTTATAATGTCCAGTAGTAATCGTGTGACCGTCATTGTATACATCGAACCAGATTTCCTTGCTGTTGGTCAAGTCAAGGGCTGCATAGAATTCGGATACGCTGGTCACTTTCCTGTCATTTACCGCCGTAATGACATCACCATTCTGCAGACGCAATGCCGCCGCCGGTGATTTTTCCAGTACATTGGATACAAGCACACCCTTTATCTTCTTGTCGTCAATC
This sequence comes from uncultured Treponema sp., assembly GCA_937885175.1. GTDB lineage: Bacteria > Spirochaetota > Spirochaetia > Treponematales > Treponemataceae > Treponema_D. Next base: position 6,195 of record CAKZZO010000012.1, on the reverse strand, counting down.
TTCAGTTCTTCACGCACTTTGTCAGTGAGGGGGCTTGCAATGAATCCCGGCCAGAGCTTGCTGTTGTCTGTTGAGGTTTCCTTGGTGCGTTCCTCAATCTTTACGCTGACCGTCTTTTCCTTTCCGCCACGAATAACCTTAAAGGTTGCCGTTTCATTTGCAGGCAGATAGCCAACTTCACGTACAAATTCGTACTGACTCTTCACCTTCTTTCCGTTCAATTCAATCACAAAGTCACCGGCCTGCATGCCACCCTTGTATGCGGGAGAGTCAATGAAGACCTGAGAGGCAAAGGCACCTTCCTGATTCTTCAGGCCCAGGGCTTCCTTGTAGTCGGGAGTGATTTCCACCAGAGATACACCCAGCCAACCGTAAGTGATTTTTCCCTTGTTGATAAAGTCTTCAATAGCGCGCTTTACGCTGTTAATGGGAAGGGCAAAGCCTAAGCCCTGACTTCCGCCAGACTGACTTGCAATCCATGTGTTGATGCCGATAACTTCACCGTAAATGTTGACCAGCGCACCGCCTGAGTTACCCTGATTGATTGCCGCATCGGTCTGAATAAAGTCATTCATGTTGCCGATTCCTGCGCCACTGCGTCCTGTCGCACTGATAATGCCCTGTGTCACAGACTGACTGTAGCCGAGAGGAGCTCCCATAGCCAGACAGATGTCGCCAGTCTGCACCTGGTCTGAGTCACCCAGGGTTGCCACCACAATGTTGGAATCTTTTTTTGCCTCAAATGAAACCAGTGCTATATCCTGACGCTCGTCTGAACCCACCAGTTTTCCTTCAAATTCCTGACCATCATTCAGTTTGACTGAAATCTGTGTGGCAGAGCCTGCAACGTGATTGTTGGTGAGCACGTACACCGTGTCTCCCGTCCTGCGTACAATAACGCCTGAGCCAAGCCCCTTCTGCTCGTATTCACGGGTCTTACCCTTTCCCCGACCGTTTTCTTCCTGATTGGGAAAGCCAAAGAAGAAGAAAGGCAGGTCATCAAAGGGAGAAGCCTTCATTTCTTTCTTTTCGGTAACGTCAATTTCTACGACTGACGGAAGCACACCGGCACTGATTGAGCGGAATGAATTCTGCAGAGCCTCAATCACTTTCAGACTGTCAGCGGGAATGGAAACTGCAGGAGTAGTATCAGCAAATGCCGTGTCAGCAGTACCCTGCACCCTTGTCTTTGCGCATGAGATTGAAACAGCGGCAAAAGCAAAAGCCCCCGCCGCGACCATCGCTACAATTCTTTTTGTCCAGGTTTTCATATTTGAAAATCCTCCCTGTTTTTATCATCAGTGGTTTTTCCACGTTTCTTCTATAAAGATAATATCAAAAAGGGGCTATCGGTTACAAAAATCGTGAGGAAATTAAAATAAAAATTTGTTAGCAGTCTCAGCGGTCATTAAAGCGGGCAAGGAATGAGCGGGTTCTTTCTTCCTGGGGATTTCCGATAACGTCAGCACTTTTTCCCTGCTCCACAATCAGGCCGTCCGCCATAAAAATGATGTGGTCACTGGTATCGCGGGCAAAGGCCATTTCATGGGTAACAACCACCATCGTCATTTTTTCCGCAGCCAGGGAGCGGATAACCGCAAGGATTTCGCCCGTCAGTTCCGGGTCAAGGGCAGATGTGGGCTCGTCAAAAAGCAGCACCTTGGGCTTGAGGGCAAGGGCACGGGCAATGGAAACACGCTGCTGCTGACCGCCGCTTAGTTCGCAGGGATAATTTTTTGCCTTCAGTTTAAGTCCCATTCTGTCCAGCAACTGCATGGCATTCCATTCCGCTTCCTCAGGGGATATGTTAAGCACGTGAATCTGGGCATCCATGACATTCTGCAAAACGGAAAAATGGGGAAAGAGATTGAAATTCTGAAAGACCAGACCAAGATTCAGTCCGATTTCTCGCAATGTCTTTCGGTCGGCATACAGACCGTCCGTCACGATATTTTTTCCGCAGACAGAAATGGTTCCGCCGTCTACCGTTGCCAATTGGGTAATGCAGCGGAGCAAGGTTGACTTACCGCTTCCGCTCGGGCCGATGATGCCCAGCACTTCTCCCTGATGCACGGCAAAGGAAATGTCTTTCAGTACGGGAACTCCATCGCTAAATGTCTTTTTTACGTGCTCAACTGAAATAATCGCTTCGTTTTTGAATTCGTCTGCCATAGTCCGCCTACTTGTAGTAATTCAGTTTCTTTTCGAGGAAATTGAAGAAGGCAGAGACCGCCCAGTTCATCACAAAATAGAAGATGCCCGCCACAAAAATCGGCGTAGTGGAAAAAAGACGGCTTGATTGAGTCTGTGCCGTGCGCAAGAGTTCAGCCACGCCAATCACCTGCACCAGCGATGTGTCTTTTACCAGCGTAATCACTTCGTTTCCCATTGCGGGCGTAATGTTTTTGATTACCTGGGGCAATACGATGCGGAAAAAGGTCTGAGCCTTTGTGTAGCCCAAAACTTTTGCCGCCTCATACTGACCTTTGGGAACTGCCTGAATGCCGCCACGATAGATTTCCGCAAAATATGCCGCATAGTTTACGCTCATGGCAATAATTGCCGCCACAAAACGGTCATAGGACACGCCAAAAAGATGGAAGGGAGCAAAATAGACGAAAATCAACTGGAGCATCAGCGGAGTTCCGCGGATTATCAGCAAGAAGATGTTGGAAAGCCATGCAAGCGGCTTGAATTTTGACATTCTTGCCGCCGCAATCGGCAATCCCAGGGGAAGCGCAAACAACAAGGTAAGGAAGAAGACTTCCAGCGAGACGAGAGAACCTTGTGCCATAATGCCAATCATTTTAAGCATGCGCGCTCCGTATCAGGCGGCAAGGATGCCGCCATGCCAAGACAGTTTGCCATACAAACTGCCTATTTGCTGCTTACACAGATGTAAGCCACAAGTACCCTATTTTCCAATCACCGTGATGTCTGAGCCAAACCACTTGGTGGAAATCTTTTCCACGGTGCCGTCAGCCTTCATTTCTTCCAGGATTTTCTGCACGGCTTCGGTAAGTTTTACATCATTCTTGCGGAATGCAACGCCGTAGTCTTCGGGAGCCAGACCTTGATCAAGAACAGAGAAAGGCTTGCCGGTCGTAACGATACTGTAGTCTGCAACAACTTTATCCATGACTACTGCATCAACGCCACCGATTTCCAAATCATTCAGAGCCGTAATGTTCTCCTTGAATTCCACCACGTTTTTCAGAGTTGCCTTAAAGTCTGCCGCTCCGTCCAATGCATCCGCGGCGCTTGAGCCAGCCTGCAAGCCGACCGTTTTTCCTGCCAAGTCTGCAAGAGAAGCAATGCCGCTGTCCTTGCGTACAACAAGAACCTGCTCGTTTGCAAGATAGGGTTTGGTAAATGAAAGCATGGAAAGGCGTTCTTCAGTAATCGTAAGGCCATTCCAGATACAGTCAATATTGCCGGTAGAAAGTTCCTGCTCCTTGGCATCCCAGTTAATCGGCTGCGCACGGAATGTTACGCCCAGACGGCTTGCCACTTCCTTTGCAAGGTCAATGTCAAAGCCAACGATTTCATTGTTCTCGTCTCTAAATCCCATGGGCGGGAATGAATCATCCAGACCAAGAACAAATTCACCGTTCTTCTGCAAGTTTTCCAGTGAATTATCCAGGCCGGAATTCTTCTTGCATCCTACAAAAGCCATTGCCGCAGTCAATACCGAAGCAAGAAACAACACAGTCTTTTTCATTTGAAAAATCTCCTTAAAAGCAGCCACGCGCCGCCTTTATTTTTCGGCAAACATCCGTAATGCCGTAATTTGCTTTTCAACCTGAGCCTTGGCAGGGCCACCAGTTACCTTTCGGGCCTCAACACAAGCCTTTGGCGTAATCAGTGCAAAAATGTCATCGCCAAACAGCGGCGACAGTTTCTGCAAGTCTGCAATGGAAAGTTCCTCAATCGCAGAAAGTCCGCGGTCAATACAAAGACGCACTGCCTGAGCCGCAAGGCCGTGTGCCGTACGGAATGGAAGCCCCTTTCTCACAAGGTAATCTGCCACGTCAGTTGCGTTGGCAAAGCCGCCGTCACAACTGGCAGCCATCTTCTCCTTGTTCCAGCGGGCAGAAGCAATCATGGCATCAAAGACCATCACATTGCCAAGCACCGCATCATAGGCCTCAAAAAGACTTGCCTTGTCTTCCTGCATATCCCGATCATAGGAAAGGGGCAGGCCCTTCATCATTACAAGAAGCGCAATCAAATCACCGTAGACTTTTCCCGTGCGCCCACGGATTAGTTCCGCAAAGTCAGGATTTTTTTTCTGCGGCATGATTGAACTTCCCGTAGACCATTTTTCACTCAAATCAATAAAACCGAATTCCGTGGTAGACCATATGACCACCTCTTCGCTCATGCGGCTCAAGTGGCTCTGCAAAAGAGCAAAATCAGAGGCAAACTCAATGCAGTAGTCGCGGTCAGACACAGCATCCAGCGAATTTTCAGTCACCCCATCAAAGCCCAGTTTTTCCGCCACCAGCTCACGGTTCAAAGGCAAGTCACTTCCCGCAAGAGCACCGCTTCCCAAAGGACTTTTTGCAATGCGCTTTAAGGAGTCAGACAGGCGTTCATAATCCCGCACCAAAGGCCAAGCCCAGGCACAGAGATGATGCGCCAAAGTTACCGGCTGAGCGTGCTGCATGTGGGTATAGCCCGTCAAAAGAGAATCCGTATGCTTCGCCGCCAAGTCTGCCAGCGTCCTAATCAGTTTTTTCAGAGCCTTCTGCAGGTCAGGAATGGCACGGCGAAGATAAAGCCGCTCGTCAAGGGCTATCTGGTCATTTCTGCTTCTGCCCGTGTGGACTTTTTTGCCAGCCTCGCCGATTCTATCCGTCAGCGTTGCCTCGATGAAGGAATGAATGTCCTCCGCGCTATAGTCAATGGAAAGCTTTCCCGCCTGTAAGTCAGCAGAAATAGAATCCAGCCCTCCTTGAATCGCATCATTTTCTTCCGCACTGATAATGCCCTGATGAGACAGCATCGCAGCATGAGCCTTGCTCCCCGCAATGTCGTCCAGAGCCATACGCTCATCTACATAAATTGAAGTTTCAAATTCCACCGCCGCCGCATCAGGACCATCCGCAAAGCGTCCATGCCAAAGTGCCGCGTGATTATTATCAGTCATCGTGCCGTGCGCACTGTTTTTTTCTGCCATAGCAAAAAGTATATCGAAATGGGGAGCAATATGCAATCAGAAGGAAAAAAGTCCGGCAATTACAGCAGGACATGGCTCAATACCCCCCCCCATACTGTTTCCATACAAAAAAACGGGGACAGGAGAGCGCACGCAAAGGGAAAGTTTAGGAACCCTTTGTTTTTCTCCTGTCCCCTAACCCGTGCCGCACGAAATAAGGAGAGTGCGGTGCGGGGTTATTTCTTCTTTAAGCCGACCGAAGCATATTGCAGCATGCGATAGGCTTTGGGCTTTTCCTGTCACGCGGATGATTCGCTAACGCTGTTCGGGCTAACGCCCTCACCGGGATAGCGAATTGCCGTCCGTGTGACAGGGGTGCGCCACGGGTGAAAGACCGTGGCAGACAATTATTTTCTTCTACTCCTCAAAAACCAATTCAATACTATTGATAGTCATATTGCCTAAAACAGCAGAGCCTTTTGTTGCAGCCTTTATTTCTTTACCTTTACCTACAAAAGCAATTTTTATAGTTGTTTCTACAGAGGCAGAAATCGAATTATTTTCTGAGATATCAGCATTTATATCAGCAATATTACTACTACCACTTGCACTTGCAATTTGTGTATCACCAATATAGGCACGAAGATAATAGTTAGATGTTTTGTTACAAGACGATTTTGCAGAAACATGTGCAAGTTTTACATTCTGAGCCATAGTTACAGGAATAGAAACCCACCAAATTAAAGTACCATCATCAGGGGTAATGCTTTCGCTGTTTCCTACTGTAATTCCGTAGCCTTTTCCACTTTTACCTTCACCAAGTTCAGGTCCAACAGTTATTTTTGCCGATTCAACAGCACCATATACAGCATTTCCAGCAGTTGTAATCATAGTTGTTGTCCCAGAAGTTTTTCCCTCATAAGACAAAGTAGAAGTACTGGTCAAATCTGCAAAATAAGAAATTATAGCAGGCAGATTCTTTACCGTAACCTCAAATGCCGCAGAAGCTGCTGTCGTCACGCTTTCACTTGATA
>CAKZZO010000011.1 GCA_937885175.1 uncultured Treponema sp. | reverse complement strand
CTCCCTCCCGCCTTCGCAGCACAGCTGCTCGGAGACTCGCTAAAAACTCTGCACCGCAGAGTTTTCTTAACGCTCCCTACCATTCCAACAGTAGGTGCAGAGTTTGCAGTGGTCTAGGCCGGTGGAATCAAGCATGTCATCAAGGCGATGGAAGCGGAGCGTGGTAAAGTGCAACTGCTTGCGGATTTCTTCCTGCATTTTTGCATATTCGGGAGTGTCGGGGTCACAGTATTTTGCCAGCACCTCATCGCTTACATTCTCACCTTCAAACTGCTTGACCACACGGCGGGCAATCAAATCCAACTCACTCTTTGAGCGACTGAAATTCAAATACTTACAGCCAAACATAATGGGCGGACATGCCGGACGGACATGCACTTCTTTTGCACCAGACTGATACAAAAAGTCTGTAGTCTCACGCAACTGAGTTCCGCGCACAATCGAATCATCAATCAACAGAATGCTCTTTCCCTTAATCAACTGCGGCACGGGAATCAGCTTCATGTGTGCAATCAAGTTGCGCTGATCCTGGCTTGTAGGCATAAATGAGCGCGGCCAGGTAGGAGTGTATTTGATAAAGGGACGGGTAAAGGGAATGCCCGCCTCATTCGCATAGCCGATTGCATGTGCCGTGCCGCTATCGGGAACGCCTGCCGCACAGTCCGGATGGATGTTGTCATCATGGTCGCGGCGAGCCAAGTATTTTCCGCAGTTATAGCGCATGGCTTCTACGTTCACGCCCTCATAACATGCCGTGGGATAGCCGTAATAAATCCACAGGAAGGTACAGATTTTCATCTCTTTCTGCGGCTCTTGCAACACTTCAAAGCGGTCAGCAGTCACATAGACTATTTCCGCCGGTCCCAACTCATGTTCATCGGTATAGCCAAGATTCAGATAGGCAAAACTTTCAAATGAAAGGCAATGGGCTAGGATTTTTCCCTGCGCGTCTTTTTTTATACCGATTTGCAGGGGAGTTCGACCCATTTTGTCACGGGCACCGTAAATGCCGTCAGGAGTACAGACCAGCATGGTGATTGAACCCTGAATTTTTGACTGCACGTACTGAATGCCTTCAAGAATAGTCTTTTGCGTGTTAATCATCGCAAGAATGAGTTCCGTCTGGTTGATTTCGCCACCACTCATTTCCAAAAATGCACCGCCGTTATCCAGCAATTCTTTGGAAAGTTCATCCTTATTCGTTACAATGCCAACCGTAGTCAGCGCAAAGCGTCCCAAATGCGAGCGGGCAATCAAGGGCTGAGGCTCATAGTCACTGATACAGCCGATTCCCACATGCCCTTTCATCTCTGCCACGTCATTTTCAAATTTTGTACGGAAAGGGGAATTCTGAATGTTATGAATTGCCCGCTGAAATTTGTTGTCATGCCGATAGACGGCCATACCACCGCGACGCGTTCCCAAATGTGAATGGTAGTCCACGCCAAAAAACAAATCCAAAGAGCAATCGTCCTGAGAAACGACACCAAATATTCCGCCCATCTTGTACCTCTCTGCCTGTAATTATATCGAAATATATGTTTCTGCACAATTCATTTTTACCTTGCCGAAACGTAACCAAATCAGTATCTTTTAGATATGACAATTTCCAAGAACAAAGTGGTAAAAATCCACTATACGCTGAAAGGCGATGATAACAAGGTAATTGATTCCTCAAACGGTGGTGAACCGCTGGAATACATGCATGGCTACGGAAATCTGATTCCAGGTCTTGAACGAGAATTGGAAGGCAAAACGACTGGCGACAAAATCCATGCAGACATTGCACCCCGTGATGCCTACGGCGAATACGATGAAAAGCTGGTAGCAGAAGTTCCCCGCTCTCAGTTTGATGTCTCAGCACCAATTGAAGTGGGCCAGCAGTTTCAGGCAGAAACCGTAACCGGCATGGCAGTAGTCACCGTAACCAAAGTGACCGATGACAAAGTGACCGTAGACGCAAACCATGAACTTGCAGGAAAGACTCTGCATTTCGACGTGGAAGTAACTGACATCCGCGATGCCTTTCCCGAAGAAATTCCAGAGGAAGCAACAGGCGGCTGCAGTGGCAATTGCTCAAGTTGCGGTGTCGGCTGTTCAGGTTGCAGTGCGGAATAAGCACAAGTCCAAAAAGCGGCGGGAAACTATCCGCGAATCTTTTTTATGATGCAGTGCATGTTTGCTTCTGGCGGAGCGGCATTTAATGCTACCCGCAGGTCGCAGATGGCACTGTATTTTTTTGTCCGCTCCTCATAAAAACGATGAAAGGAAGCGCGAACATCGTCCAAAGTCTGAGGATTTTCCCTTGCAATGTAAGCAGGAAGATTTGAAACACTACCGTCAGCAGACACAAGGGCCTCGCGCACAATGCGGTCAGCAGCAATCTTTTCTTCCGCCTGCAAGAAAACAAGTATGCCCATGTTCCGCAACAAAGCGATGGCCTTTTCATTCTTGCAGATACCGCCACCAGTAGCAACGACCGCCGCATAGGGAGCCGCAGGTTGCCTCCGCTGAGAAAGAAGGCTTGCCAGATGAGCACAAGCAGCTTCCTCCGCGGCAATAAATGCATCTTCCCCCTGCTCCGTGTAGATTTGCCGGGGTGACTTACCCGTCATGTTCTGAATAAGGTCATCGGTATCATAAAAAGGACAGGCAAAATGCCTTGAGAGCAAGCGCCCCTGCGTGGATTTTCCGCAGTGTTTAATCCCCATCAAAATCAGCGCATCTGTCTTTTTTGCCATTTCACCCGAAACAGGCTTATCTCCCTTCTCGTCCATAAGACGATTATAGCGAAAAAAATTATCGTTTACAACGCAGCGAATTTTCAGTATGCTTGCTGTAATGAATCTCTACGCATTTTTGGCATTGTGTTTTATTCCTCTAGTGGCAGGCTTTATCGTACTTTTGCTTCTAGTGCCCCATTTAAAAGTCCCTTACTGCCTGTGGTCATGCGTTCTGAGCATTGTTGCAGTGCTTCCCATTGCCTTCATTCAATATTTCGTACTGAATCTGCCTGTCTTTAACAGCAACACTTTTGTCTCCCTGATGATAACAGCCATCATCTTTAACGGGCTGATAGAAGAAACAGTCAAAATGTTTTTTCTTGCCCTGATTCCCCAGAAAAAACTGACCGTCTCATGCTTTCTCGCCTGCTGCCTCCTCTTCGGATTGACCCTCGGCAGTTTTGAATCAGTCATCTATTTGGTAAAAAGAATGCAGGAAAGCGGCCTCCCCGGAGAAATGGCCGCCGCATTCAAACTAATCGTCATGCGTATGTTCACCGCCGTGCTCATTCACACTTTTTGCGCAGGGCTCAGCGGCCTCTACCTCTGGCTTTTCCGCCACAAGCGCAACAAGCTACTTCCCTTCCTCTACGCCGTCCTTCTCCATGGCATCTACAATTTTTTCGCAGCCTTCACCTCGGGCTACCGCTGGTTCAGCATTGTCGCAATTGTATTTGCCCTGCTTGAATGTCGCATCTGGTGGCAAGTGGCCAAACTTCCGCCAGAATCAAAAGAAATTTCCCAACAAACCGCTTGACATTATCACAAAAGAGACTTATAATACTCAAACATTACGACGCTGGGTAGAGCAGTTGGCAGCTCGTCGGGCTCATAACCCGGAGGCCGTTGGTTCAAGTCCAACCCCAGCTAAAACAAAACTTCTCTGAAAAGGGAAGTTTTGTTATTTTAAAGACACATTTGTTGGACTTGTATTGGCAGAGAATCTCCCAGCCTACAAAAGTCGCACCAACCAGGCAAAATCTTCCCCTAAAAATTCTCCCCTTTCCAGCCCCAATTGTTCGTTCCAAAGTAACTCACATACACCGCATCTCCAGGGATCCCCAGCTGCTCTTGCAGAATATCGCACACTCTGGCAGTCATGCTGTTGCTCTTTCCTGCGTCAACGGAGCCAAGCACTTTTACTTCAACATAGGCACCTTTTTCCAGCTTCTTTCCGCCAAAATACAAATCCTGCTTGTCAGAAAGGTTTATCATAAGATATGTTTCCGGCTTTCCCATTACGCTGATTGCTTTTCCAAGTTCGGTCTTCAGCACATCTCTTTTTTCTTCGGGGAGACTTACCGTTGTCTCTACCTTTATCATTGGCATACTCTGTATCCTCCTGTCTCTGCCATTATAGCATTGATTTTGCAATTTGGGAAATTTCAGTCAAAATCGTGTCCGCAACTTCCTCTTTACTCAAAAGAGGCAATTCTTTTTCATTTTCTTTGCTAATCATCGTGACAACATTGGTGTCTCCGGCAAAGCCTGCACCCGCCACTTTCAGATTGTTTGCGCAAATCATATCAAGATTTTTCTTCTGCAATTTTGCCCGGCTGTTTTCCAGCATCTTCTGGGTTTCCATGCTGAATCCGCACAAAAACTGCCCCTTCCGCTTATGTGAACCAAGCCAGGCAAGAATGTCGTCCGTGCGCTCCAGGTCAATGCGCAAATCCCCGTCCTTTTTCTTCATTTTTTCATCACTGTAGAAAAGCGGCCGATAATCTGCCACGGCTGCCGCCTTGATGATAATGTCCTGTCTTTCAGAAATCGCCGTCACCGCGTCAAACATGTCCTTTGCACTCACCACATCTACCCGCTTCACGGCAAGAGGCGTAGCCAATTCCGTTTTGCCGCTTACCAAAGTCACCTCTGCCCCGCGACAGGCCGCCACTTTTGCAATCGCATAGCCCATTTTTCCACTGGAATGGTTGGTAAGGTAGCGCACCGGGTCAAGTTTTTCCTGCGTTGGGCCAGCCGTAACCAGCACTTTTTTTCCAGCCAAATCTTTTTTCCAGCCCACAGTAAAGTCAATCCAGTCAAAAAGAGTTTCAGGCTCAGGCATTTTTCCCTTGCCGCCGTCTCCACAGGCAAGATGACCCGTTGCAGGCTCTATCACCGTCATACCGTATGTTTTGCAGAGGGCAATATTGTCCTGAGTAATGGGATTCTCAAACATAGCCGTATTCATGGCAGGAGAAATCACCTTTGGACAGGTACAGGCAAGGAATGTGGTAGTCAGCATGTCGTCAGCAAGTCCGTGAGCCACTTTTGCAATCACATTAGCCGATGCAGGAGCCAGCATAAAAAGATCCGCCTTTTTTGCCAGAGCCACATGCTCCACACTGTATGCAAAATTGCGGTCAAAGGTATCCACCAGACATTTGTGGGAGGTCAGCGTTTCAAAGGTAATCGGATTGATAAAATTCATTGCATTTTTCGTCATCAGCACATGCACGTCCGCCCCCGCCTGTACCAATGTACTCGCCAGCGACGCAATCTTATAGGCCGCAATGCTTCCACTCACGCCCAGAAGCACGGTTTTGTCTTTCACCATACACAAGTCCTCTTCCTTGCCAGTATACATCATTTTGCGGGGGAAGTCTCCCCCTCGGCTCCAATTCGTCGCCCTGCTCCGCATTTCCGCCTACCCCCTCTGCGGGGCAAAGATAAGACTTTTCAGCCCCGCAACGCCCCGCGACTTTTGCGAAGCAAAATGTCGGTAAGCACCGCAGGTGCGACCAACGCAGGGCAAACGCATTATAGATATCGAGCTTGCATATCGGCTGGACAAATGAAATGTAT
>CAKZZO010000010.1 GCA_937885175.1 uncultured Treponema sp. | reverse complement strand
CTGAAAAAACAATTAAATCTCTATCACCTAATTGACATTTCATAGCAGGTCTTAGAATCCTTTTTTCTTCCAACCTTTCGTTTATCACTGTATTTTTTTGCATGTCTATGCTACAATGACACAGAGGCTCTCAATGATATATCCTTATATGACGTTACCAGATGAAACAGAAATCACTCATTCTGAAATTTTGCATAAAAACGGAAAAGAACAGGTAAAAGTGTTTATCGAAACTCCTGTTGAAGGCGGTTTCAAAGATGCCCTGTGCATTCTGCCTGATTATACTTGGGAAAACCATGGCTACAGTGATGAAGAAATGAATTATTTTAAGGATTTTGTTGAGCGAGCCGCACATCTTTTTTTCAAATTTGCAAGAAGCGGGGGCTTTGAGAACTGACATGGCAAGAGAAAACGAAGGCAAAAAAGTGCTCGTTACGGGAGCATCAGGCGGCATTGGGCGGGCGATTGCGCTGGCATCGGCTCAGGCAGGATACGAAGTGGTGGCTCACTATAACCATGGAAAGGAAAAAGTTGACGCACTGCTTGCAAAAATCGCCGCATTGGGCGGAAAGGCAAGTGCCATTCAGTTCAACGTAAGCGACCGCGCTGACTGTGCCGCAAAACTGGAAGCATGGAGCGAAGAAAACGGTGCTTTTTGGGGAATCGTGTGCAACGCGGGCATCTGCGCGGACAATGCATTTCCTGCCCTGAGCGATGAAAATTGGGATAGCGTAATCCACACCAATCTTGACGGCTTCTATAATGTGCTCAAGCCGCTGGTCATGCCCCTCTGCCGCAAAAAACAGGGCCGAATCATCACCATCTCCAGCGTAAGCGGCGTGATGGGAAACCGCGGCCAGGTAAACTACAGTGCTTCCAAGGCGGGAATCATCGGCGCAACAAAAGCCCTTGCAGTGGAACTTGCCAGCCGCAAAATCACGGTGAACTGCATTGCACCGGGAATCATCGAAACAGAAATGAGTAAGGATGCACCCATGGAACACATTTTGCCCACAATCCCCATGGCTCGTGCAGGCAAGGCAGAAGAAGTTGCTTCACTAGCCGTCTTTTTGCTCAGCGAGAGCGCAAGCTACATCACGCGGCAGGTTATTGGCGTAAACGGCGGACTTATCTAGCGTTAAGTCCAATCGGGATTTTTGCCAGGAAAAAAACGCAGCATCATCTAAGGCTCATGCAGATGGCTTTTACCATTCCAAAGGCTGTGCGGTGCGAATCAAGGGCAAGAGCCGTTCCCGTATGCCGGGCACCGTCATCTTTTCCATGTATTCCGGGTTGAAATTGACGCGCCGGGTACCGTGATAACTTGCCAGCATCTGCGCATAGGGCATAATCATCTGAATACGTCGTCCGATTTCAGCAGTGTCAGACGGGTCAATATTGAAATAGGCAGCCAGTTCCGCATTCAGCATGGGAGCGGCATCTTCAAGGTGGAAGCCCAACAGACGGTATTTTTCTTCCTCTGGCATCTGGGCTTTTGGCAAATGCATATAGGCAAGGATAAGTCCCGCAACATCAAAGATCGGATGACCGTGTGCAGCATCGCCAATATCAATCAGCAGGAAGTCATCTCCATTTACCATGATGTTCTTTGAGTTAAAGTCACCATGCAGGAAATTTCTGTTGTCTGGAAGCCCCTTTGCAAAGGCAAGAATTTCATCGGCTTCTTCCGGCTTGAGAAAGGGGGCAAGTTGCTTTTGCCACGCAAGGAATTCCCCCTTACGGCTGGGAAAGTCATCGCCCTCAACAGTAATTCCATGCAGTTTTTTGAGCAGTTCTGCACTGCGCTTTCCCATCTCTGACACACGCGTGCGGTCAGCATCCATCACCTGAGCCACGGTTTTTGCATTGAGCAGCTCAAAGACAACGCCATAGCAGTCGCCACATTTTACCACATCATATGAAATGGCCGTGGGAACGCCCAGCAAAAATGCTTTCTGAGCCACATCCCGTTCATGCTGAACCATGTCCAGGGAAACAGAAGGCAGATAGATTTTTGCAATGGTTTCCGGGTCAATGCGGTAAACCTTGCCGTATCCGCCAGAACCAATCAATTCGCAGCCTTCCACGCTGATTTCGCGCAGGGCTTTTGACACGTCCAGAATATTGGTAAAGCCGGTTGTCTCAAAAATATCATACACTTCTTTTGAAGTATTCTGCACCTTGACTTTTTTGCCTGCACCTTTTGAAACCTTCATCAAAACGCGCAAGCCTGCACTGGAAATGTACTGCAAATTTTTTGCGTCAAACAAGGGAGTAAGACCAGCATTTTTTGCAACAATGCTCTCTATTTCTTTTTCAACTTCGACCGCATTGTTGGTATCAATCCTTCCTTCCAGTAAAATTACAATGCAGTCAGATTCTACATGGGCATTCATTATGCTATTCCTCCAGAAAATTGTTTCATACTGTTTTTCAAGTCAGTTCTATCATCCTACTATACTATCAAGGTAATCCGCGGTCAATGGCAGGGCAAAAAGAAGGCCGCTCAGCCAGAAACAGGGGTTTCTATGCCTTGTAGAGCGATAAGTCCAGTTCCTTTTCGCTCTGTGCCACAATCACCGATGCAGAAATATCTCCGTTCACGTTTATTGCGGTAGCAATGCGGTCCATAATATTCCAAATGCCCAAGAGATAGCCCATGGAAGCGACAGGGATTCCCGTTACAGAAAGCATCATGGCAAGTATGATGATACCGGAATTGGGAACTCCTGACGCGCCTATGGAAGCCAAAAGTGCTAAAAAACCGATGCGTAGATACATCACGGACGTTAAGGACGTTCCCGTTATTTTTGCAAGCAAAAGTATTGCCAGAACCAAAGACAGCGCCGCTCCATTCATATTTATCGTTGCGCCCAAGGGAATGGCAAAGGAAGTAATCTTATTTGACACCCCCAGTTTTTTCCGGCAAAAGTCAATGGTCATGGGAATACATCCGCTACTGCTAACAAGCATAAAAGGAGTAAGCAGATACACCATCGCCTTTTTTACATAGGCAAGGGGAGAAATCCTCCCGAAAAAAAGAATCAGCAGTGCATACGTAAGGAAGAGAATCAGACCGCCCATGGTCAGAGCAAGCAGATAGACAAGCAGCATCAGAAGGCTTTTTGATTCACTGGTAAAAATCAGCACCGCCATGGATGAAAAGACAACAAAGGGCATGAACACGATAACCGCGCTCATCATTTTTAGGAAGAGTTCATTTGCTTCTATAAATAATGCCCGAATACTGGAAACTTTTTCTCCCAGTGCCGTCAACGAAACACCGATACATATCGCAACAAGAATAATCTGAAGCATATTTCCTTCTGTAATCGGATTGACGACATTTTGCGGAATGATATCAAGAATGAATTGCTGAATGGAAAATGCTTCATGCATTGGAAAATCTTCCATAGGCATCGTTAGGAAAGGCATGGGCGAGGCATTTGCAAAGAATATGCTTCCCAGTCCAAAAGCCAGCAGAATCGCAAAAACCGTCGTGCCAAAATACATGGCAAGGACTTTGCCGCCGATTCTGCCCAAATCCGATCCACTGGTAAGCGAAGCAAATCCCGACACCAGCGAAAAGAAAAGCACCGGTGCCAGCATAAAGGAAAGCGCATTCATAAACAAAGTCTGTATTGTTGAAAGCACTGTCTCCGAAATAAAAGTGCTGACCTCGTATATTAAAGTAATTGAATTATCTTGCATCATTTAGGAAAATAAACCTG
>CAKZZO010000009.1 GCA_937885175.1 uncultured Treponema sp. | reverse complement strand
GTTCGGAAGCTTCCGCAGGCGGAACTTCAGGCGGTAGTCTGTTTTTGTTGGGACTTATTCGCCTGTGCCCTTTTTGTCTTACTTGCGAATGGATTATAATGCGTTTGCCTTGGTCTTCAATATTTTTTTCTTGTGCATTCCCTTATTTGGACTTAAAATGAAAGGAGTGGCATTTTGTCATGGGGAAGAGCTGGCTTGATAAGGGGGCGACTATGGCGGTAACCGTGTATTCATTGGGAGCGGCACAGGAAGTGACGGGCTCTAAGCATATTTTTGAGGTGGACGGACGCTCCTTTATGATTGACTGCGGGGCCTTTCAGGGAAAGCGGCAGGAGGCTGACGAAAAGAACCGGAATTTTGAAATTGCCGTGGATAAAATTGAAGCCGTTATCTTAACCCATGCCCACTACGACCACTGTGGCTTGCTTCCGGTGCTGACTAAAAAAGGCTTTGACGGAAACATTTACGCCACGCCCGCCACACGGGACCTTGCGGATTTGATTATGATGGACAGCGCACGCATTCAGGCACGAGACGCGGAATACTTGCGCAAGCAGGCGAGCAAAAAAGGCGAGAAATTTACCTGGCAGCCGCTCTTTGACGAAAAGGACTGTGTAAAGGCGGCGAACCAAATCATTACGCTGTCTTACAATAGAAAGATGTATATTGCTCCTGACGTGGAACTGGAATTTTTTGACGCAGGACATATTCTTGGCTCAGCCTTTGCATATGTTACGATAAAAGGCCAGCGGGGCAAGGTGGACGCAAGGGCAGAGGCATTTAAGAGCAGCCGCCGTCCCTTGTGGAACCGTATGTACGCGTGGATGAATTCAATGGCGGAACTGAGGGCGGCGCAGGCAGAAAAACGTGCTGCCCAAACGGCTTCCGCTTCCCAGACAGAAAGTGCTCAGGAGCGGAGAAGCAAGCAGGAGCGTCGCCAGGCAAGCCCAGAGGAGCAGGCAACGTATACTGGTCCCGAACGCCGCAGCGGAAGTGACCGCCGCTCAGGTGACGATGAAATCCGCATCCTCTACACGGGCGACTTGGGCCGCAAGCGAAAGCCCATTATCCGCGATCCTTCCACTACTGTTCCTGCGCCTGACTACATATTTATAGAAAGCACTTACGGAAATCGTCTGCATGAAGGCACGGAAATCGCCATGGATGAACTGCGCAAAGTGGTGCGCCGAGCCATCGACAAAAAGGGCAAAATCATCATTCCGTCATTTGCCATAGAGCGCACGCAGGAACTGGTTTACTACCTGCATACCCTTGTAGACCAGAAGAAAATTCCCCAGATTCCCATTTACGTGGACAGCCCCATGGCAGTAAATGCGACAGGTATCTATCAGGTGCATCCAGAATGTTACAGCAGCGAGGTGCATGACGGATTTTTAAAGCATCATAAAAATCCCTTTGGTTTTGGCGCACTTTCCTTTGTGACCAGCGTGGAAGAGTCAAAGGCACTCAACGAAAAAAAAGGCCCCATGATTATCATCAGTGCGGACGGCATGTGCGAGGCGGGACGCGTACTTCATCACCTTGCCAACAATATTTCCGACCCGCGCAACACCATTCTGATTGTGGGCTACATGGCGGAAAATACCCTTGGCCGAAAAATCCGTGACGGCGAAAAAGAAGTGAACATCATGGGCAACGTCTACAAGGTGCAGGCAGGAGTGGAGACCATAAACGCATTCAGTGCCCACGCCGACTACAAGGAAGCCCTGGACTGGCTTAAAAACATAGACACCAGCCGCCTCAAAAAAATCTTTATGGTGCACGGCGAAAAAGACGCGCAGGAATTCTTTCAGCAGTATTTGCATGACAACGGCTTTAAGGACGTGCAGATTGTAAAATACGGCGAAAGTTATGACCTGAACTAGCCCTTTGGAAGAAAAAGGGTAGAAAGGGAAAAAGAAACCTTTGGAGAAAGGTGGCGTTTTCCCTTTTTTTAAGGAAATTTTCAAAAAAATCGGGGGGGGCGTTTTTACTTTTTTCGTATCATGCTATACTTTGCGTAACAATGTTCGTTATGGAGGACACGATATGAAGTTTTTTGGCAAAGCAAAGGTGCTTGCTTTTTTGACAGCGGCAGCACTGGTTTTGGCAGCATGTGGTGGAGATGGAGGCAGTGATTCTTCTGATTTAGAAACTCCGCCATCTGACGAGGCAAAATCCATCTCTGCACTTACAATCACTGGCCCTGCTTCGATTTCATTTAATGGCAATGCAGTATTAACGGCAACGGCTACCACAACAGGCAGTCCTACGCTCAAATACACATGGACTATTACTTCAGGTGGTGACTATGCCTATTTTAATGCGGCAGGAACAACAAACTCCACAACAACGACCAATACGGTAACGCTCAAAGCGAATAACACAACGACTTCTGCTCAGACTGTAAAAGTTACGGTTACAGCAGAAGACACAAGCGATGCAATGGTTACAAAAACTTCGTCTGCCTACTCAATTACGGTGGCAAAAAAAGGAGAGACAGTTACAAATGCAGTGACAGGCGTAACGCTTTCTGTTGATAAAACATCTATTGCTGCAAGCGGGGCTACGGCAACATTTACCGCAACTCCAGCAACTACGGGAAACCCGACAATTACATATACATGGGCAATTACGGCTGTGGACGAAAAATCTGCCACAAGCTCAGTCTATGCAACTCTTTCTGGAAGCGGAACGACCGCGACCCTCACTTCAAAAAATACGACGACATCTTCTCATACTGTTACCGTTAAGGTTACGGCAAGTTATGGAACAAACCCAAAAACTGCTATCAAGACGGTAACCATTGAGGCTGCCTCTGAAGAAAACGACGACCCAGCAGAAACTAATGGCGCAACACTTTCGCTAACATTCTTGAATGGCGACAACGATTTGACGGTAACGGCAGCATCTTCTTCAAGCGGATATACCTTTACGGCAATACCGCCCAGCACGACCGCAAGTTACACTTACGCATGGTATGTGATTTCTGCAGCGGGCAAGGCAACAAAGCAGACTTCAACCGAAAAGACCTGTACGGTGGCAAGCTCTGCTGATATTGCTAAGATTTTTGTAACGGCAACGGAAAGCGGAAATGATGCTCTTGTCTATTCTGCGGAATACGGACTGTAAGCGGGAATACGGAGGAAAATTATGACAAAACTGAAAAATACATTGACCACAGCTGTAGCGGTATGTACAGCATCTCTTCTGCTTTTTTTTGCAGGTTGTAGCGACCTTTCCGGTCCGAGTTCCGATGTGGATTCGTCAAAAACAGCACAGGTAACGCTTTCTCTGGGAACTGCGGCACGAACCGTATTGCCAGATATTGATTTGGAAAGTGGCTATACCTTTACGGTAACGACTACGCCCCAAGGCTCTAGCACGGCTACGACTCAGCTGGAAAATAAAACATACGCCGAACTGACAACGGCAAATGCAATTTCTCTTGAGGCTGGCACTTACACCTTTACCGTGACGGCAACAAACAGCACAAAGAATGTTACCTTACAGGGAAGCACTACCGTAGCAATTACTAGTGGTTCAAATGCGGTGAGCGTAAAACTTTCTGATGCCACAACAAATGGAACTGGTAGCGTTGAAGTAACGCTCAACTACACAAAGAATGCGGGCGTTAAGGCGGTTTATGCCTATTGGGACGAAAGTATGCCGGAAAGTGCGGTCACTACTGGAACGAACCTGTTTGAGAGCGACGGCACCGTGACATTTTCAAAAGAAGATGTTACAGCCGGAAAAACATATTACATTGCTTTCTATCTGTATAATGATAGTTCAGAATTGCTGGCTACTTATTTTGACACCGTGTATGTGGTTGCTGGCTACAATTCTACGGCGACAAAGTCTGTAAAAATCTCAAAAACAGTTGGCGTTTACCCGGAAATTGGCTCAACAGAGGCTTATGCCGACACTCAGTTGATTCTTACCTTTACGAGTACCCCGACACTGGTTGCAGATAAGGAAGTTAAGATTTATACATCAGCAGGAATTTTAGTTGATACCATCACAATCAATTCGACTACGGCTGATGAATCACAGACAGCACAAAGCGGTTACACAATCAATGTAGGAAACAAGCAGCTTGTACGAGTAGACGGTAACAGCGTGTACATTCAGCCCCACTACGGAAAACTTGCATGGGATACGGCTTACTATGTAGAAATTGAAGCGGACGCAATCACTGGTGCAGGCACCCTTTACGGCGGAAATGCATGGAGCGGATTCAGCGGTAATGGAGGCTGGACATTTAAAACAAAAGCCGCGCCGACTGTAAACACTACTGTTAGCGTCAGCAACAATATTTCAAGTTCAGCAGATTTCTTCTCTGTGTATGGGGCAATGGCGGCTGTCGCGGCAAAAACAAGCGGAACTTACGAAATCCAGATTGAGCCAGGCACCTATTATGAATTGATCAGCATACAGAGCAAAGGCGCAAACATAATTCTCAAGGGTACAGGCACCGCCCAGTACGGAAGCGATGTGGTGATTGAATATGTGAATAATGTGTATTTGGCTTCTCTCATGGGAACTGGCTATACAGGCATGGCACAACGAGCGTCTTTCTCATTTAGTGGTAGCGATTTGACGCTTGAAAATGTTACGCTTAAAAATCTGACAGCCCGCAAGACAAGTTATTCTTACACAGGTAAGTATTATGACACAAGTCTTACAAAGTCTGTTAGCGATGGAGATGTGCAGGCTGAAACGCTCCTCTTTACAGGAAGCCATTTCTTGAATGCATATAACAGTTCATTTGTGAGTAAACAAGATACGCTTTATACCGAAGGAAAAGTATGGTTTTATGGATGCCATATTGAGGGTGATGTGGACTTCATTTGGGGTAAGAGCGATGTAGCCTTGTTTGAAAACTGTGATATTAAATGTGTGTATGATTCGCAAAGTAATGGTACGGCTTACATTCTTGAGACGCGTGTAGGCTCGCAGAATACATCCTCAATTGGAAAGGGCTATGTACTGTTTAATTCAAGTGTTACGGTAGATTCTGGAGCGACGGTTTATTATGCTCGTCGTGCTAGTGCTGCAGACACATCGAATAATTACTATGATCAGTCTGCTTTGGTAAATGTTACTTTTACTGCCACTCCTCATGCCGCTCATTATAATTCAAGCAAAGAACCTTATGCTCTAACAGGTACACTATATGGTGATTATGCTGATGTTGGCTGGAAAGAATATAATGTAACGGTAAACGGTACTGCTGTTGATACGACAAACCGCTATACAAAATCTGCTGTCATTACCGCCTCTGAATATACGGCAGAGTACAGCGGTCGCCGTGCGATTTTGAACAGGTATTATGACATTACGAATACGGCGTATGCACGTGATACAACAAGCAATTTTGCCGTAGATAAATTAATTTCAGAACGCGGTTACACAGTTGCTGCAGATTTGTCCGCTGAAACAGCGGCAGGTAGTTCAACAGAAACGACGATTGTGTATGATTTTACAAAGGCAACAGGTCTTACAGCACAGGAAAGTTATATTTCTTCAATGCCAACGACTACAGGAACTGCCGAAGCCCTTACATTATCCTCTAATAACTGGAAATGGCATGGTACAACCTATGGAATTTGCAACTCTGGTTCAGGCTCATGGACAATTACAATTCCTGTTACAGGTGCTTGTACGATTAAAATTACAAATTCTTGGTCTGGTGGCGGAGCAATTGCCGTGACACTTCCAGCTTCTGTAACAGGGGATGCTACAATAGCTGCTGGTGGAACGGGAACTTATATTTATACTGGCACGTCATCAGCTTCTCTTGCATTTACATTTGGCTATCCGTCTGGATCAACGACATTCTATATAAATCCGATTACTGTCACCTATGTTAATACCAGCGGAATTTCCGTTGATATTTCAGGTGATACTTCCGTGGCAGTTGGTGAAAGCATTACGCTTACTGCAAATGCAAGTGCGGCAACCTCTGGTGCATGGAGCTGGCTCTTTGATACTGGCTCAAGCTCAGACTATGCGACCCTGGAAGTGACAGCACAATCTACAACAAGTTCAACTGCAACGGTAAAAGGCTTGTCCGCTGGCAGTGTCAAAGTGTATGCCGTGGTTGACGGCGTGGTAAGTAATGCGTATAGCGTAAAAATAAATGCAGCCGGAATTGTATATGACATTGATGTTGTACCAGGTGCAAAAGTAACCACATACGGCTGGGCCGACATGGCGAACAGCGGGGAAGGAATGAGCTATCCTGACACGACGAATATTATCGTGATTGATGACAGCACTTATCCGACGGCCAAGGCAAAACTGACGGCCTTTACCAATGCAATCGCCTCTGGCTCGGCAACAAGCAGCAGCGTTAATTCAACAGCGGCGATCATTGTCGTGAACGGCGAAGTTGATTTGAGCGTGAACACGATTACAAGCGGCTACACAGTAAAGACATGGTTTGCAGAATTCGATAGCACAACACACAAGCGAAAGCACGAGGACATTGTGTACGACATCGGCTCAAACAAGGCGATTATCGGTGTGAATGGTGCAAAACTTTCTCACGGAGGCTTGCGTATTTATGCGAAGAACGGTCAGCCGGGCGAGAATATCATAATCCAGAATATTGAATTCAGCGACGCGCACGGCTCAACTGAATACGATACATCTGTTTCTGACTATTCAAGTAAAAAAGCTAGTGCTGACGCGCTTGTAATTGAAGCTTCTGGTGATTCAAGTGGGGTTTACTCGTATGTTCCGCAAAACATCTGGATTGACCACTGCAAATTCAGCGATGGCGACTGCCGGGACATGATTCGCAACTACAATCACGACGGCGCTTTCGATATGAAGGCAGGAAAGAATGTTACTGTTTCTTATTGTGAATTTACGAATCACGATAAAGTGACTTTGCTTGCGCCTAGCGATGACTTTACTGACCAGGAGCAAAGGCAGATTACATTCCACCACATCTACTATCATGATACAGTTCAGAGAACTCCGCGTAGCCGTGGATGCCAGCTCCACATGTACAACTGCTATTGGGATGGCATTGGATTCAATGGCACTGACGACAATGGAAGCGGCTCAAACGGAGGTTTCATGTTCGGACCTGGAATCAACTCTCAGTACATAGTTGAAAATTGCTATTTGGGGTCAATGGTAAACTCAAGCGCAAAAAAGATGAAATATTTCGATACATCTAGCGATGGCGAAAACGCAAGTACATTCTCAAAATTCTATCAAAGCGGAAACAACTACACATTTACAGGGAGCGGTGACATTGCTACCGATGGAGACAAGGCAAGTTCTGTCGCAAATCATCTGACCACGACAAAGCCATGGACGCCTGCCTACTCGTATGAAAACACGATGTCTACCTATGCACAGGTGCAGACGCTTGTTCCTTCCGCCGCAGGTGTTGACAAAGAAGGCTATAGCAAGAATGTTCGAGTAAACGGTGTTGGCTACTAGTTTCTCTGGTCTGTTGAGCCGTAAAAATACTATTGTCCTGCTACTGTCACGGTAAATTAATCGGCTTAGGGATAGTAGCGGCGCGAAGCGTTCCGGAGCGAATGTAGCGAGCGGCACGCATTGCGGGCAAAAACGCTTGAGAAGCGTTTTTAGTGAGTCTCCGAGCAACTGTGTTGCGAAGGTGTAAATGAGCGTAGGAATGGAGTGCGAAAGCACGGAACCGCGGATAGCCCGACCGCCTGCCACAGGCAGGCGGGAAGCCCCCTGGGGAAGAGGTCGTGCAGGCAGATGAAAATGATGCACATAAAAATACCGTCCTGATATTTTTGTGTGCGTCAGAAACTGTGTTTTTGATTTTGCTTTTCAGCGCACCTCCCTGTGTGCATACAATTGTCAATGTCCATCAGTATTTCTGAAAAGATGTGGATATTGTCATTTGACTCATAATCCTGGTAGTTTTTAAAATATACTTGCAATTATACTTGGCTTGTTGTATGGTAGGAATTGGAGGTACTGTATATGCCGCAGTTATCGTTATATTTGACACAGGAACAACTTGACAAAGTTGAAAGTGAAGCTCATGCAGACAAAATGTCTTTGTCAAAATGGGTTGTGACACAGATAATAGACAGAATAGAACCTCGATATCCAGATGGCTGGGCAGATTTGTTCGGCTCGGTTCATGATTCTTCGTTCTTCCGTCCTGAGCAGCCACAACTTGAGCAGAGAGAGGCTTTCTGATGTATTTTGTGGATACAA
The DNA here is from genome assembly GCA_937885175.1 of uncultured Treponema sp. GTDB lineage: Bacteria > Spirochaetota > Spirochaetia > Treponematales > Treponemataceae > Treponema_D. Next base: position 2,750 of record CAKZZO010000009.1, on the reverse strand, counting down.
ATACTTGTATTTACTTTATGAATGGGAAATATTCTTCTGTGAAGGAAATGTTTTTGTCTTTTTCTCCAAAGGAAATAAAGATTCCTGCTGTTGTAAAGGCTGAACTACTTTTAGGTGCATACAAAAGTCAGACAAGAGAACAGACTGTAAAGAAAGTCAAGAATTTTCTGAAGCCGTTTGAGATAATTCCATTCACAGATGATATGACGGAAGAATATGCAGAAATCCGTGCAGAATTGGAACTTTCAGAAAAAACAATCGGTTCAAATGATTATTTCATAGCTGCAACTGCAAGAAGTAAAAAGGGGATACTCGTTACTCATAATGTAGGTGAATTCTCTCGTGTAAGTAACTTAGAAATAAAAGATTGGGTAAAAGAGTAAGCGAAACCTAACAAAAGTTTTCAAAACCGATAAAAACTTTGTCACAAAAGTTGCTCTTCGTGGCTTTACGCCGATTTTGCCCGTCGGGCAAAACCGTTTTTACGGTTTAAAACGCTAGTTAGGCCATTTTCTACACCCCAGTGAGAGCGCATTGCCTGCAGGCTTTACCGGCATCTGTCAATGACGTGATGAAAAACCTCGTTTCCAACGATTCTTTTCCGGTTTTCTTTTCTGTCCTGTGGCATCTGACCACGTCTCCTTCTCTGATTCTGTTTCCGAAAACAAATTTCGCATATTCAATGAATGCTTTTCCCAGCTGCCCGGTGTCGATTCTTGCCAATACACGCAGGATTGTATCTGCGCTTGGTATGCCGTTTGCAAGAATGAGGTATTTTTTCAATACAATACATTTTAAAGGTATTTATAATGCGGAGACCCTGGAAAGCCAGCTGTTTGACATATACACGCAATACATATATAATAAAATTATGATAAAGAGTTTTGCGGATAAAGAAACAGAACTTATCTACAATCAAAAGTTCTCAACGCGACTTCCGAATACAATTCAGAAAGTCGCGTTACGAAAACTGATGATGATAGATAATGCAAAGTGCCTGGAAGATTTACGAGTTCCACCAAGTAATCACCTTGAGCAGCTTGTCGGGAACAGAAAAGGTCAGCATTCAATCCGCATAAATGATCAGTGGCGTGTCTGTTTTACAGAAAAAGACGGACATTATTACGATGTAGAGATTGTGGATTACCACTAGGAATGTAAAAGAAATCACATCCATGTAATTTCTTTTACTGCAGTTTTACAACTTGTAAAACTGCTATTTCGCACATCCATGTGCGACCACTAACGTGGAGTTTAATAGGAGAAAACTATGTCTGATTTTATCGAAACACCAACAATTGGGGAAATCCTCAGTGAAGAATTCCTTATTCCTCTTGGAATTTCTGCATATAAACTTGCACAGGAAATAAATGTGCCTACTTCCCGCATTCAGGATATTCTTCATAACCGCAGAAAGATAACTGTAGATACATCTTTACGCTTGGCAAAATTTTTTGGATTATCTGACGGTTATTTTATGTCCTTACAGGATGACATTGATATAAGAAACGCAAAAATAAAACTTGCACCACAGTTAGAAGAAATTAAAACTTATGCGTATGCATAAAAAAATTGCCATAACAAGAAGTTCAAAGCCGACAAACCGGTCAAGCCGGTTTGCGGTACAACCAGTTGTTATGTGGACGACCGCAATGGGGCGCTTAGGGAAGGAAAAAAATGGAAAACAGACCTTATCAAAGAAAAGGAGTAAGTTCAAATACACAAGCAGGCAAAGATTTTGAAAATAAAATTTTATTTTTTTTAGAAAATAATGGAATTACTGTAGAGACCCAAACAAAAGTTGAAATTGGAATAAATGCAAAAAAAGAACATGCATTTGATTTTGGAAATAATTCTATTCTTGTCGAATGTAAATCGCAGATTTGGACAGAGACAGGCAATGCTCCTTCTGCAAAAATAAAAAATTGGTCTGATGCAATGTTCTCATTTTATCTTGCTCCTAAAAAATATAAAAAATTATTTTTTGTTGAAATGAGTTTTAATCAAAAATATTGCAAGACTTTATTAGAATATTTTATAGATCATTATTTTTATCTTATTCCATCAGATGTAATATTAATAGATTATTATACAGAAAATAATAATTATGAAGTATATGTTTATGATGCAAAAGAAAAAATGCATCTTCATAAAGATAAAAATGAATTATGGAACTTTTTAAAATAGGTATATTTATTCAGCAAGTCAAGCTTGCTGAATAAATGAATTAAACTTTAAGACTATGACAAATAAGCGAATAAAAAATAAAAAAGAATTTTCGGAAACTGGAGAAATTCTACGAATAGTAAATTATATATTTTTAGTCATAGCATTTATCTTTTTAGTTTTATTTCATAAAGAAATCATAGCATTGCCATTTGTAATAATATGGTTAATAAATAATGTCTTGATTTCATTTTATACAAAAGAAATTAAATTACGGCGAGGCAATAAGGTTTCCTTAAAAAAAGACAAAAAAATATTTTTTATTTATCAAATATGTTTTGTAATAGGTATAATAATTTTAGTTTTATTTGAATTAAAATTATTAATTAAATAAAAATCACATAACAAAGCTTCAAAGCGGATGTCGCGGTCAAGTCGCGCCACCGTTTAAGCAATTGTTAGGTTGATGGCGCACTGCGCCACTTGTCGTCGATAAGGTAAACCATCCAACAAATTTTTTCTCTAAAACTTTGGGTAGTGTACACTACCCAAAGGACTTGAAAGAGTCCTTTGGGCGAAGTCTT
>CAKZZO010000008.1 GCA_937885175.1 uncultured Treponema sp. | reverse complement strand
GGAGTAGAAATAATCAGAACTTGGCGGATTCCCGCCAGCATAAGGACGCTCAGGGGGTAATAAATCATGGGCTTGTCATAAATGGGCAGGATTTGCTTGCTTACCGCACGGGTAAGGGGATAGAGACGTGTGCCGCTGCCTCCGGCAAGAATTATTCCTTTCATAGAAGCATAGTATAGCACAAGTGACGCTGCAAAACAAGGTTTATTGACTAAGCCATGGGAAAAAATTATGATAGGCTATTGTGCTAACGCGATATGCAACTGATTCTCACGGCAAGTTAAAACAGAAGGCCGTTGTTTATACAAAAGAAGAGCATCAGATACCAAAAGAAAAAATTGATAAAGACGCTTATTATGTAGTAGAACACCTTCGCGAATGCGGCTATGACGCATATCTTGTGGGCGGAGCCGTGCGCGATTTGATTGTAGGCCGCTCCCCCAAAGACTTTGACATCGTGACAGAGGCTACTCCCAGCAGAATCAAAAAACTCTTCCGCAACAGCCGTATCATCGGCCGGCGTTTCCGTCTGGTGCATGTTTTTTTTGGCGAAAAGATTTTTGAAGTCAGCACATTCCGTTCAATCAAGGCGGGCAGTGTAGGAAACGAATTCGGCACTATGGACGAGGATGTGCAGCGCCGTGACTTTACCCTGAATGCCCTCTATTACGACCCGATTCGCGAGCAGGTCATTGACTACGTGGGCGGCGTGAATGACATCAAAAAGGGCGTGATTCGTCCAGTTATTCCCCTTGACCGCATTTTTGAGGAAGATCCCGTGCGTATGCTGCGTGCCATCAAGTACAGCGTGACTACCAGTTGCCGACTTCCCTTTGGACTTCGCCATAAAATCAGAAAGAGTGCCCATTTGCTTTCTCCGATTTCACCTTCACGCCTTACGGAAGAAATGCTCAAAATCGTAAACGGTGGTCATGCCTGCGACATTGTGCGGGAGGCTCTGGACACGGACTTGTACATGTATCTTCAGCCATCTGCCTGTGCCATGATGTATGCCGACAAGCATTTTGAGCGCGCCTACATGGAGCATCTGCAGGAACTGGACGAACTGATTGCCAAGGAGGGGGATGTTCGCCTTGGAAAAAAACTGACTTTTTTTGTCTATGATTTTATAGCAAGCCTTACGGACTGGAAAAAGGAAGTGGAGTCAAAATCAGCGGCGGGAGAACTGTATATGAAAACCTGGTCTCAGGTGCGCAATTTTGTCCTTCCAATCAATCCCCAGCGTACTGAACTGGAATATGCCATTCGCGATTCCCTGCGTCGTCTGGGCGTGTCGATCAAGATTCCCAAGAAACTCTTTGCTGATAGAAAATAGTTTTTTCCTAGTATTTTGGCGGCAGGATTTTATCAACGATAATCGCAATGTCCTCAATGAGTGTGCCGGTGACTTTTTCAATCATGTCGGTGATAAAGGCCTTTAAGCCGTTGGTAAAGTCAATCAACTGCTGGTCAAAGGGAATGTCTATGGTCAGGACGAGGCTGTAGCCGCTTGCGTCAAAAGAGACGGTAATTTTCTTGAGGCGGATATCCTTGTTGTACTGCTGGGTGTAATGACTGGCCATGCGGGCAAGGGCGGCCTGGGAGATATCCTTGCGGTTTACGCGGGAAAATTCGGGGCGAACGATGGATTTTTCAAACTGCTTGGTATTTGCAGTGGGTTCCGGCGTTTCCTTTTGCTTGATAAAGCGGGAAAGAAGTTTTTTCCTTGCCAGTGAAACCCGCACTGAGTTTACGAAAATCTTGGTGTAGTCTTTTTTGATTTCGTTTGAGCGTACGGGAATGATGTGCTTTCCTTCGATGACTCTGCTGCGCCGAGCCTGTTCCATCTGTTCCTTGGTGGCCAGTTCTTCGATGTGGATGAATTTTTCAATGGGAGGAAGCTGCAGTCGGACGGCGATCTTGCCCGCCATTTTTTCTGAAGTGCCGAGAATCAGCAGTTTTTTGAGTTTGAGCCGACGGATTGCGCGTACTGCCTCGTCCCGTTCTTCCTTGCCGTCAAAGAGGGCTACGCGGACAGCACCCATGTAGGTCTGTTCCAGTTTCGCCGAATGTCCCGACATAATCTGATCATCATAAATCAAAAGACCGTCGTCAATGATTGCCCGTATGCCGTGACGCTGGGCGACGAGTTTTGCGCGAAAACTTTTTCCTGTTCCGCTGGGTCCGACAAATGCAAAAACCTGAATTTGTTTTGATGTTAAGCCCAGAATGTCGAGAAAATTCATCTATGATTATTATAATCGTGAATTGAAATTTATCAAGCATTTTTCTGACATTTTTTCAAAATTTGTCGAAATGTCAGCCAAAATCTCAGGCGGAAGACCCAGGGGGTTTTCGCCTATGATAAGGCGGTGGGCGTGTAGAAAAAAGTCCTGTCCTTGGCTGATTTTCATGCCGCCGTAAGCCGTGTCTCCCAAAAGGGGAAAGCCATGGGCGGAAGCCTGGGCGCGAATCTGATGCTTTCTCCCTGTGGTGATTTCGATTTCTGCCAGCGTGACGGGCTTTTCCTGGTAGTGACCGTAGGCGAGGGCTCTGGCCTTTGAACAGGCGTTTTTTCCGTCTTCCCCGTCCTTTGACAGTGAAACTGTCTTGAAATTTTGTAAAGATGTATCTTTTTTTATAACAATATCCTTCCACTCTTGCCTTTCTTTTAGTTTTCCTTCCAGCAGTGCAAGGTAGATTTTGCGGACACTGTGGTTTTGTATGGCCTGAGAGAACCACTGTGCGCCCCTCAGGCTCTGAGAAAAGACGATGATGCCCGTGGTCTTTCTGTCCAGCCGATGGAGGGGGCCGGGGCGAAATGAGAGGGAGCGGCTTTTTTTATGTCCTGCCTTGTAGTCGGCGGTAACCATGTCCGCAAGGGAGCAGTCTCCTGTTTCTGCTTTCTGTACAGGAATGTCATAGGGCTTGTTCAGAATCAGCAGGTCTTCATTCCTGAAAAGCACCAGGTCGGCAGGAATTTTTTTGCCTTCAGAAAATTTTTCCTTGTCCGGGCCAGATTTCGCCTGTCGGCTTTCATTTTTTCCTGCCAGCAGCAGGCTTGCAATCGCAATGTCGCTTCCTGCACCTACCCGAAAGTCCTGCGGGCATTTTTTTCCGTCAACTTTTATAAGGCCTTTGCGGAGTGCGCTGTAGAGTCCAGAGAGAGACTGGTCATTCAGGTAGCGGCGGATGATTTTGTCCAGCCGGCGCCCCTCATCGTCTTTGCCTGTGCTTACGTGGGTAAAATCCATAGTCTTATACTACCGAGAAAAACTTTCATTTGCTACTAGACAAAAACCGTCATACGAATAAAATAAAGAAGATATGGATGCTACAATTAGAGAGCAAGTGCAACTGCTTTTTTCTTCGCCTGTTCTTTTGGCTTGCGTATTCAGCTGGCTGAGCGCACAGGCTATCAAGACTTGCATAAAACTGTTCTCTGGCAAAATCCATGGAATCGGTGAGCTGTTTGAACTGCTTATCTGGCGAACGGGAGGCATGCCTTCTGCCCATTCGGCTTTGGTGTCTGCTTTAACCACGTCCATAGGTTTTCGCTCCGGGGTTGATTCCGATATTTTCATCCTTTCCGCCTGTTTTTTCTTTGTGACCATTCGTGACGCACTGGGAGTTAGGCGTGCGAGCGGCATCCAGGCACGAAAACTGAATGAAATCGGCAAGATACTGGATGAAAAGCAGATTGCTGACTACAAGCAGATAAAGGAAGTCCAGGGACATACTCCGCTGGAAGTCATTGTCGGCTGTCTTTTGGGTTTTTTCATGGGTATCGCGTTTTCGGTGCTGTAGGATTCGGGTGATTATTGAGGGGAAATGAAACAGCTGAAAGTTCTTGCCGTCACATCGGCAATCTGTCTCATAACGGTTTTCGCATTTATTTTTTTTAGGACGGTGCCTGTAAGCCGCCTGTGGAAGGGCTATCAGGTGGTCTACGTTAAGACCCAGTCTGCTACTGAGCCGCAGTTGGCCCGCCTTCTGGAGGAAAACGGCTGCCGCAACGTGGTGTGTAAGTCCAGCCAGCGCATTCCAGTGGTGTCAAGTTACAGCCCCGTACAGGTGCAGACTCCCGATTCCTATCTTTCCAGGCGGGATGTCTTTTTTCGCGATGAAAGCAACACGGCCTTTGTGTTTTACGTGCCGGAAGGTCAGGACATGGCTTTGGCGCGGGCGGTCTCTGCAATCAACAGCCTTAAAAATACTGTGGCGGGCACGGACGGAAGGGCATCATTCCCCTGGGGAAGTCCGATTATCTGCATTGTCTTTGCCCTTGCCTGCCTTGCCTTTGCGAAAAATAAATTGACCTTTGCCGCATCCGCATTTTTTATGGTCTGCTTTTCATTCAGCCGGCCGCTGTATACGGTAAGCGCGGCAGTATGCCTTTCTCTCTACGGATTCTTTATGTTCCAGAAAATCTGGGGCAGGCGGTCTTTTGGCGCAGGTCTGGCATCTCCGCTTTTTGCAGTCTGTCTCCTCTCTCCTGTGCTGCTGCTCTTTTTTGCGGCTCCCCTGAGCGCACTCTTTTATACCCTTTCTCTTCTGGCATCTTTTTCGGCCGTGCTTCTTGTGGATGTGGTAAAAAGCCTGTATGCTGAACGCTATGAGCATTACCGCTTTACTCCGGTGATGATTCGCAGTGCGCGCTTCATTCCTCTGGTAGAGCGAAGGGAAGTCAAGATAATCTTGCTGCTCATCCTGTCTGTCCTTGTCATGCTCCTGCTTTCCTTTGCGGGAAATCGGCTTGCGGCAGTTTCTGTAGATGATTCCCGTCCGGCATTGCCGTCTCCCCTTGTGGGAAAAACTGCGCTTCCAGATTTGGATGACTTTATGAACTGGAGCTGGAATACGATTACTTTTCCCTACCGCAGGCTGACCGATGCGCTTCCTGAAGTGCCGGTGGACGGTGACTCGGTATCGGTGCCGGCCTTTGAGGAGTCAGGCGGACGCATCGTGCAAAAAGAACAGACGGCTTTTGTCTTTAACAATGCATTTCGGAATAAGGTTTTTGACTCGGTGCGGGACTTAAACTATCCGGCACTGGAAAAGATGATGCTCAGGCAGGGAAAGGATGCCCGCTATTCCTATGCAAAGGGTGGCTCGGCTGCAAGTGAACGCTTTGGCACGCTGCTGCTGTTGCTTTTCATGCTCTTTCCTGCGGGAATAATTTTGTATTTTGTAGTGATTAAGAGGGGTTATGGCATCAGTTTCTGATTTTGTATCTGAAGACAAAGGCGCATTCTCTGTTGCGGTGAATGGCTTTGTGCCCCGCAGGGCATTTGTGCCTTTTAATCAGGAAGACAGTTCTACAGAAGTACTCGTCAAGGCCGGTGACCGTGTGCAGGAAGGACAGACCATTGCAAAAGGCAAGAACAGTTCTGTCCAGGCAACGATTCCCGGCATCGTTGAATCCATAGAAGTGGTTCAGTTTCCCAACGGCAGGCAGGGAAAAGCCGCTAAAATCAATCTTGGCGGCACTTTTTCATTTATTGGAAAAAAGCATGGCAAAGTCAACTGGCAGGGCTTTGACGCTTCCACCATTCTTATGGTGATGGCAGAAAAAGGCGTGGTGAATACTTTTGAAGGCTGCGAGTCTCTGTCAGAGCAGATAAAAAAACTGCATTCCAAAAGCGCACGGATTCTTGCAGTCCGTCTTTTTGATGATGACCCCAGCCGTGTTACGGAGCGATTCCTTGCCGAACGGTATTGGAATGAAGTTGTGGAGGGAGCGGCAATTATTGCAAAGGCCATGAAGGCAAATGGGCTCGTCTTTGTGCATGACGCAAAGATGGCCGTAGCCTTCTCGGATGCGGATGACAGTCTCTTTACCGTGCCAAAAGCCGTCTGCGCTGTTTCCATTGAAAAATATCCTGCGGGTTTTGCCCATGAGATAGCGTCTGCCGTAAAAAAGATGCATGCAGGTGCCCCCTTTTCTGAAATCGGAAACCGCGACCTGTATGTTGATGCCATGACGGCCCTTGCTGCCTATGATGCGGTGGCGCTTTCAGTTCCCCTTATGGAACGTTATGTTCATGTAACAGGTGACTGTCTGAATGCGGGTGCCATTATGAAGGTGAAGATTGGTACGACTATGGGGGACTTGGCCAAGCAGTGCGGCTGGTTCAAGCGGCAGCCTGCAAAAATCGTGGTCAACGGCATTGTAACGGGCTTTTCCGTGAGCAGCCTTTCCATCCCTGTTACGAAACTCGTAAAGTCAGTGGCATTCTTGCCGGCAAAAAAAGCCCTTCGTCAATATGATGAGCAATGTATCGGCTGTGGCGACTGTCGCAAGATTTGCCCCGTGGGGCTCTATCCCGATATGCTTTTCCGCTCCTTTCAGCATGAGCGGAATGGAACGGAACTTGAAAAGCAATATGCGGCTACCAGCCTGCTGTGCACTAATTGCGCGCTCTGCAATGCCGTCTGTCCGTCACGTCTGCCGCTAAGTGAAACGGCAATGCTGCTGAAAGGAATTGAAGATGAAGAATACATTTGAGCTAGTGAGCCTGCATCCTTTTTCATACCTGTCTCCCTCGGTGCATACGAAAGTCTATGCCATGCTGATTGTGCTTGTGCCCCAGCTTTTTATGCTTTTCTGGACAGAGAGTTGGCATTCCCTGTGGATTCTCCTCGGTGCATGTGTCGCTTCTTTTGCGGTAACTGGTATTGACTGTGCCTTTACGAAAAGCCGTGTCTTTGACTGGCTTTCTGCCTTGTTACGCGGTCTTATCATAGGCTTTTTGATTCCTTCCACCTATCCGCCGGTATCAGTCTTTTTTGTGGCATTCTGCGTGCTTTTGATAACAAAGTACTTTTTGGGCGGTTTTACCCATGCATGGGTCAATCCTGCAGCCCTTACGGTTGCCGTCTGCTGGCTTTTAAGTACGCATCTGTTTCCCGCATTTTCACTGCAGACCGTTGATTTACAGGGAAAGAATGCCGCCCTTATGCTGATTCAGAACGGAACGATTCCTCCGATTCCGCTGGATGCCAGAATTACTTCCTTCTTCAACAATACCGTGTTTTCGCTGTTCGGCGTTTCCATTCCGGAAGGCTATGTTTCTCTTTTGTGGGATTCTCATTCGGTTATTCCGGCCTTCCGCTTTAACATGCTGACGCTCCTTGCCTCAATTTTCCTCATTTCCCTTGACATGTTCAGTGCCCTCATTCCTGCAATATACCTGCTTGTGTATTGTCTTTTAGTGCGCTTTCTGGCGCCAGTCTTTTATGACGGTATGGTGGGACAGGGAGACATGCTGCTTGCGCTCTTTACCAGCGGAACATTGTTCTGTACGCTCTTTTTATTGCAGTGGTACGGTACGACACCGGTTACCAGGGCGGGAAAAATCTGTTACGGTTTTCTTGCTGGCGTGGTGGCATTCTTTGTTGTCGGGGTTGGAGATTCTGGTGCGGGATCTGTCTTTACCGTGCTTGTGATTAACGTGATTTCGCCGCTTATTCATGCGGTGGAGATGGCTTCGGAACGGCATTATCTCCATGCGGTGCTGCTGCCAAGAGTGCAGTCCTTTAAGGATGGTCAGAATGCCTAATACTGATATGAAGGAAATCGCAAAGAAATACGGAATCTTCTTTGGCATGCTCTTTGCCATGTCAGCGGTTCTCATTATGTTTATACTGCTTGCCCACGGTTCGTGGAAGCGTGGCCTTACCCAGACGGTGCAGGACGGATTGAATATGTATCTGCCTGATTCCTATGTGGTAGGCGAATTTCATGAGGTTGACTCTACAATTTCAACAGGTACGGCGGTATTTTCATTAAAACCAAGAAATGCAACCACATCGGAACTTTCCGCCTATTGCATACTGATTCGGGTGCCCACGCTCACGGGAGCCCAGCCGGCCTTGTTCCTGTACAGCCAGCGATACGGCGTCCGCTTTGTCGGTTATGCTACTGACACTGGCAAGGCAGAGCATGTGCTGAATGCTGATGTGGGAAAGTCTGTCATTTCCTATTGGCAAAGGCAAGTGCCGAAGATTCTTGAAAAGGCTGGTGTGCTATGAAAGATAAAAATGTGTATTTTTACGTGGCGGCGGCACTTGCAATTCTCGTGCCGGTTCCAGGGCGACTTGCCTATGGCATCCTGATGCTGCTGCTTTTTAACATTCAGATTGTAACGGGGGTTCTCTTCTGTCATCTGATTTCTTTTTTTAAGCTTGATGACCTAAAGAATTCCCTTGTTTCCATTGAACTGATTGCGGTGACGATTCTCTATAAGCAGTTGCTCATTTTGCTCTGCCCGGTTGCTGCCTTTACCCTGGGCTTTTTGCTCTATCTGCCTGCACTCTCCTCCGTAATCGTTGAATTCTCTTTCAAGGACAATTCTTTGTCTCTTTCTGAGGATCTGCGGAAAAACGGTATCAGAAACCTCATCTTTTCCCTTGCGGCCCTGGTGATTTTCCTTCTGAGGGATAGTATCGGCTATGGTACCGTTACCTTTCCCGTCTGGAATAAAATTGCGGCCTTTCATTTAGTGCAGTCAACCCATGCAACCTATGCAAGCGCCTTTATTGCTACGGTGCCGGGAGCCTTTGTGATTGTTGCCCTCATACTTTTCTGCTATATCTATGCCAGCAGGCAGTTTGACCGTATCGAGCGGAGTGGAGGCAGCATATGATTGTCAGTACCATTCTGTATTACGTCCTGTCAGCTTCGGCCTTCCTGCTCTATGGCGTGGGGCTTTCAAATCTGGTTTCCTCAAGCGGCAATTACGGCTCTTTTATGCTCACCTGTTTTAAAGCCCTCATAACCAGTACGACAACCGTGCTTGTTTCCTACTTGATTGTGAATTCGCTTTTAGCCCCAGTTCATCTCTCAGAACTCTATCCCCTGGTGACGGTCATTGTCTTCGTCATTTTTTCTGCGGTCATTGAGGTCTTCATCGGAATCGGTCTGCAGAATTCCATCACGGAATTTGGCGTGCCGCTTTTGTGCGTCCTCCTTGCCCTGAACGAAGCAACTTCTATCGGCTATGCCTTTATTATTGTTGCGGCCTGCGTCATGGCTTTTTATGTGCTCTTTGGCATTCAGCTTGCCATGCGTAACCGTTTCAGCATGTTTGCTCCATCACTGGGACTGCGCGTGTACAGCCTGATTTTGATTTCCTTTGCCATCGTCTTAATCGCGCTTTCGGCGTTTAATGTATCCTGGCTCAGATACCTGGGGGCTGCACAATGATTCTTGCGATTTTTCTGTTCGTTCTTTTTTTGATTTTGACAAGCGTCTTTTTGTTTTTCTTTTTCTGTTTCTTTGTTCCTGCGCTCAAGTCAAAGTATTACGGAGTGTCGGCTATTCTTGCAACCGAAAAGAACGTAACCTATGAGCCGAATGTGGAGGATGCCATAGCCCCAAATCCCCAGAAGCAGGCGGTCATTACGACGGCTCCCAAAAATGAATCAGACCGGCGCATGCAGTATACGGGGCTAAAAAGTTGCGCGGTATTCAATCAGTCGTATGGTTCCGAATACAATAACTACTATGGCTGCATTGGATTTGGCGACTGCATGAAGGTATGTCACCAGAATGCCATTCAGATTGAGAAGGGAATTGCTGTGGTGACAGATGTCTGTGACGGCTGTGGCGAGTGCCTTTCTGCCTGTCCGGTAAGTCTGATTTCGCTGGTAGAAAAAAATACAGGAAAATCCACGCTTCCTGCAAAAAAGCACTTTAAATTTTGGCGAAGCTGTTATAGAATGATAAAACAAAGAAATAGGAGTTAAGCATACAAAGGTTGCTGCAGGGTGGGGCGCGACACTTGGGTATTTTCAGTTATGAAAGTGTTGCATGTCTGCATGGTAATCACAGCCAGTCTGTCAGGGGCGGAGTCTTCCGACTTGCTGGAGAAGAAATATCAGGTTCTCTACAAAAAACTCATTTCTTTTCTGTACGCAAACGCATCATGCAAACTCACGCTTTCCTTTCCCGGTCGAGTTTTTTCATGGCTGACAAAAAAACATCCCGAATTCATCCAGCTGCTCAAGGAACTTATCTCCCGCAAGCAGATTGAGATTCTTGGCGGCGGTTACTACAATCCTGTCTTTCCTTTGCTTTTGCCCATGGACAGAAGCGGGCAGATAGAGATGTACGGCTCAGAGCTGAGCAGCGCGCTGGGCAAGCGTCCTCGGGGCATGATGGTATACGGTTCTGTCTGGGATAGTTCCCTGATTTCCAGCCTGTACGGAAGCGGCATCGAATATGTGCTTTTGGATAACTCTCTTATTCCCCATGCAAAGAGACAATTGCTTCCCCTTTTGGTGACCGAGCAGGGAAAATCGGTAAAAGTACTGCCATTCATTCACGAAGGTACGGTAATACCTTCCCATGAGGATGTTGACAGCTACCTCTTGAATGTAAAGAAGGGGGCTGAAAAACTGCTGAAAAAGCATAATGACTACGGAGAAGAGGAAAGGACGGTCTGCATTGCCTTTGATTCCGACCGCTTCTTATCGCTGCTGGATGACGGCTGGATTGAAAGACTCTACAAGACTGCACAGGAATCCTACGCAGGAACAATCAATTTTAGTTATCCTCAGGAATATCTGCACCGGCATACAGCACTCCTTCCTGCATACATTGCCCCAGGCATTCAGTCTGACATTGCCCAGTGGGGACTTGTTCCCTACATGCCGCAGGAAAATAAAACCGGCTATCCGATAACGATATACGATTTTCTTTCCACCTATCCACGCAATCATGCCCTGTATGACCGCATGATTTATATCGGCATGCTGATTGCAAACTGCCACGGAGACAAGGCCCGCAAAAAACTGGCCCGGGAAAAACTCTGGCAGGCTCAGACAGGAAGTGCATTTGTCTGCGACCCGGAGGGAATCTTTGCCACCAATGCAATCCGCCAAAATGCCTACCGTGCCCTTACCGAGGCTGAAAAAATCGTCCGTGACTGTCTGCCGGCTGGAAAGGCTTTTGTCGAGTCTGTAACAAGCTATGACTACAACGCGGATGGTCTTGATGAATATGTCTGCCAGATGCAGTCTTTTGATGCCTGTATTTCCCGAAAGGGAGCGAGCATCACTGAACTGGATATCATGCACAATACGGGAAATTACGCTGACAACCTGAAGCGCATAGAAAAATTTGACAAGGTTGATGACCGTTATGAGCGCGGTCTCTTTGTGGAGCATCTCTTTACCCAGGAGGAAATGCGTGACTACAAGAAGGGACTGCCCACAGGAAGCGGCATTTTTTCACAGGTTTCCTTTACGCAGGCAGGCTTTGACAAGAAGCGTCACGAAATCAAGCTGACAGGTCTGGGGGAGTATTCTGCGCTTAAACTGCCGGTTTCCCTCAGAAAGAATTATATAATCAACTCAAACGGCTTTACCGTGCAGTATATCCTAAAGAATGAAAGCCCCCTTGCGCTCAAAGCCGCACTGCTCGTGGAGTCAAATTTTGCTCAGACTGATTTTTCCAGCGCAGACTGTAACAGTTACAGTGTTGAGGTTATTGCCGGTGGCGAAAGGCGCAATCTTGATGCATTGACCGCCCCGGAAAGCATGAGCGATATTTCCTACATGCAGATTACCGACACGGCCAACGACATATCATTTGTCTATGAGCCGAATGAAGATGCCGACATCACCTGCATGCCCCTGTATTTCCATCGTCCGCAGTTTCAGAGCGAAGTGCCACAGATTGCCGGCACTACCTTTGTTGCTTCCCTCTGCTGGAATGTGGATTTGGCTGCCGGCATGGAAATGGAAAAGACAATCAATTTTACGATAATTACACCCAAACGCAGACGGCGGGGAAAGAAATCTGCTCCAAATCTCTCTGATGTGCAATAATTTTGTTTGCAAATATTTCACTATGGATTTATAATTATCTCAAGAGAATATTTTGCAGCGTTTCCGCTGACTAGGAGTAATTATGGACAAAAAATCAATTGAAAAACCTCGCGTTCTTGCAATCATATTGGGTGGAGGAAAGGGTACCCGCCTCTATCCGCTCACAAAGGAACGTTCAAAACCTGCTGTTCCATTCGGCGGAAAGTATCGTATTGTTGATATTCCGATTTCAAACTGTATCAATTCAGGCTATCGCAAGATTTACCTTTTGACACAGTTCAACAGTGCTTCTCTGCACATGCATATTTCAAATTCCTACAATTTTGACCGCTTTAGCCAGGGCTTTGTGGAAATCCTTGCTGCTGAGCAGACGCTGGAACATTCAGGCTGGTTTGAAGGAACGGCAGATGCTGTCCGCAAGAACATGGCGCACTTCCGCTCTCAAAATCCTACCCATTACATTATTCTTTCTGGTGACCAGCTCTACCGCATGGATTTGGAAAAATTCATGGAGTCTCATGTGGAAAGCGGAGCGGACATCACTATTGCAACAACAGCAGTAAACCGCCACGATGCAAGCGGTTTCGGCATTATGAAGATTGATGCCAACCACCGCATTACGGAATTCAAGGAAAAGCCAAAGCCGGATGCAGATATTTCCGATTGGAAGATTCCTGCAAATGCACGGGGAGATTTGCCCGCAGAAAAAGAATTCCTTGCTTCAATGGGTATTTACATCTTCAATGCAAAGACCATGGAAGAAATGCTGGACAACGAGTATACGGACTTTGGTAAGGAAATCATTCCTATGTCCCTCAAGACCAAGAAGGTCAACTCATACATCTTCAACGGCTACTGGGAAGACATCGGTACTATCCGCTCTTTCTATGATTCAACGCTGGATTTGACCAAGGTAAACCCGCCCTTCAATTTCTATGATGTGGACGCACCGATTTATACTCATATGCGCAATCTGCCGCCGCCAAAAGTCAATGGAGCGCCCCATATTCAGGACAGCCTCTTGACCGAAGGCTGTATCATTTCAAATGCCAAGGCAATCAACAACTGTGTCATTGGTGTTCGTACCCTTATTGAAAGCGGCACGGAGCTGAACGGCGTCATTACCATGGGTGCAGACTTCTACGAAAGTGCAGAGCAGAAGACTGAAAATACAAGTGAAGGCCGTCCGAATGTAGGAATCGGCAAGAACTGTGTAATTGCCCAGACCATCATCGACAAGGATGCCCGCATTGGCGACAACTGCCGCATCAATGTGGACGGCAACAAGTACGAGGATGGCGACCACGGCACTTTCTATATTTCTGATGGCATTGTCGTTATCCGCAAGGGTGCAGTCATTCCGTCCGGAACCGTAATCTAATCCTGTTTGCAAAAAAACAGAGGACTAAAAATGCCGGATTCAATGTACGATCGTTTAGGAGACATGTTAAGCGATGCACTTGAGTCCGGCAATTTTTTTGCGGAAAGGGCGGCGGCAGAGCCTTCTGTTGCCGATGAGTCTCCTGCAAAGGCAGAAAAACAGGCTCCTGTTCGTCGTCTGCCTGAAAAAATGTCTTCCCGACTTCTTGCGGCCTGCAAAGTGCTGGAATTGGACGGAAATGCAGGGGCAGAAGAAGCAAAAAAAGCCTACCATAAAAAACTAAAGTATTATCATCCTGACCGTCACGGTGATAATCCTGTCCTGCAGAAAGTTGCCCGTGATAAAACCCGCCAGGTGCTGGAGGCCTGGGAGACCCTGCGACCTTTCTTTGAAAAGTGACTGATTGCCTAAGCCTCTTCTTTTCTTTATACTGAAAGCGTTATGAATAGAAGACTTATCACATCAGCATTACCTTATGTCAACAATATTCCCCATCTGGGAAATCTGATTCAGATGCTCAGCGCGGACGTTTTTGCACGTTTTTGCCGTAGCCGTGGCTATGAGACCATGTATGTGTGCGGTACCGATGAATACGGCACTGCGACTGAAACCAAGGCTCTGCAGGAAAAAAAGACTCCCCGCGAACTCTGCGACTACTATTATGCAATCCACAAGGATATTTACGAATGGTTTGACATTGCCTTTGACAAATTCGGGCGCACCTCAAACGAAGAATGTACGGAAATTACCCAGTCTATGTTCAATGACTTGGACAAGAATGGTTTTATCTCCGAGCATACGTCAAAGCAGCTTTTCTGCCCTCAATGCAATATGTTCCTGGCAGACCGCTATGTAGACGGCGAGTGTCCCAAATGTCATGCGCCTGATGCCCGCGGTGACCAGTGTGATTCCTGCGGCACTTTGCTTGACCCGACACAGCTTTTAAAGCCCAAGTGTCATACCTGCGGTTCAACGCCTGAAGTGCGTGAGACAAAGCATCTGTATATCAACCTTCCCAAAATAGCACCTCAGCTGGAAGCGTGGATGGAAAAAGCCAGCAAGGAAGGCAAGTGGAGTGCAAATGCGATTCAGATGACCAGGGCTTGGATTCGTGACGGACTTAATGAGCGCGCCATAACCCGTGACCTCAAATGGGGCATTCCGGTTCCCAAGGCGGGCTACGAAAACAAAGTCTTCTATGTGTGGTTCAATGCACCGATTGGCTATATGTCAATCACCAAGCAGCTCTCTGATGAGATGAAGGCGGCTGGTAAACCAACTTTCGACTGGAAGAAATGGTGGCTTCCCTCAGAAAGCAGTGAAAAGGCAGAGGGAGAACTTGCACTTTTCCAGTTCATCGGTAAAGACAATATTCCTTTTCATACGGTTGTTTTTCCCTCTTCTGAAATCGGAACGGGCAGGGAGTACACAAAGCTCTACCACATGTCTTCAACCGAATTCTTGAATTACGAGGACGGCAAATTTTCCAAGAGCAAGGGCGTAGGCGTGTTCGGTTCTGACGCAAAGGAAAGCGGCATTCCGGCTGATGCATGGAGATTCTACATCTACTATAACCGCCCCGAAAATCAGGACTATCAGTTTACCTGGAAGGACTTTCAGGAAAAATACAATAAGGAACTGATTGGAAACCTGGGTAACCTTGTGAACCGCACCTTGCTCTTCATCAATAAAAACTACGGCGGAAAAATCCCTGCCGGCAAGAAAGATGAGGCACTGTGGGCACAGGTTTTGGAGCATGAAAAAAAAGCGACTGAGCATCTTGAGTGGGCAGAACTTAAAGATGCTTTCCATGAGATGTTTGCCATTTCTGACCTCTGCAATAAGGCCTTTCAGACTGCGGAGCCCTGGAAAACGATTAAGACAGATAAGAGCGTTTCCGACAATGTGCTTTACAATCTTGCCTATGTCATCAAGGATTTGATGATTATGATGCAGCCTTATCTTCCTCAGTATACACAGGTGGTTGCAGGCTATCTGGGGCACAGCATTTACGATGCCCGCTACGGCGTGGAAGCAAAACCAAATTCCTTGCGCTGGGAAGACTTGGGAAAACTTGAAGGCTTGCATGAAATTGCCCAGACTGCCGTATATTTTACGCCGCTTGACAACAAGGCTTGTGATGCATTCAGGGCAAAATTTGCCGGAAAGCAGCAGGAGTCCGCAGGAAAGAAAGATAAAAGTCAGAAAAAGCAGGAAAAAAAGGCGGAGCATGCAAGTTCCAAGGAACCTGGTAAAGAAAAGCCGGCGCTCACTCCAGAAGAGCAGATTGACTTTTTTAATAAGAACATTGACCTGCGCGTAGCCAAAATTATTGATGTAAAGCCGAATCCTGATGGTGACAAACTCTACATTGAAACCATGGATGACGGAAGCGGAAATCCCCGCACGATTCAGTCAGGCCTCAGAAAGTACCTTACCGAAGCGGATTTGCTGGGAAAGCACGTGGTGATTGCAGCAAACCTGGCTCCCCGAAAGATGCGTGGCGTAGAAAGTTACGGCATGCTTTTGGCTGGAGACTACAAGGACGCTGACGGAAAAGAATGCGTGGAAGTGCTTGACGCGTCATGGGCTGCGCCCGGTACAAAAGTGGTGCTTGAAGGTGCTGACCTGAATGCCGTCAAAAAGGCTGAGATTTCTGGCGATGAATTCTTTAGCGTTGCCATTCAGGCGAAAGACGGCGTGGTGCAGATTGCGGGTAAAAAACTGCTCGCTGACGGTCGGGAAATCAAGACTGAAAAAGCCTTGAACGGTGAAATCGGCTGATGGCAAAGCATTTTCAGCAGTCGCCGCTGTGGGTTCAGTTTAAATGCGCTCACGGCTGGACTCATGTTACGCACAATGGTGTTTTCGTGCTCATCCGTACATTTAGGCTGGGATTCTTCAAGGTGTCGCTTGCCTATGTGCCTCTTGCTCCTGAGCCTGATACCCGCATTCCCACACCGACGGCAGGAAAGGACATCGCCTATATTAAGCAGCTTGACTATTTTAGCGAAGAATTAAAATTCCTTCTGCCTAAGCATACGCTTTGCATCCGCTATGATATTCCCCTTGATTTTGCAACGGTAGCAGAGCGAGACGGCTATAATGCAACTGTCTCTGATATGGCGGCACTTTCCCATACCGATATTAGAAAGTCGCGTGTAGATGTTCAGCCGCCGGACAGCGTTCTCCTTGCTGTTTCTCAGTCGGAGGACGAGATGCTTGCCGCGATGAAAAGCAAATGGCGTTACAATGTGCGCTATGCCCAGAAACATGGGGTTACTGTCCGCAAAGTCACCGCGGACAGCCCTGATTTTTCTCGCGAACTGGAATCATTTTACGGACTCTATAAAACAACCGCCGCCCGTGACGGTATTGGAATTCACCCGTTGGACTACTACAGGGATTTGCTGGAACGGGGACAGGCAAGTGGCGGAGAAACAGACATTGCCCTCTATATAGCAAGCCATGAAGGAGATGACCTTGCGGCAATCATAACGCTCTGCACCGGGGAGGAGGCCGTGTACCTCTACGGTTGTTCCTCAAATGAAAAGCGGAACCTTATGCCCAACTATCTTATCCAGTGGACTGCAATTTGTGATGCAAAAAAATTTGGCTGCAAGGTCTATGATTTTTATGGAATTCCTCCTACAGACGATCCGAATCATCCTATGCATGGTCTGTATTTGTTTAAGACAGGCTGGGGTGGGGCGGAGGTGCATCGTCCCGGCAGTTTTGACATACCCTTGAGCCGTTTGTATGGATTGTACACTTGTGCCGAAAAGATGCGGGCCTTTTGGCATAAAAAAGTGATGAAAAAAATTCGCGGCCGATGATTTTTGTACTTGTGCTGTAATTATTCTCTGTGATATACTAAAGTCATGAAGTCAGATATTTGTAAACTTAATAACGATGCTCTTTCGTTGGAAAAAGCCTTGAAAGAAGCGGAAAAAATTGCCGTATACAATGAGTATAATGAAAAACAGACTGGGCGTCTTCGCTTGCTTGCAGAGGAATTGATTGGCATGGTTCCTTCCTTGCTTGAATATGCAGAAGGAGATTTTTGGATTGAAAGCGAAGGTAAAAAGGTGGAACTGCATGTTTCCCTTACTCCCAGTTCAATCGTAAATGCGGATAAGCGTGAAAAACTGCTTGCAATCTCTACCAGCGGAAAGAATGCGGCTGCAGTTGGCATTATGAATAAGATTCGCATTGCAGCGGAAATGATGATGCTTGATTATGCAGAGGTTTCTGCCTCTATGCCGATAACCCATGACTTCTATGCATTGGGTATGTCCACTGCTCCTGTTTTTCCTGATCCGGCATGGTCATTGCAGGCCTACCGTGCAAAGGCAGAAGCAGAAAAGGGTGAAAAATGGGACGAGCTGGAAAAATCCATTATCGCAAATATTGCTGATGACGTATTGGTCGGCATTAAAGGTTCAAAAGTAGATATTATCATCAAAAAGGTATTTTAAGGAAATGTCCGCCCGAATAAAAAAATCTTTGATTTTTTTTGCTGCCAGTATTTTGATTGCATTCTCTTTCTCGTGTGAAAGGCGGATTAAGCCGACTATTACGGCAAAACTGGTAACGGATGGGCCGGGTGTCAATGACCGTTCTTTTAATGCTGCTGCCTGGGAAGGAATGCTTTCTTTTTACGGTGATGTTCGTGGTGAAGAGGAAGGTTTTGGCATATATTACGATATTGTTCCCTGCCGAGAGCCTGCTCTGGGAGTTACTACACTTCGGCAGGTTGTCATGGATGAGCCGGATTTAATTATTCTTACCGGTTTTGTCCTGGAAGGGGCTTTGGCTTACGTTGCCCCCATGTTTCCTCAGCAGCGTTTTCTCGGTATAGACTGTAATGTTGATAATGCCTCAAATGTGTTGAGTTTTCTTTTTGCAACAGAGGAAGGTTCCTATTTGGTTGGTGTGGCTGCGGCACTGCAGGCACAGGAAGAAGGCGTTCAGAATCCACGTTTTGGCTTTATTGGCGGTGTATCCAGTGCGACTATTGATGATTTTGAAGTAGGTTTTGTACAGGGAATCCGGTCAGTTTTTCCTGATGCGGTGATTTACGAGCATTATGTGGGGGACTGGGCGAAACCTGAACTGGCAGCGGCTGTTGCAAAAAAATGGTATGACAGCAATGAGGTCTATGCAATCTTTTCCGCGGCCGGTGCGTCAGGAAATGGAACTATTGCCCAGGCGGTGGCCCGCAGAAAGCAGGGAAAAAATGTCTGGGCGATTGGGGTAGATTTGGATCAGTTTGAGGAAGGTTACTACGGAGTTGGAAAGTCAGCGGTGCTTACATCCATGGTCAAGCGAGTTGATGTTGCCGTAAACTATGGCCTTACCCGCGTAAATAAAAATACATTCGTATCCGGTACTATGGTTTTAGGGTTAAAAGAGAGCGCAGTAGGCTATACTTCTACAAATCCTGATTTTTCTCAGGCTGCACAGAAAAAACTGGCAGGCATTATGGCAAGTATCATTACAGACCACATAAAGGTCTTGAGTGTTCGGAATGATGCAAAAGAAGCATATAAGATTCTTCAGACGGTGGCTAAGCAATGAAGTTACGTTATTTTTCCGTCCTGGGAGGAAAGTTACTCGGAGGAGCCATTTCCTTTGGTGTACTTCTGTATATTATCCTTAGTATTGTCGGCTATCAGCACTTTAAGTCTGTCTTTGAGAAGCAATATAACCGGACAACCATGGAATTTGCCTATATAGCCGCATCCTATATTGATGGAGACTTGATTGACGATTATGTAAATTCACAGTTTAAGGATCAGGCCTGGCACGAAACCTATGCCAAACTGAACGAGGTTGTAAACGTTGCTGACTTGCAGGCGCTTATGGTATCTGTTCCTGACACGTCGCGCTATAACCTGCAGGAATATATATATCACTGCGTAAACGCCCGTCTTGCAGATAAAATCAGAATATACAATTTGGGTGAGCCGGAAATGCTTACCAACCTGGATAAGAAAACCCTGGTAAACATGAAGAAACTCATGCTTTTGGGGCGTGCCTTTACCGAATATACCTACACCAATGAAAATGGTGATGTTTCAAAAAAAATGCTTTTTGGTTCAGTCAGCGGTCATGTTACAACAGCCATTCCTATTCGTGATTCATACAACAATGTTGTTGCCATGCTCAGCGTTGAAAAATCAATGGACGAGGTTCTTGCCCTGCAAAAAGACTATCAGCGGACAATCTTTTTTGTCGGATTGATTATTTCTCTTGTGTTCATCATCCTCTATGGCTTATCCCTCTGGTATTCGGTTATTCGTCCGGTAAACGTCATTACACAGGAAACGGAATATTTTGCCCAGCACAATGCATTGTCGGGCATCATTAAAAAAATACGTAACCATGATGAAATGGGACTCCTTGCAAAATCCATTGAGGCGATGAGCGAGGACATCAACAATTATATTACAAAACTCACTTCAGTTACGGCGGAAAAAGAACGTATCAGTACCGAGCTGAATGTTGCGACGAAAATTCAGGCGGACATGCTGCCAAAGACATATCCTGCATATCCTGAGCGCACGGATTTTGACCTTTCTGCCAGCATGGATCCTGCAAAAGAGGTTGGTGGCGACCTGTATGACTATATGCTGCTTGACGATGATCATTTGATGATGGTTGTTGGCGATGTTTCTGGTAAGGGCGTTCCTGCGGCTTTGTTTATGGTTGTTGCCAAGACTTTGCTGGATTCTCATTCTGTTCAGCGTCTGTCTCCTGCAGAAATCTTTTCCGCTACCAATGACCAGCTCTGCAAGGGAAATGAAAGCGGTCTCTTTGTAACCTGCTGGCTGGGCATTCTTACCTTCAGCACGGGAGAATTGCGTTTTGTTAATGCGGGACATCCTTATCCCGTGCTTTATCATAAGGGTGAATTCAGTTTCGTAAAGACAAAGCCGAATTTTGTTCTGGGCGGTATGGAAGGACTTCCCTATACGGAGCATACCATTACCATGGAAAAGGGTGACCGTTTGTTGGTTTACACCGATGGTGTTACGGAAGCAACGGATGCAAAAGAAGAACTTTTTGGCGAGGACAGGCTCTTGGCTGCCATGCCGGGTACTGAAAATCTGACTGCTCCAGAAACATTGGTTTCCGTGCGGAAGTCAATTGATACCTTTGTTGGTGAAGCAGAACAGTTTGATGATATTACCCTGCTGAATTTTATTTGGAAATAGGCTTGTGGCTATGCACAAAATCTATAATCTTGTGGCTGAACTTTGCTCATATGTTATCAGTTCTTGTACAGAAGATTTCTTTGTAAAATACAGTTGCATCTCACGTTCTGAAAAAGAACGAATCTATTCGCTTGTCAATAGTCGCGTTGGAGGACTTCTTTCTGCAGACAATGAAGTATTGCAGTTAAGCCAGAAATCGCTTACTGAAGATTTTTTGGCTTCCTTGCTTGCTTTTGCAGATGATATTAAAAAGGAAGGCGATTATTTTGCCGTCGTCGGTTTGGCACAGCTTCTTGACGACGCGCTTGAAACGGTTCTCCGGGTTCAGACTGCTGAATTTCAAAAAGATGATTTTTCTGTGGTTCTTAACACCAATCGTGAGGCAACTGGTATTGGCCTTTTGCCGCGCTGCTCCTGTATTTGGGAACGTAAGCGCAGGCTTTCCCATTACTACAACCGCATGGATAATTTTCTTTTCAACCTGCTCCTCATGGAAAACTCTATTTTGGGTGAATTGATTGACAAGCATTTCTTTTTGTCCCAGTCGTTTTTTCCTCATTTTGCTGAAAAACACTTTCTCAAGATTGCCGCTACACCACTCAGAAGGGAAGCTCATTTTACGGTTTCCATGTATGATGAAAGCAAGGTGCAGTATTTTAAAATTGATTATCAGGGCTTTGATTATGAAAAAGATAATGACCTGATATGGAATAAAATCCTTGAGGCTGGAAAAAAAGACAGCGACATCATTGTTTTTCCTGAAATGCTGGGAAACCCTGCCATGGAGGAGTATATTATCCAAAAAATCCATGCACTTTCTTCATCCGCGCAGAAAACAATTCCTTCACTTATCATACTGCCGTCTTTCTGGAAAAATAACCGCAATATGGTTACCATTTTGGATAATCATGGCTCTGTAGTTTGCCGACAAGGAAAGCAAAATCCCTTCCGTGTGGAACAGAACGGCAACGGTTATCTTGAAGGCATTAATTCCAGCCTTGTAGTGAATATTTTCCATTACGAGGGAATTGGAAGAATGGCAATCCTTATCTGCAAAGACTTTTTGACGACAAAATATATGGAGCAGCTTATGAGGTGCTTTAAACTGACACTGATTATTGTTCCTTCATATTCTACCGGCTCCTATGATTTCCGCCAGTCTTCTGACCTTTGTGCCCATGATGACTGCAATGTGGTGTGGATAAATACCTGTGCTGCAATGGAAAAGGGAAAGGAGGCAAATTTTGAAAATATCGGCTATGTCCGAAAGCGTATTTCGCGCTCCGATGATGAGGCTCAGCGTCTAAGCAAAATGCCGACCTGTGCAGGAGCCTTTACGGGAAAGTGTGCCCACGACTGCCTCTTCTATGAAGTCATCAAAGGCGTATGAAAGTCTTCTTTATGTTTCTTTGATTCTATACAAAGAGTCTGAAATGCGTTATGATGAGTAATGCATAAGGTTTTCTTGTGTATAAATACTGTAGTTGCTGCAGTAATTGTTATAAAACGGAGAAAAAAATGAAAGAAATTTCCTCATTACTGGGATACAGAGATTCTATTCGCGTGATTGATGCCACCTTGCGTGACGGCGGCTTGTGCAATGATTTTTATTTTACAGACTCCTTTGTAAAGGATTTGTATCAGGCTAATATTGATGCGGGTGTAGACTATATGGAAGTGGGCTACAAGGCTTCCAAAAAAATGTTTGACGTTAAGAAATTCGGCAAATGGAAGTTTGCAGATGATGATGATATTCTGAAAGTTATTGGTGAAAACAGTGAAAAGAAAGTTAAGCTTGCCGTTATGGCAGATGTTGGCCGCTGTGACTTTAGGGAAGACATCCATGACCGCGCCAATTCACCGCTGGATTTGATTCGTGTGGCCTGCTATGTGCATCAGATTGCCGGTGCGCTCGAAATGATTGAAGATGCAAAGAAAAAAGGCTATGAAGTTACCTGTAATATCATGGCCATTTCTACTGCTCAGGAAGGTGACATCCGCGTTGCACTGGACATGCTGGGAAAATCTCCTGTTGATACCATCTACATCGTGGATAGCTTTGGTTCTATATATCCTGAACAGATGCAGCGTATTGCAAGCCTCTACAAGGAATATGCGGACAAATATCAGAAAAAACTGGGCATTCACGCCCACAACAATCAGCAGCTTGCCTTTGCAAACACCATTGAAGCGGTTGGTGACGGCGTGGACTGGCTTGATGCCACCTACAATGGCATGGGACGCGGTGCGGGAAACTGCTCCATGGAAAATCTTTTGGGCTTCCTTCACAACCCCAAGTACAATGTCTTCCATGTGCTCAAATTCATTGAAAAGCATATGCTCAAGCTCAAGAAAGACGGCATCATGTGGGGCTATGACTTGCAGTATCTTGTAACCGGTCTCTTGAATCAACATCCGCGCACGGCGATTGCCTTTACCAATGAAAAGAGAGAGGATTACGCAGAATTCTACAAGGAAATGACCGAACAGGAAGTGTAAGTTTTGCGAAATTTCGGTATCTTTCATTGGGTATTTTTAGTCGCCATCCTTTTATGTGTCGCATCCTGCAAGAAAAATCCGCCCATCGAGCCTCAGCCCATTCATGCTGTCGCTTTGGGCGGTGCTTACTGGACTTTGGGCGAAGACGGATGCATGAACTATCTTTCCGATTTGCCCCTGGGTCAGGCACTGCTTGCATACCCGAATAGCGATAAGAAGGCAAAAGACCATCTTGTAGAAAGCAAATTGCAATGCCTCAATACAAAAGATACCGTCTTGCGAAACTATGTTCACGTTTCAACAGGAGAGGGTGACGGAAGCGACCTGTGGGTGCAGGAAGATTTCCTTGTTCTACGGGCTCTTCCTGTACTGCTCGTTGACTCAATGCCTTTTTCTCTTTCAATGCAGGATACGCAGAGCCAGCCTTCAGAAAATCGCCTTTCAATTCCTGCAAATACGATTATTGCCTTGCACGATGATGAATTTTTTCTGGACTATCTGAAGGTGTCCTATTTGGATTCAAGGGATGAAAAAAATCAGAAGGTGCAGACTGGCTACATTCCCAATCCTCATCCATTTTTCAGCAGGGCAAGTGATGACCTTGCGGCAATCCGTCTTTATACGGAAGCCAATAATCTTTCAGCAGCAGAAGTGGAGGCAAAGAAGGCTCTTTTGGATAGTGCGCTTGCACTGACGGGGCTTTCGCCAAAAGTCCGCGCAATGATTCAGGCAGAGCGCAAAAAACTTGACCCTCAGCCAAAAGCAAATGTGTCTTATGAGCGCCTTCGTATTCCTTCGTCATTACAGGGGACTTCAAAATCCCGTTACGGCGTAAACATGAGTGAGCTTTTGAAGGGCGGCACCGAAGATCCTTGGGCAAAAAGAAAATAGGACAAAGACTTGGAAAATCCTAGAAAAAACAGTAAAATAGCTCTATGAATATGGAAGCATTTGTGTTGGGCTGCGGCGGAATGATGCCCTTACCTTACCGTCACCTTACCTCTGTATTGCTGAGACGCGATGGAGACCTGTTTTTATTTGATGGTGGCGAAGGTACTCAAGTCAGTTTGCGCAGACTGAACCTCAAATGGAAAAAAATCAATGCCATTTTTGTTTCCCATACCCATGCTGACCATGTGACGGGGCTTCCCGGCATTATGATGCTTTCTGCACAGGTAGACCGCACTGAGCCTCTCTATATCTATGGACCGCCAAAAATTGCTGAATATATTGAAACAAGCCGCAAAGTGCTGGACATGTACATCAATTATCCTGTCATCGTAAAGGAAATCACGGCTCCCTGCCTGGTACACGAAGGAGACGGCTTTTATATCCGGGCATTTCCCCTTTCCCACACCAAGACATGCGTAGGCTATACGCTGGAAGAAGTTAATCGACCCGGTGAGTTTAATCCGGAAGCAGCCTTGGCTCTTGGCGTTCCCCGCGGTCCCCTCTGGGGCAAATTGCAGCATGGACAAAGCGTTACGACAGAAAATGGCAGCGCAGTCAGCCCGGAGCAGGTGATGGGAAAAAGCCGAAGCGGGCGAAAATTCAGTTTTGTGACTGACACACAGTATTTACCTTCCATTGCAAAAGAAGTGCGCGGTTCAGACCTTTTGATTTGCGAAGGTATGTTTGCCGATGATTTGGCTGACCAGGCAAAGGAAAAAAAACATATGACGGCGCGTCAGGCAGGGACTATTGCCAGGGATGCCCAGGTGCGGCGCATGGCTATGATTCATTACAGTCCTCGCTATACTGACCGTGAATTGGATCTGTTATTGGAGCAGGCGAGGGAAGTCTATCCTGCCGCTGAGCTCACCCATGACCGCATGCATTTTGAGATTCCCTACATAGATTAAGTCCTGCAAAATCGGAAAGAGACGATGATTGAACTGCTTTCATTTTCAAAGTCATATCACGAAGGGCAAGCGGCGGTAGAGGGCGTTACTTTTACCTGCGAAGAAGGCATGATTACCGGACTCTTGGGGGAAAATGGAGCCGGAAAAACTACTGTTCTAAAAGCGGTGGCGGCACGGCATTTTGCTTCTTCTGGCAGCGTGCGTGTACATGGCATTGACGCTGAGGAAAATCCTTCTGCAGTGCGCACTTTGGTGGGTTTTGTGCCGGAAGTGGTAAATTTTTCTCCTGAATACACGGTTAAGGAAGAACTTACCATGACTGCGCAATTGCACGGCGTTCAGCATGTTCGTGAGGCCGTTTTGCAGGTTGTCAATCTTTGTTCACTCAGCGAAGTATATACACAAAAAATCGCTACACTGTCTAAAGGCTATCGTGAACGACTGGCCTTTGCTGATGCCCTGATTTTTAATCCTCCTGTCCTTGTGCTGGATGAACCGGCAAGCGGACTAGACCCCGCTCAGATTGTCAGGATGCGAAACCTGATTAGAACCCTTGCCAAAGGGCGAACCATTTTGCTTTCAACCCATCTCATGCAGGAAGTTGATGCGCTCTGCGATAGAATTTGCATTCTTCATAAGGGAAAAACTGTTGCCTATGGCAGGGCAGAGGAAATTGCTCGGCAAAATGATGCGGCTTCCTTGGAAGAAGCCTTTTTTAGGCTGACGCAGGGAGAAAATGCTGTATGAAAAGAATGCTTGTCCTTTACAAAAGTGCTCTTTTTGCATATCTCATAGACCCTCTTTTTTATATTGCATCGCTGGTAACCGTGTTTTTTTGTGTGCTGCGCTTTTTCTTTGTCGGGCATTTTTTTCTTGCGGGAGCAGGAAGTACGGATTTGCGTCCTTTTTTTACAAGTTTGCCCTATGTTTCAATTGTGACCCTGCCGCTATTGGTGATGCGCCTGCGCCGTCTGATTTTAGACGATTCTATTCCCATTGCTCCCCTACAGCGGTTTTTTGCACTTACCCTGGCGATATTCTCTGCCTTTGTTTTTCCGCTGCTGCTGTTGACGGCCTTGCCCCTTTGCGTAAATCTTTTTGGAAAGGTAGATTTCGGCCAGGTTCTTGCAGGCTATCTGGGAATTTTTTTGTATGCCTGTACGGCTTCGGCCCTCTGTCTTTCTGTCTTTTCCCGTTTTTCAAATACCACGGCCTTTCCCCTCTTGCTCAGCGTATTTTTCCTTGTCCTTACCAATGTACTGCATTTGCTTCCCCTGTATGTTGAGACCGGAAGTGTCGTCACTTTTCTCTGCCAAGGATTGAGCCTTGTCTGGCATTTTAGCACGGCTGGCAAAGGTATTCTCGATAGCCGGGACATCAGCTTTTATGTTCTTGCAAGCCTTTTTTGTATCCTGCTTTCCGTTAGATTTGAGTATAAACGCACGGGGCGCAGAATTCCTTCGCTTACTGCATTGCTCCTTTTTCTCATACTGCTTTTTTCTGCCATCGCCTTTCACCGCCTGTATTTTCGCCTTGACTTGACCCAAGCCCGAATCTTTTCCCTTTCAAAAACAACGCGGGAACTGGTAGGCAAACTGGAGAATCCCCTGCGCATTACCTATTATCGTTCGCCAGAGTTAAAAAAATACTACCCGCAGACAAACGATGTTGCTGAATATCTTTCTACCTACTGCTCGCAAAGTTCCCGCCTTTCGCTCCAGTTTGACAAACCCGATGGAGATAAACTGAATGCACTTGGTATTCAGGGGCAGCAGATTAGAAATGATACTGGTACAAAAACTGAATTTATCACGGTATATTCTGCTGTATTGATGCAATATCAGGATAAACAGACGCTTATTCCCTTTGTCCTTTCCACTGATACGCTGGAATATGATTTGACCCGCCGTGTACAGGACTTAGTTACTGGGCGGCAAAAAAAAGTCTTGATTCTTGCAGGAAACGGCCGCAGCATTCAGAATGAGTATGGCTATGTTTCTCCCTGGCTCAATGCAATGGGTTTTGCAACAGAAATAATTGAGCCTTTCCAGCTTGCTGAAAAAACAGAAGAAAGAGGACAGGGCAGTGAACTGCTTGTCTTTGGCTCATCGGCTCTAAGTCGGGAAGAAAGTGCGGCCATTGAACATGCCGTTTTTTCTGGTATGCCTGCCCTCATAGCGACTTCTCCCTACAGTGTTGCGATAGAAGATGATTGGACTGTCAGCAAAAAGCGGGATACGTTGATTCCCGTGCTGGGCAGCTGGGGCTTTACTTTTGGAAAGGCTTTGGTAAACGATATTGCAAATCTTCCCCTGATGCTTCAAAGTGCTGACGCTGATGCCTTGCAGTACACGGTAAATTATCCCCTCTGGCTTTCAATCTTGCCCCAGGAATCCACCCGCCGGGGGCTCTCGCTTTTTTGGGCAAGTCCTCTGGTGCTCTATGAAAATACCAAGCCCCTTCTCGTAACAACAAGCAGTGCATGGATTCAGCATGAGGCAGATTCTCTTCCTCATGACACGGCGCAGTCGCTTTTTCAGACCAATGCCTTTACGGTAGCAAAATCGGCCAAGGATGCTCACGCAGAAACGGCTCAGTTTATTGTAGGTGCATATAATGACGGGGCTATGAGGGGCTACTATGAGACTGGCTTTACAGAAACAAAAGTCGCCCTTATTGCAGACCAGTATCTTGCTCACTCTGGAATGACGGCCTTTACGGCAACCGAAAGGGGAAATGATTTTCGTAATTACGATTTCCTTGCCCTCATGCTTCTGCGTCTGCGGGGAGATGATG
This sequence comes from uncultured Treponema sp., assembly GCA_937885175.1. Lineage (GTDB taxonomy): Bacteria > Spirochaetota > Spirochaetia > Treponematales > Treponemataceae > Treponema_D. Next base: position 23,132 of record CAKZZO010000008.1, on the reverse strand, counting down.
CCCTTGCTGCCTTGCTGGAAAAAGCAGTCCCAAACAACAGGCTCTACAAAATCACCGATATGCAAACATTCAAAGCAACGCGGAACAAAACCCTATTTTTCCTGTTTATTATGCTGCCATTGTTGATTGGAGCAACGGCTTTTGCCCTACATGTTGAGCGCAAAGGCTTTAATCGGGAGGACATATGACACTCTTGAATAAAAGACTTTGCCTGCTTGCGGCTCTTACATGCTTACTTTGCTGCATTTCTTTCTTACCTTCTGTCAGCCAAAAATCCGCACCAAAGTCCTTTCAGTCTGCCTTGCTAAATCCATCCCATAAAAATGAAGTAAGTGAAATTATCATTGAGTCTGGCGGTCAAATGCTTACCCTTGCGCATCAGGCTTTTGGCTGGACGGTCAGTGACGGGGAGTGTCTTCTTCCTGCTGAAAACAGGCTCGTAGACGGGCTGCTGAATAGTGCTATAAAAATACGCAAGATGTATACTATTTTAGACAGTAGCCGTGCTAATCAGCCTTCTTTTTTTACGGTTCATTTTAGAGATGATGTTAACTTGTATACAATAGTAGACTTTTACGCAGTGCATTCCCTTACCAATCGCATTTCTTTTGCGGTGGAAGGCAAAAATAAGCGGTATGAAACGAATGATGATTTCAGTCAGTACCTGCAAACAACCGTTAGTTATTGGGCTCGGTCTGCACTGATTCAGTTGATTTCGGAGCCGATTGCCTTTGTTTTTCAAGAAAAGGGGCAGAAAATACGCCGAATTGATGAAAATTCTGCTGATTTTTCAAAAAAATTGCATGACCTTACGGTTTTGCGTCATGGTCTTGTCTTGTCGCCTGAAAATTCTGCACAGGCTGACTTTGCAGGATTTTCCGCCCGATTGACTGTTTCCGATGGCCAGGGGAATACCGAAGTCATTTCATGTTTTCCCCGTGAGGATGGAGCCTTTCGCTGTGAATACCAGTGGTTTTTTGCTGCTGGCGGGCAGGGTGCGGACATGGTGGGCTCTCTGCGCTTTGCCTTTGAAATCAGTGGCTGGACTTATAACCGCCTCAGGGAGATTTTTACCCAAGATTGATGGCAGTCATAACGGCATTGTATGCGATATGGGCCGAAAGGTTTGTCCACAGGGCACCCGTTTTTTTGTAGCAGATTCGCAAAAGAATTCCTCCTGCCAGTGCATTCGCCACGGACAGCCAGCCTGCGTATCGGTGGGCGAGCGCGAAGAGTATGAGGACAAAAATTTCGCAGAGCCATGCCTTTTTTTTCTGACGGGATTCATCATTGCTTTCGTGATTTTTTTGCCTTGCAAAGATTTTTTTTGCCCTGTCAGGCAGGTAGACGCGGTAGAGGACTTCTTCATAAAAAGCGGCAGAAATCGTTCCAAAAACGGCGTTTACCCAGCCAAATGCGTTTTTTGGCGGCAGAAGGACGGTGCTGCTGTCTGCACCAAGTATAAATCGCGCGGTTAGCTCAAGAAGCCCCGCACAGACAAGCAGTCCCCCAAAGGTGACGAGTGCCTGTCCCTGCTGCAGAAAAAACGTCACTCGGCCTGTATCTTTGTTTTCTTCATTTCTGTCAGCGGACTGCATTTTCATCTGCCACCATAGTCCTCCCGCCAGAGCCGCCAGCGCAAAACTTACCCATGAAAAATGCACTTCCCTTTGTGCGGGATTTTCCCCTGGAAAGATAATGGGCGGCAGTGCAAAAAAAAGCAGAATAATGAAAAATTCAGTGGAAAAAAATCGTTTTTGCATATAAAATATACTAGTGTTTCTGTGCCTTTTTTTCCACAGGCTGGTAGCATACAGAGAGATAAAAAATGATTTTGGTTTTAGTTATAACGGCTCTTGTCCTCCTCATAGCCATTCGCCTGCTGTTTGTATTTGCCGATAAAATCCGCTTTTTTTCAACGGGAGCAGACGCGGGCTTCACTTTTTCTGAAATATCCATGTTCTGGAAACTTGCGAAGCGGGCTGCTGTTGAAGAACCGCTCGATTTGTATGTTTCATTTCCCGCGTTGAACAAGGCCATTTCTCACTTCATCACGGAGTCAAAGGCATCTGGCAAAGAATATTCGCCGGAAGTACAGGATTTTTTAAGCAAACTCTACAAATACCGTACGAAAATCAGCATAGAGCATGAGAATAAAAAGGGGCTGGATTCAACCCGTTATCTCTACAAGGGACAGAAACTCCGCATTATCCTGCCTAAGCATGGCGTCTTTTCCTCCGAAATTTTGGATAGCGGTCGCTATATTGTCTGTCGGCTTCCCACGCAGAAAAAACTGATTAACCTAAAGGCTGATGCATGGCTGCATAAGAGAATCAGCGTCTACTTGTGGCGGAAGGGCGATGCAGGCTATGTGTTTGACACGCTTGTGGCGGAGACAGGCGTTCATCTTGGAACTCCTGCAATCTACATCAATCATACCAACAAGCTTTTGCGTACACAAAAAAGGCGGTCGGTGAGGGCTCCCTGCAATATGGTTGCCTACCTGTATTTTATGACGGACGACGTTATGGACTTTGCCGCGGAATCACAGCCGGGCTACAAGTGTCTTCTGGAAGATATTTCTGAGGACGGAGCGCTGATTCGCGTGGGCGGCTTGGGAAGGAACAATGTCAAGATAAAGATTCAGTTTACCTTGCAGGACAAAGTCATTATCATGTATGGTATCGTCAGGGCAGTGGAATACAATAAGACCCACAACCAGTCTCGTCTGCATTTTGAATGCGTAAACATTACCGATGACATGCGAAATGCGGTTCTGGCCTTTGTCTACGACATTCTGCCCCAGGAAGAGAAGGAAGTTCTTGTGGCTCTTGCCGAGACGGAAGCAGATGCCGCCCAGGATGAGACTGCTCCCCAGGAAGAAAAGGTGACCCTGGCTGATGCGGATAAAAATCCTACGGCACCCCAGATTACGGTGACCATGCCGAAACTGGAAAGAGATGTAGACATTGATAGTCTTGCGGAGCTGGAAGTTGTGGAAGACGATGAAGCTGATGGAGAAGCGATATGAAAGGGTTTGTAACAGTATCTTGTATCGGATTAATGATGACCTCTCTTTTTGCGCAGGTGGTGACAGATGCCCAGCGCAAATTTATCAAGGGAAATATCGCCGATAAAACTGCCGCCATTCGTGAGTCCAGCGGAGACGAATCCCTGGCTCAAGCCGGCCTTGATTTTGCAATCGGAAACAGGCAGTTTCTTGGTGCTGACCGCGATTTATCCGCCCTTGCCGTTGCTTCAATTCTTTCTCTGCCTGCAAGCGAAGTCTCTCAGAAAAATGCCGATGCACTGGCTGAAAAACTGGTCAAGGCCTTCAATCAGTTTGATGATGAAACCGTAAAGATTGCCGTGCTGGACAAACTGGTGACGACAAAATATATCTCCCAAAAGGCAGTCAATTTGGTAAACGGCTATCTTTTTGCCGCTCGCCAGCAGAATGACACCACAAAGGCCGCTATCACCGCAGCGGGCAAAATTGGTGACAGCAAGACTTTTGAAATTGTCTACGAGGCATGGAAAAGCAACCGCTGGAGTGATTTTAGGGCGGAGACGGAGGATGCCCTTATCGCCCTTTCTGCTGCCTCCCTTGCAGACTCGGTAAAGGCGATTTCCATGGCAAATTTGTCAGAAACCTATGCTTTCTTTACGCTTTTAACAAAAACTGAAAAAAAATCGCAGAATTTTAAGGCAGAAATAGCCGAAAATGCACTTTCAAAGGCTATATATAATACGGAGGATCTTTCAGGACGCATGGAAGAGACTGTCAACCTGCAGATTGACGCAATGAAGGTGATTTCCGACAACCATTGGGTTCGGGCATCTCCACTGGTCATCAGGTATTTTTCGCTCGCACGGCAAGAGTACGAGTCGAATGTGCTTGCTCAGGACAAGTTTGTATCAGTGATACAGAGCATGGCGCAGCTTACCTCTACAGGAACGGCACAGGCACTTTCTGCTTATCTGGCGGATCTTAACAGGAATGCTGAACAGAGCATGTATCCTGCCAAGCCGGTTGTGCTTGCCGTAATCAATGGTCTGGGAGTGCTGGGCGATAAGGCTGCCTTTGATAATTTGCTGTACGTCACCTATCTGACATATCCGCAGGATGTCATTGCTGCGGCGAGGGATGCCCTTGCCAAACTGAAATGGTAAAACTGCCAAAATGGCTTAAAAAGCTTCTGGTTCAAGTGAATCCTTTTGTTGCTGCCGCCGCCTTTTGTGCGCTGGCAGTGTATTCTGGAAAAGTCACGGTGCAGAACCGCGACCCCTTCCAAAGTCTCTTTGCCGAGCGTGACATTTGCCTGCTTACGGGCAGCGTCTCGTCAAATCCTGCTAAGACACAGGCTCTTGGAGGCTCATACCGCATGGATTTTGCCGTAGAAAGCGTGGCAACCGTCAACGATGCCCGTGCGTCAGCCAGGGGGCAGGTATCCGTCCTCATTCCAGCCGACATAGTGGAATCCCTCTATCCGGGAAAAGTCTATACGTCCTCCCGTGTGCAGGGTGGCATTCTGATTGATGCGGGGAGCCGCTTGTCTCTCTCCGTAACTCCTGGCAGCAAGCCCCATGAATTTGTTGCCAGCAGCGTAAGGGCTTTGGGCTGGGGAAGCGGAATTTCCTGCCGGCTCAGGCATTTTCGCGCCCTCTGCCGCCTGCAGTTCCGGCGGATTCTGTTCACCTGGGGAAATGCGGGCGGTCTTTTACTGGCACTGGTAAGCGGCTCGCGGGAATACACGGAGGGCATTGTTTCCGACTCCTTTAGAAATGCGGGGCTTTCCCATATTCTTGCGCTTTCTGGTATGCACCTTTCGCTTTTTTCTGGTCTTGCGCTCTTTTTGGGAAAGAAAGCCGCCTCTCGCACGGTCGCTGACGGCTTGCAGTTGGGTGCAATTATGTTTTTCGTGTGGTTTGCAGGACTTTCGCCATCCCTCTTTCGGGCTATGCTCTGCACGCTCATCCTTTTTGCATCTTCTCTCTTGCGCATGAATCGTCCTTCGGGCGTAACGGTGCTTTCCGTGAGTTTTCTCCTGCATCTGGTGATTTTTCCCGGCCATGCGCATACGGCGGCTTTTATGCTGTCCTACGGGGCTCTGGCGGGCATTTTACTGGTAAGTGCAAACGTAAAAAGACTCTTTTCCCGCCGTTTTTTGCCTCGCCTTACTTCCGCGCTTTCTGATTCTGCCGCCGCCCAGCTTTTTACCGCTCCAGTAACCCTTCGCCTTTTTGGAAAACTCATGCCGGTGGGAATCCTTGCCTCGGTGATTGTTTCTCCCCTTGTGGTGTATTTTCTCTATGCCGGACTGGCAGGCCTTGTTTTGTGTCTTGCTCTCCCTTTTCTTTCACCCGCAATTGGTGCTATACTGAATCTATTCTATGAGCTGATAAAAAACACCGCTGTTTTTTTCGCCCGTGCAAAAGGAGTGACGTTTGACCCATCCTGACTACAATTCGCCCGTTGCCTTAAAAGCCTTTCTCGACCAGATGGGACTTGCCATGCAGAAGAAATTCGGACAGAATTTTCTGGTAAATGAACAGGCTCGTAAGGCGATTGTGGACGGACTTGACGTACATGAAGGTACAAGCGTCTGGGAAGTGGGACCGGGGCTGGGAGCCATGACTGACGAACTTTTGCGCCGCGGGGTAAGGCTGACTGCCTTTGAAATTGACTACGGTTTTGCCCGTATGATTTCTCAGTTTTTTGCTGACTACGGAGAAAAAGGTGCCTTTACGCTGGTGGAGGGCGACGTGCTGAAAACCTGGCGGAAGCAGGCGGAGCAGGGGGTGCCCGACCGTTTTTTTGGCAACCTGCCCTACAATATTGCCGCCACCATCATCGGAGACACCATCAATGCGGGCATTCGTTTTGAAAAATGTGCCTTTACCATTCAGAAAGAAGTGGGACAGCGTATGGTGGCAAAACCCGGAAGTGATGACTACTCATCCTTTTCAGTGCTCTGTCAGTGGGCATATGATGTAAAGACGCTCCTTGACTTGGCGGGAGGTAATTTCTGGCCAAAGCCCAATGTGGTAAGCCGTGCTGTTTTGCTGACAAAAAAAGAGGATTTTCCCCGCTGCAAGAACCCCCAGGGCTTTATGAAGCTGATTCGAGCCCTCTTTGCCTCCCGCAGAAAAACGGTGCGCAATAACCTGCTTCCCTTTGTGCAGGGCGGGGAGCAGGCGGATGCAGCCCTGGAGACGGCCGCTATTGCTCCCACTGAGCGGGCGGAAAATCTTTCCGTGGAAAGGCTTCTTGCATTGAGTGATGCTGTTGAATCTGTTATACTGTCAGGTAAGAAAAAGTAGGAAAAAATGTCGATTGCTGAAAATCTTGCACAGGTCAATGCCTCAATTCGTAGCGCGGAAGCTGCCGCCGGACGCTCCTCTGAAAGTGTCCGCCTGCTTGCCGTGAGCAAATTTCATCCGCTGGAATCTGTAATAGAAGCCATTGAGGCTGGACAGCGATTTTTTGGCGAAAACCGAGTGCAGGAAGCCTTTTCAAAATTTTCGGAACTGCTTTCCCGTGGCTATGACTTTGATTTGCATATAATCGGCACGCTCCAGCGGAACAAGGTGCGTGATGCGGTAAAAATTGCTTCCTGCATTGAATCGGTAGACCGCATTGTGGTTCTGGAAGAAATTGAAAGGCAGTGTGCGAAAATCAGCAAGAACATAGACGTGCTTCTGGAAGTCCACACGGGTGAGGAGACTAAGGCAGGCTTTACCGATAGTGCTGAACTTGAAAGAGCCATTTCCCTCTGTGCGCAGAAAACCTATCCCCATATCACCCTCACAGGCTTGATGACCATGGCACCTAATACGGACAATGAGGAAGAAATTCGGAGGTCTTTCCGTATCATCCGCGGCCTGAGGGATACTTTTTCAGAGAAGTATGCGATTTCGCTTCCTGAGCTCTCTATGGGCATGAGCGGCGATTATCCGCTTGCCATTGCAGAGGGGGCTACCATCGTCCGCATAGGAAGTGCAATTTTTGGAGCACGTCAATGAAAAAATTGATTTCTCTGCTCCTCATGCTGTCATTTCTTCTCACTCCGCTCATTGCAGAAGACACCACCTACAAGGATGTCAATTTTCCCCAGTGGATAAAGGATTTGCGCCGCACGGAAATCATCACCTTTGGTTCCCTTCCTTTTGTCACCTTGTGGACAACGGTAGGCTATTCCCTGATTGCAAAAGGTGAATTTCACAGCCCCCTTGATAAAAGTTCCTCTGGATTTGACTCAGGTGATCAGGCGGCAATCATTGGCATTGCAGCGGCAACCAGTCTTGGGCTGGGCTTGATTGATTTAGGCATCACGCTTATCAGGCGGCATGCAAAGGAAAAGAAGAATCGCAGGCAGCGTCCTGATGAGGTAGAGATTATTCCCCTGAGCCAGCAGATGCGGAAAGGTCAGGAACAGTGGCGAAAAAATGGCGAGCTTCCGCCTCCAGAAGTACAGTTACCCCAAGAATATCTCCAAGGTGGACTGGAAAGTGCCGTTTTTTAGCGCAAAGATTCCTGCTGATTTTACAGGAAAAGTCCGTCTGGATAAATACATTGCGTCGCTTCCCAAGGGCATGAACCGCTCAAAACTTAAAAGTGGTGTCTCAGAAATCATGCTCAACGGAATTCGTACCAAACTGTCAGCAAAAGTTGGGGCAGGCGATCAGATAGACATCGAATGGGAAGACAATATCCCTACGGACATCATTCCAGAAGACATTCCCCTGGACATTATCTATGAAGACGACAATGTAACGGTCGTCAACAAAAAACAGGGCATGGTAACCCATCCTGCCGCCGGGAACTGGACGGGAACGCTGGTAAATGCACTGCTCTTTCATTGGGGACGTTCATCCCTTCCTCAGCAAACCGGTCTTCCTCCTGCACAGCTTTTGGAGCAGCGGAGGCCCGGCATCGTGCACCGCCTGGACAAAGATACTTCCGGCCTTATCATCACTGCAAAAAACCGCCATGCAGAGGAGTGGCTGCAGGCACAGTTTAAGGGCAGGCGGTTAGGAAAAATCTATATCGCCATCGTTACAGGCCGTCCCCCTCAGGCAAAAGGGGAAATCAAAACTCAGATTATCCGCGACCCCAAGGACAGGAAACGCTTTAAGGCGGTTACCAATACCCAAAGCGGAAAGTTTGCCCATACCCTCTACAAAGTGATTGCCACCTATGGTCCCTATGCATTGCTGGCCCTCAAACTCAAGACGGGGCGCACCCATCAGATTCGCGTACACTTAAAATACCTGGGCTGTCCAATTTTAGGAGACCCTCTCTACGGCAGACACACAAAGGGAACTGTTTTTGAGGGGGCTACGCTCATGCTCCATGCCTTTATGCTGAAAATTCGTCTTCCTGGAGAAAAAAAATATACAACTTTTAAGGCTGCTACCCCCCTCAGATTCAAGAAAGTACTTCGTACTTTGCACAAAAACTATCCCAAAGGCATTCCAGAGGGTGGGCGATGAAAAGACTTTTTGTTTCCGTTCTCCATGAACCCAGCGAAAAGGAACCCTTTCTTGTTCTGGATAAGCCCTCTGGCTTAGCATCAGCCCCTCTAAGGCCTGGAGATGATTCTGCCCTGACTCAGGCTCTGTCGCTTTTTCCTGAAATAGCAGGGGTAGAGGGGAGGAAAGCAGTGGAAAAAGGCTTGGTTCACCGTATTGATACTGCTACCAGAGGGTGTGTTTTAATCGCCTCCACGCAAGCGTCCTATGATTATTTTATGAAACTACAGGCAGAGGGGGGATTTATCAAGCACTACACCGCTCATGTTACCCCTCTAACTGTCAGTCAGATGGCGAAAATGTGCTCAGAGGGATTTCCGCCACCCCCTCTGGATTACCATGCAATTTCTTTAGACACACCTGTTTTTGTGGAAAGCCAGTTTAGAGGGTATGGACCAAAGCATCGTGCCGTGCGGCCTGTTACCCCACAGGCAGGAAAAGCAGCCCTAAAGAAAAGCGATGCCACCCTCTACCGCACGGAAATTATGCTGCAAGACCAATCTACCGCCCTCTGCCGTATCAGTGCAGGCTATCGCCATCAGGTGCGCTGTCATTTGGCTTGGCTGGGGCTTCCCGTGCAGCATGATTCTCTTTATAATCCGCTTTCTAAGGACAAGGCAGAGGGGGTGCTCTCCTTTACGGCAAGCGCCTTGGACTTTCTTAATCCAAGTGACGGTCGTCGCATTTACATCAGTCTGTAAAATAAAAAACCGACCTGTAAAAGGTCGGTTTATGCTGCCCGGAACAAGACTTGAACTTGCACACCCGTGAAGGCTCTAGTACCTGAAACTAGCGTGTCTACCAATTCCACCATCCGGGCAAGTGAAAACATATTATCAAATTTGGGGATTTGTGTCAAGCAGTCAACGGCCAAAATAATGCATAATGAAGAATAAAAGTCCGATAAGAACAAGACTTGTTAAAACATACATCCAAAAGGGGAGTGCTTCATCAGCATTGTTCTTTGCACCAAAGGCACTTGCTTTTGAGCGTATTGCAGATTTCATTTTTCTTCTTGCCTTTCGGGAGACCTTTCCTTCTTTTTCATCCTCCTGCTCGGAAGCGGCTGAGGCACTTCCTTCTACCGTGTAGCCGCATTTTGGGCATCCATTGGTGAATTTGTCGGGACTGCCCGTTGCCCCACAGTTTGGACATCGTACAGAGGAGAAAAAACGTCCGCATTTCTTGCAAACGCGTGCATTGCGTGGAACTTCCGCTCCGCAACTTTCGCAGAAAAATTTTGCGTTTGGATTACTCATCTTTGTTTATTGAGATAAGGTAGTGTTCGCCGCTTGTGATAACAGTTGCGCTTGCCGCTACAATCTCATCTTCCGTTTTAATGCTGACAAGTGGAATGCGTGTTCCCTCGGTAAATTCCTTGGTGAATTCAGGAATATCAGGAGTGAATTCCAATGTACGCCTATTGTAGTTGCGGGCATTACCAGACACAATTGCTCCTGTCTGCGGATTTGTCATAACCACGGTACAGACAACAGAACGCTGCACATTCAATTTGTCCACCATCTGCTGGAGGGCACTTATGTCTGCGGACATATCTGCACTGGGCTCACTCGGCTGGGCTGTATTCTGTGTCAAAATGTCCTGCACATTTGCATCGCGCTCTGAGGCAGACATACCGGTTGGTTCTTCATAGTCTTCATCGAATGCGCCTTCAGGAGCGTCCGGTTCATCTGCGTTTTCGTCTGCCAGCCATGCAAGCTGCTTGTCCATCAACTGATTCTGGCTCAAGATATCCTGCATGGAACTTGCAATTTCATTTGCTTCCTGTCCTGTAGGATCGGTAATCAGGTCAAGTTCATCGGTATCGGGATGTTCTTCCGGCTCGTCGGCATTTTCGTCTGCCAGCCAGTCCAACTTTGTGTCCATGCGCTGGTTCTGCTTTAAAATTGCGTCTACGGTGGGCAGGGGCTCGTTGTCATCTGAATTTTCGCTTTCATTTGATTCCATCAGCGATTCACCGTCTACAATACCGTCTTGGGTAAGCACTTGATTTCGCTGCTGGACATCGTCTACTTCGCGCTGGGTAACGGTGACTGGGTGATTGGGATCCTGCTCAACATATTGTGCGCTTTCCGCCACGCGCTGTACTTTCTGCTTGACGGAATTCTGCATTTCCTTTTGCTTTTCCCGCTCGCCTTCAATGGCTTTTTGGGCATTCAGCAGTTCTTCCAGAGAAATCTGCATGGGTTTTTCTTCTGGCTCTGGTACTGTTTCTTCGGCTACAGGTTCCTCAACTGCGCTTTCTTCCTCACTAGATGATTCTCCTGCATCCAGCATTGCCAGAGATTCTGAAAGCGGAATAAAGTTTGCGCCGGGTTCCTCGTCCATGAATGCCACGGAATCTGCCAAAGATTCTTCAGATTCAGAAACCATATTGCTTTCTTCGGTCTTTTCCGCTTCTACACCATCTTCCTGTCCAAGCATTGCCAGAGATTCTGAAAGCGGAATAAAGTTTGCGCCAGGTTCTTCGTCCATGAATGCCACGGAATCGGCCAGGGATTTTTCTGAGTCTTTCGCCGCATCTTCTGGCTGTTCTGCCAGTGTTTTTTCTGCTTCTGGCTCTGCTTCCGCAGGCTTTGCGCTTTCAAGGGCACGCAACTCATCAAGAGAAATGGAAACGGGATTGAAATTCGGCTCTGGTTCAGGCTCATCGTCTATTGCCGATCCGCCTTCGGCTTCAATTTCTGCCCACAAATCCATGGGTGACTTTCCAATCTCTCCGGCATCTTCCCGCCGTCCTTTTATATCGCCAAAGTCATAGGTTTTTTCGCTGCCTGTTTTTGCTTCTTCTTCTGTCTTAATGTCTGGAATCTCGGCAAAACGGTTAAAGGATTGATTCTGCTTGAGAATATCATCAATGGAAATGGCAGGAGCCTTTTCTTTTTCCTGTGCTTCAAATGCTTCTGAAACCGACTCTTCATTTACCGGTGCGATTTCAGCCACTTCTTCAAGGCGGTCATCTGATTCTTCCAGTTCCTCATCGGTTACGGAAGCGGCCTCAATGGGGGAAGCGGCGCGGACAACTTCATTTTCAATCTCCAGTCCGATTTTTTCAAGGCTTACGCCAGGATGAGATACTTCTTCATTGACAAATTCCTTGAGCATCTTTTCATCGTGGGCATGGGCTTCGGCAAAATCATCGGGAATCTCTATGGGTTTTAGTTCCGCAGGGGCTTCGGTAAGGTCACCTGAGAAAATATCATTTTCCTGAGAAAGAATCGTGCGCAGTTCGTCCAGACCGTCCACATCAACTGACTTAAAGTAACCGCGGACGTGCAGGGCTGCTGCCTTGTCTTGGTCTTCCTTGCTGAATTCTCCGCCTGTGTACAGAATGACCTGCGGGGTATAGGTTCCCATGGGTACGGTAGCATATTGGGCAAGGGTCTTCCAGTGGCGGGGATATTCCTTTGTGCTGATGACAATCAGGTGGGGAGAAATTTCCTCGATGTTGTCCAATGCTTTTAAAAGGGCGTGATAAGTGATGATGTCATATCCCGCTGTTTTGAGGACTGTACTTACATTGTCGATGACAAGGCTATTATCTGCTACCAATAATGCTTTCATAAAATCTCCATGTTGCTCACTCAGTACCTAAGTTCGTTACGTTGTAATCGTAAATCTGCCAGATACCGTCACGCTGGCGGACTTTGTATACATAACGCTTGCGTTCACGATAGGTGGGGTATTTGAACCATTCCAGAACAGTTACCGTTCCGTCAATCTGCGAATATGATGTATTTTCGATGTAGAAACGCTCGGGAACTGCCACAACATCATGGTCAATCTTATTCTGCATCAAATCCGACTTGTAGCTTTCCAAGAGGCGTGCACGTTCATCAGCACTTGCCGCCCGGTAACGGCGTTCCGTATCTGCATTGCGAAGCATCATCTGCTCAAGATCCATGTAGAGGAAATATTGATCCCACAAAGATTTCTGGCGGGCGATAATGGTTTCTTCCACAACCTTGTCAGGAGACTTTTCCTCAGGCTTTAAGAGGGAGGCGCTTTTGCTTTCCACAGGCAGTACCGTTGATGAGGCGGCGAGGGGGGCAGGGCGAATGTCAAGGCTCAGGCGGTTTGAGGTGATTGCCGTCTGCCGTGATTTGTACAGTTCAGGATAGAAACTCAGTTCCAGATAGTACATTGAAGGCTCGTCAAAATTGATGTAGTTCTTTGCGTTTTCGATGAATGAGTATTCTTCTCCTGCTTCCAGTGCGATTTCCCGGAAGTAGACCGTCTGATTTGTGGAGCGTTTGACAACCAGTTTTTCAGTCTTTGGCAAGGTGCTGTTTTTTATTGTGTAGGCCGTAAAGTCAAGGCTGAACATACGGTCATCAGCCAGTTTAAAGCGCAAAGTTTCTGTGCCCCGGTTGACCACGGAAATGTGTACGAAAATGGGATTGTCGTCAGTGCTTCCGGGATAGTACATCGTGCGGTCGTAAAATTTGATTACCACGGATGCCTTTGAAAAGTCTTGTGCAGTTTGTGCTGCTACACTATGTGCAAAAAGTGCGAAAATCGTTATAATGACAAAAAGAGTACGTTTCAAAACAGTTTCTCCAAGCGGAAGTATCGTTTGATGCAGTCCGCAATACTTTTATATTTTCGGTAACAAAGAAGTACATGAACTCATTATTTTCAGAAACCTTGCAAAAATCACTTTCCCGCTGGACGACCTTTCAGACTAGCGCAAAATCTATTGCGAATACATCCGGTGCCATTCGTGCAGAAATAGAAGGACTGCAGGGGGCTGCAACAAGTTTTTTCATCTCGGCATGTATGGAGGCAGGCAGAGATGCGTGTATTTCTTCCTTACAGTATACCACAACTGGGCGATACTCGCAAGGACAGAATGCAGGAAAATGCTCGGCAAGTGCGCTGGACAGTCTGCTTGTGGTGCCGAATGAAAAAGATGCCGCAGACTTGCTGACCGACTTGCATACTGTCTTTGCCGACAGGGTGGAGACCTATCTTTTGCCCTGGTGGGGCTTGGTGCCCTATCGGAGCGCGGCGGTTGGTTCCGCAGTGTTTGGAAACAGGAGTGGCGTACTTGCAAGGCTTGCCCTGCAGCGTCAGAGTCTATCCCGACAGACTAAGCCCCGCCTTTTTATCGTTACCCAGAGAAGCCTTCAGTCGCCCCTTCCTGCACCCGAATATGTGCGTTCCCTTGTGTTCAGCGTGTACAAGGGGGAAGAAATTGACCCTACTGACCTTGCCGAAAAACTGACGGCTCTTGGCTACATCCGTGTGCCAAAAACGACCGTTCACGGTGAATTTACCCTGCGCGGTGAGGTTTTGGACATCTTTACGCCGGGAGAAAATCTTGCAACGCGCATTGTCTTTGATTTTGACGCAATCGAGCAGATAAAGTCTTTTGACCCTGAGACCCAGACTACCGTTGCTCCCTTGGACAACCTTCTGATTTATCCGATGAAAGAAGTTATCTGGACGGATGACTTTGTTTCAAAACTGGAATCCTATCTTGCAAGACTGGAGGCTGGAAGTGACAAAACGCCGCCGCTGGTACTGACGGAAGCCGCTAAAAAAGCCAAGGAAAAACTGCTGGATGAATTGCGTCTGAACCGTGAAAGTGAAGGGGAGGAACTTTTTTATCCTGCCCTGTGGGAAAAACGCTATTCGGTGCTGGATTATCTTTCTGATGAAACGACAGTCTTTTTTTGCGATTACGACCGGCTGAATAACGCTCAGGAAAGTTTTGACCGCGAATACACGGGTATGTTCAGAAAGGCGCGTCAGGAAAGTCCCGTGCTTCCGCCTTCCGACATGCTCATTCCCTTTGCAGAGGTCTCAGAAAAACATTCAAGATGTATACTTTTTCGTACACTTCATACAGAAACCGTTGCCCATAAAGAAGAGCGGACAGATGTGCCTCATTACGAAATTCCCTGTGATCCGCCCCGCAGTTTCTTTGGCAATATCAATTATCTGAAGGAGCAGATTGCTGCATTGCAGGCGGATGAATGGAAGGTCATCATCTATGCGGATAATGAGAACCAAAGCCTGCGTATCAAGGAGATTCTCCGGGATTTTATAGGAGATGACCTGGAGGGGGCTCAGGCTGCCGCCGCAAAAGGCAAGGTCTTTTACCCGCTTACCGTGCTTCCTCAGGCCATTTCCGCTGGTTTTGGCATTGCTGACTCTAAGACGATTTTCATTCAGGAAAACGAGATTTTTGGCCGCAGAAAGCATGTGCCAAAGAGCCTGCAGAAGGGGGTGAAGTCGGCTGTCATCGACACCTTTGTTGACCTGGCTCCCGGTGATTTTGTCGTTCACGTGAATTACGGCATCGGTATCTTTAAAGGTATTCAGCGTGTAAAGGCGGGCGGAAACGAGCGCGACTACATTAAGCTGGAGTATGCCGATGAGGAATTTGCCTTTGTGCCTATTGAGCAGGTGAATCTTGTTCAGCGTTATATCGGAAACGAAGGCGAGGCTCCCCATATAGACCGCATCGGCTCAAAAGCCTGGGAAAACCGCAAGAACCGGGTAAAGAAGGCTGTAGAGGATTTGGCGCAAAAACTCATAGACTTGTACAGCCGCAGAAAGGCAAGCCGGGGATATCCTTTTCCTAAGGATACGGAATGGCAGACGGCCTTTGAGGCTGCCTTTCCCTATGAGGATACACCCGACCAGTACAGTGTTACCCAGGAAGTAAAGGCGGACATGGAAAAGCCCGTGCCCATGGACAGGCTTGTGTGTGGCGATGTAGGCTACGGCAAGACGGAGATTGCCATGCGCGCGGCCTTTAAGGCGGTTATGGGTGGAAAACAGGTGGCCTTTCTTGCGCCTACGACCATTCTCGCCGAACAGCACTACGAAAGCTGCGTGGAACGCTTTGCGAACTTTCCGGTAAAAATTGCCCAGATGAGCCGCTTTGTGCCTGCCTCCGAGCAGAAAAAAATCATTGCGCGCCTTGCAGAGGGGGATGTGGACATTCTTGTGGGCACGCACCGCATCATTCAGAAAGACGTGGTTTTCCGTGACCTGGGGCTGATGATAATTGATGAGGAGCAGCGTTTTGGCGTAAAGGACAAGGAAAGGCTCAAAAGTCTCAAGACAAACATCGACAGCCTTGCCATGAGTGCCACGCCGATTCCCCGCACCCTGCACATGAGTTTGCTTAAAATCCGCGACATGTCGCTTTTGACGACACCGCCCCAGAACCGCCAGCCCATTGAAACGGTGATTGATGAATACAAGGAGGAGCGGGTAGCCGAGGCAATCCGCCGTGAAGTGGAGCGGGGCGGGCAGGTCTTCTATCTGCATAACCGCGTGGAAAGTCTGGATGAAGTGAGGCGCAGGCTGGAGCGGATTCTGCCTGAAATGCTCATAGATGTTGCCCACGGCCAGATGACCAGTGACGAACTGGACGACATTTTCCGCCGCTTTAAAATGGGTGGCTTTCATGTGCTTGTGGCGACGACGATTATTGAAAACGGTATCGACATTCCCAACGTAAACACGATTATCATTGACCGGGCGGACATGTACGGTGTAAGCCAACTCTATCAGTTGCGCGGGCGGGTGGGGCGCAGTGACCGCAAGGCATACGCCTATCTTTTGTACCCGGAAAACAAGGTTTTGAGCGAAGTGGCAATGAAGCGTTTGCAGGTCATCTCGGATTTTACCGAACTGGGAAGCGGCTTTAAAATCGCCATGAAGGATATGGAAATCCGCGGGGCGGGGAACCTTTTGGGGCGAGACCAGAGTGGAGACGTGTACTCCGTGGGCTTTGACCTGTACCTGCGCCTTTTGAACGAGGCTGTGGAGCGTCTTACTCAGGCAGAAAACTACAAGGAGCAGAGTGAAGTGCTCATGGAACTGGAATATACTGGCTTTATTCCCGATGCCTACGTGCAGAACCCCCAGACCAAGATGGAAATCTACAAGAAAGTTGCCTCCGTACAGACCAAAGACGAGCTTGAAACCATGTTCCTTGAACTTGAAGACCGCTTTGGTCCGATTCCCGATGAGGTGTACAGTCTCCTGAGCCTTGCAGAAGTGCGGGTCATTGCAAAAAAACTCTATATCAGCACGCTCAAGGAACGACAGGGGCTTATCCAGATTGAATTCAGCAAGGTGAGCGATATTTCGGTGGACAAGGTGCTCCGGCTTATAAAGGAAAGCAACGGCCGTGTGCGTCTTGATCCGACAAAAACCAACATGATTCTGCTTTCTACGGGAAAAATCGGGCTGAAAGAAAAGAGTGAGTTTATCAGGGAACAGTTGGAAAAACTGGAATAAAAGGTGGCGGGGCCTGTCCCAAAAGTTTTTGAACTTGCTGGACAGCCCCGAGAGCGGTAAGTTGGCCCCAATTGGGAGTGATGCGAAGCAGGGAGTAGGCGGCTGATATACGCCAGGAAAATATATGAGGATGTATAATAATGTATGCATTGGTAGACAGAATACGCATTATGGGAAGAATAATATACGGGGAAAATGTATGGGGATTGGCATGGGTTTGTTGAAACTTGATGTTTTTTGGAAGCATCATGTATCCGCATACAGAAGATATGGCTTCCGCTGCTTTTTGAATGCATTGAGGTCATCCTGCCAGTTTTGCTTGATTTCCTCAACCGATGCACCGGCTTCAATTCCTTTGCGCAGGGTGTCTGAGCCACTGAGTAAATCAATCCAGTAGCGGCCGTTGGAAAGCCTTCCCCAGAAGTATGCCGAAAAGTCATCGGGATTTTTGTCAGAAAAGGCGGATTTTGCGTCTGCGTAGGCCTGTATGAGGTAGGACAGGTTGCTTTCTTCTTTCCAGATTGTTTTTAGACTTTTGCTTCGTAAATCAGTGCCGTAGCAAGTTTGTCCCAAAAATGGCGGATTTTTTGCGCCGGGAATGCTTTGGGGAATGAAGGAAAAATCATTGTTGCCGATGTCCTTAAAATAGGGGCTTCCGAAGACTTCATAGGGAAAGTCGGTGCCGCGGCCGACAGAAACGATTGTATTCTCAAAATAGCAGGTTGAGGCATACAGGTAGACGGCACGCATGTCCTTGATGTTTGGTGACGGCGCGCGGATTAGGGCATAGCGGGTGGCATGACTGTAGTTTTTGCAGGGAATGACGGTGAGCGGGCAGGCGTTTTTTCCGGCAGTAAGCCAGCCTTCGCCGTTTATCATGCGGGCAAGTTCTCCCCAGGTTAAGCCATGGACGGTTGGAAGGGGGAGCCGCCCTACTCCTGATTTGAATCTCTCTTTTAGCATATCGCCGTCCACATAGAAACCGTTGGGATTTGGTCGGTCAAAAATCACCACGGCTTTTCCATTTGCCGCGCAGGCATCCATCAGATAGTACAGTGTGATGTAATAGGTGTAATAGCGTAAGCCTACATCCTGCATGTCCACCACCAGCGTATCGAATTTTGCCATGTTTTCCGCGCTGGGGGCATGGGTAGAGGCATTTTCGTAGAGGGATAGGATGGGAACGCCGGTTTTTTCGTCTATGCTGCTTGCAATATGTGCGCCCGCATCGTCTGTGCCACGAAATCCGTGTTCCGGACAGAAAATTGCCGTTACATGCACTCCTTGGGAAAGAAGATAATCTAGAATGTGTTCTCCGTAGCGGATGAGCCCTCCCCTTTCATCTCGGCCAAAATGAATGAGGCTTCCTGCATCATCTTTGCCGTAGAGGTCGTTTCCGCCATAGTGTACAGAATCATCGGCCAGTATAATTTTGTCGCCTACAATGCCCGTATGGTTTGAAAAAAGCGCAATCCTTTTTCCCTCTAGGAGCGGCAAATAGGATTCGCTCTGCTCATCGCCTAGAATGACACGCTCCCCTGCCCTGTTTTTGCAGGAAAAGAATGCGATGAGAATAAGGAGTGTCAAGATGGATTTTACAGAGGTCTTCATGGTTTTCTTCCTTCTTTTTTTGTCTGCAGGCTACAGCGACAGGGTGAAGTGTGCGATAACATCCTTGTTTTCCATGACGGGAAGCATAGTGTGAATGCTTGACCGGTTAAAGCGAATTTTCATCAGGGAATGGCGTTTCTTTTTCCGTTTACGTCTCCTGCCTCCAAATCCTGCATCGTAAAAAAGCTTAGGTTTTTCGGAGCCATTTTCCGCTGTTTGAGATTGCATGCTGGGGGCAGACAAGGACGCAGAGCTGACAGCCCACGCATTTTTTTCCGTTCAGAAGAGGCTTTCGATTTTCGTTTAAGGCCAGCGCCTGATGTCCGCCGTCAGCACAGGAAATGACACATCTGCCGCAGCCGATGCATTTTTCATGGTGCAATTTTGGAAAGGCTATTGTGTCGCGTTCAAGCACATCTGTTGTTTCGCTGACAAAGGCCACTGCCCTCCCCCGGGCTTCCTCTATGCTTGCAAAGCCTTTTTCGGCAAGATAGAAATTCAGTCCTGATTTTAAATCTTCGACAATGCGGTACCCGTACTGCATGACGGCTGTCGTCACCTGAAGGCTTCCTGCTCCCAGCAAGATAAATTCCAGTGCGTCCTGCCAGCTTTCAATGCCGCCCATGCCGCTGATGTGCTTATCTGCAAGCACAGGATTTTTTGAAAGTTCAGCGATGAAGCGAAGTGCGATGGGCTTTACCGCGTTTCCACTATAGCCGCCCACCGCCGACATGCCGTGAACTTCTGGCGAGGAAACATACGTGTCGGGGTGTATTCCGATGATGCTTTTTATCGTGTTGATTGCAGAAATGCCGTCTGCCCCGCCACGAATCGCCGCCTCGGCTGCTGGACTCATGCGCGCCACATTTGGCGTGAGTTTTGCCAGAATCGGAGCTTTTGTGCCGCGGCGGGCTGCGGCCGTACATTGCTCCACGAGTTTTGGCTCCTGTCCGATGTCTGAGCCAAGCCCCTCGTCTTCCATGTTGGGGCAGGAAAAATTAAGTTCTATGGCATCCGCTCCGTTTTCTTCACAGAGGCGGGAGAGTGCTTCCCATTCAGCATCATTCCGCCCCATGATGGAGGCAATCAGGCATTTTGAAGGATAGTTTTGCTTTAGCCTTCTGAGAATCTCCATGTTTTCTTCTAGGCTGTGGTCTGAAAGCTGCTCGATGTTCTTAAAGCCGATTATGCTTCCGTTATCGCCCGTAATGGCAGAAAAACGCGGGGAGGCTTCGTGTATGTCGAATGAGCAGATTGTCTTGAAGGACACTCCCGCCCAGCCTGCTTCAAAGGCCCGTGCGCACATATCGTATGTGCTTCCCACCACCGATGAAGAAAGCAAAAAGGGATTTTCCAGCGGAATGCCGCAGAGATTTGCCCTGAGGCGCGTATCTTGCTCCGGATATGGAAGAGACAAAGCGGGCTTTACTTCTTCATGCAGGCGGGTCATCAGTTTTTGAATCGGAACGCTGCCTGCCCTTACGCAATTTTTTTCACAGGGGGCACTGCAGTCCGCACAGGAATTTTTTGCGGGAAGACGGCTTGCCGCTGTTTTTTCGTTTGCAAACCAAATGCTTCGGAGCATGGACTCAGGCTTTATATTCGGGCAAGCCTTATTGCAGGGTGCGTCATGGCACAAGAGACAATGAATCATATCTGAACGATGAAGAATGTTAGTAACCATATAGCACCTTGCAGAAGGACTCGTACGATTTAGAAAGTGAAGTCTGTTTTTTTCACCTCATCACCATAAATCGTCTTCCAGTCATCACGCATTGAAATGACGGTATAGCCGGCTGCCTTCCACTGCTCTCCCAGACCAAGTGCCTTTTCTCTGTTTGCATGGTCATCGGCATCGTCATCTGCAATGAGCATGAAAGCGGCACTCTTGTATTTGGTGTTGCTCAAAGCATAGTTGTGCATTGCTGAATCTCCGCCACTGTTTCCAAAGGAAAGAACGGGAACTTTGCCGATTTCCTGGGCAATCTGCTTTACCTTGTTTGTCTTGAGGTTTTTGATGATAAGCTGGTCGGTACGCAGAATGTCTTCACCCTTTGCCATGGTGTAGTTGACACCCTCTGCATCTCCCTGCTTGCTTGACTTTAGGATTACATCCATGCCAATGACGCGGTTAGGTTCAATGCCGATTGCATCCGTCAAGGCGCGGCAGATAAAGCGGTCAGAGCCAGAAACAACATAGCAGGTAAAGCCGTTTGCTTTCAGATAATCAAACACTTCCAGCATAGGCTTGTAGAAACCTTCGCCGTAAGTCATTCCCGTAAACCCGTTGGCTGCCTTTCTTCCGTATTCTTTTACATAGGCATCGAATTCAGCAAGGGTCATGCCGGCATATGCCTTTGCGGCTGCGTAAGCATGCTTCATGTCGAAGTGGTCGGGAAGTTTCGTTCCATTGCGGACAAAATCGCGGATATTCTGGGCGGTCTCCTTTACATCTGCGGGAGCGATATCCTTGTAAGAAGGATCATCCAAAACGCGGTATTCAAGCATGTTGTATTCAAAATAAGAGGGATACAACTCAGCGACAAAGGTTCCGTCCATGTCGAAAGTTGCGATGCGGTCCTTTACGGGGATAAAGTCAGGTGATTTTTCATCCGTTACCGTCTTTACATAGTTCATGAGGGCTGCTTTTGAGGCGGCATCGTCGTTCCACAGGGAAAGCGGATTTTTAAGAGCGGCAGCACTTTTGCCGCAACAAGAAGCAAGTGTAAGCGCAAGGACGGCAAGCACTAGCAATGATTTACATGTCTTTTTCATAAAATACAACTCCTTATGTCCGATTATAATTTAAGCATTTTCTTTTTTCAAGTATAGAAAGAAGTATAGAAAGAAGAAATCCTGCTCTGTGGTATAAATGTTGTCGAATAAAATTGGCTTATCTATGCAATGCTCATTTCAATGCGATTCATTCCGTCAGAAAATGTATGCGAATAGTCACTTGTAATCCTTGTCAAAAGTTTTTGCGAAACTTCGTCCACACGCTCAAGAGGATTCAGCTCTGCTCCATCGTAACAGAGACGCAGGGTTACCCTTCCCTGCTCCTCAGAATATTCTGCCGTAAAAGTCAAATTAAAAGAGGCGGCAAAAGAAGGAATGAGAACCTGCATGACAAGTTCCTCAAAAGCAAGCTGCATATTGCGGATTGTTTTCTGAGCAATCTGCTGTTTCCTGCCAAAGTCTTCAAGACGGCTGGTAACAGACACAAAATCAAAATCATGATTAGTGATGTCTTCCTCAAAGACTTTGAGATGATTGATGAACTGGCGGGTCTTTTCTTTTTTGGGATTTTCAAAAATCTCGTCTGGTCTTCCCTCCTCGTAAATCACGCCCTCATCCATGTAAAAAATGCGGGTGGAAACGTCCCTGGCAAAGCGCATCTCGTGGGTTACAATCAGCATGGTTAAGCCCTGCCTTGCGAGATTTCTGATGACGGACAGCACTTCACCCACCATTGTGGGGTCAAGGGCACTGGTCGGCTCGTCAAAGAGGACGATTTCGGGATTCATGGCGAGGGTACGGGCAATGGCGACTCGCTGTTTCTGACCGCCGGAAAGTTCATCAGGATAGCTTTCTGCCTTGTCTGCCAGACCTACCGTGCGCAGAAGCTCCATGCCCCGCTCATAGGCTTTTTCTTTTGGAACATGCAGCAAATCAATGGGAGCCGCCGTGATGTTCTGAATAACCGAAAGATGATTGAAGAGATTGAAGGACTGGAAGACCATGCCCATTTTGCGGCGGAGCGCAGGAACGTCTGCCTTTGCTGCTGTGATGGGAAGTCCGTTAATCAGAATTTCGCCCGCCGTTGGTTTTTCAAGCAGATTGATGCAGCGCAAAAAGGTTGACTTTCCCGTACCGCTAGGACCGATGATAGAAATTACTTCCCCTTTATGGATTTGGGTGTTTACATCTTGTAAAGGCGTTACGTTGGGGTATTTTTTCTGCAAATGTCGGATTGTTATCATCGGTTCGCTCATCTCTTTCTCCTAGGAGGCATAGGCCGCAAGATCCAGCTCATTCTCGCTTTTTGCAACGACAACGCTTGTGGCGATGTCACCGTTTACATTGAAAGCGGTCTGAAGGCGGTCTACGATATTCCATACACCCACCACAAAGCCAAGGACAAAAACAGGTGTGCCTACTACCGTAAGCAAGGTTGCCACGATGACCAGCCCGACATTGGGCATTCCAGGCGCTCCTACAGAAAGCAGCAGGGCCATTATGCCGAGTTTCAGGTAGATAGCCGCATCAATTTCAATGCCGTATATGCGAGTAAGCATGAGGGCCGTAAGCACTACGCTCATGCCGATACCGTTCATGTTCACCGTAGCACCCAGAGGAATTGCAAAGGAGGTAATTTTGTCTGATACGCCAAGCCTTTTCCTGCAGAAGTCGATGGTAAGGGGAATGCAGGCACTGGAGCTGGGAATCATAAAGGGAGTAAGCAGATAAACGAGAACCTTACGCATGTAGGCAAGGGGGGAGACATGCCCCATAAGGAGGATTATTGCCATATAAAGCAGGACAAGCACAAGCCCGCCAACAAGTATGGCAAGCAGGTAGATGAGCAGCAGGAAAAGCGTTTTTGACTCACTTGCGTATACAAGGAGAGCCATAGCGGCAAAAGCCACAAGAGGCATAAAGGCAATAATCATCTCCATCATTTTGAGGAACATGGTGTTTGC
>CAKZZO010000007.1 GCA_937885175.1 uncultured Treponema sp. | reverse complement strand
GCGGCTTGCGTGCCATCGTAGAAAAAATGCTGATGGACTTGATGTACGAGGCTCCCAGCATCAAGGGAAAGAAACATCTTGAAGTGACCAAAGACCTTGTGCAGAACAAGACAAAACTTGATTTGGACAAACTTCTGATTGAAGACCAAAAAACTGCATAGGCGATTACAAGGCAAAGCATAAAAAGGGGCTGTCCGATACGTAAGCGACATTTTCGGGCACCCTTTTTTTATTTGCTGCAAGCCGTTTTTTTGCTTATTTAGACAGGGCGTTTGCGGAAATAATGATTGCAAGCGTTGTAGATACAATAGAAAGCAAGGTGGTGACCGTCGGCGCAACATTGTTCCACTTGTACCAGACTGAATTTTCCTTTACGTCAATGGTTGTTTCCGGCAGGATAAAGTCTTCCTTATTGAGTTCACTGCCATCGGGAGCAAGAATCTCCATTTTTTCGTGAGAGTTTTTGGACGAATCAATGCCGCCTGCAAGTCCTACATAATAACGCCAGTCACGGTCAGGAATATAGGGAAAGCGCCCGGGCTTTGCAACTGCACCGGAAACCGTAACATAGAAAAGCTTGAAGGGAACAAGCAGAACATCACCGCTCTGCACCGTCTCCGTGCTGTAATAGTCACTGTCATAGAGCATTTTTTGCAGTTCAATGGGGATATGCTTTTCCTCGCCGTTTTCAACACGAATGACATAGGCAGCCTGTAAGTCTGATGCGGCGGTAAATAAGGCGCGCTGTTCACGAACCATAACCGCATAATTCTTTCCCACATAGAATCTGATTGGCATTTTTACCGTGGTCTGCTTTTCGGGGTCATCAACACTTACACCTACCGCACCCTGCAGATAGACGACATCCTTCAAGTCCTCGTAACTGGGCACATACACTTTGTCATAACAATAGAGGGGGTAGTCATTTTCAATGTCTTTTTCGGTCAGATATGAAATCATACCCGCGCCGTCAATGCTTTTGTGCACCCGATACAATTCAATGCGGGTGACATCAGCAAGGGGGGCAAGACCGCCACCGTATTTTTCGATTAAGTCCTTGAGGTTCTCGTTGGGAAGAATCTCATAGGAGTCTGGCCGCTCTACCATTCCTTCAAGAGAAACCTTGCGGTCAATACGATTCACGATGATTTTGTCACCCGGACGCAGATAGGGATCCTGGGTAAAATCACCCTCACGCTTTGCCTTGTATAGGTCAAAGTCCTTTTTCTCCCCGTCCTCAGAAATTACGGCAATGGAACGCAAGGAAGAATAGTCTGTAAGGCTGGAAGAAATGAATGATGAAAGACGGGTCAGAGCCCATGCCTTTCGCTCCGTTGCCTCTATGACTTCACCGGAAATGCTGATAAGGAAAACAGAGGGAGCGGTCAAAACAAACTGAACGCCACCCATGGGGTAGTTTTTGCTGACCAGAGATTCTACCTGTGTCTTCAATTCAGTAAAGGTCAATCCCTTGCAGTTTAGGACACCCAGATTTGCTACACGCAGACGGTAGGTAGAGTCCACCGGCAGACTGAAAGAAACAGGATTTGTTCCCACGGCAAAAGCCAGTGTATACACATCACCTGCCGTTACCTGATAGTTTGGCATTGACATAGCAAGTTGCGGGTCGGCTATGAGCAAGTCCATGTCATTTGCAGTTGCAGTTTCTTCCATAGATTTTGAGGACATGCCCTGGGATGTCGAATTTGCCGACGTTTTTTTTGAAGCACTCAAAAGCCTGCTTGAAGTGAGTGACTGTCCGAATACTGATGAAAAAAATGCAGAAAGGGTCAGTGCTGCAATGAGTCTTTTCATTATTTACTCCGTTTTTTTCTGGGTTAATTTTCCCCAGGCTTCAGGGTCGTTCCTGATATTCTTGAAGGCATTCAGCGCAAAAGCCAAGAAGACTGACAGAAAGAAGACGGCAAAGGTAACGATGATGCAGAGTTTTCCGCGGCTGGGACCGGACTTTAAGTCAGGAATTTCAGGACGTTCGAGAATCTGGAAGACCGGCTGTTCGCTTTGCATCTGCACTTTGAGCAGTTCATACTGCGTCTTCAACTGCGTGTAGACCTGCTTCTGAGCCTCAACTTCCATCTGCAATTTTGTCGTGCCCGTGGTGACCGTGGGAATATCCCATGCAGCCGCACCACCGCTTACGCGGGAACCAAGATTGCGCGCCTCCCGCTCAAGACGGAGGATTTCGTTGTAACTCGACTGAATGTTCTTTTCCAGATTTTCTTTTTGAATCTTGTTGTTGTCCAAGCCAAGTTCTTCAAAACGCTGGCTCAGCCAGTCCACAACAAAGTTGACGACTTCCCGGGCGAATGCAGGGTCAATGTCCGTAAAAGAAACCGTAAAGACTGAGGATTCATCATCCATCTCGGCCTTGAGCACTTTCTGCAGGGCCTTGCGGCTGCTGGCACGGACGGCTTTTTCAATCTTGTATTTTTCGATAATGCCGAATTTGTCGGTTACTGCGTCAAGAAGCGGATTTGACGAGGCAAGATAGAGGGCAAGGGAACTGTTCGTTGAGCCACCACTCATACTTACGCCTGCGAGACTTGCAAGGCCTCCCAATCCAGAGGATGAAAGCATGGAAGAAAGTCCGCCACCACCAGATGAGGACTCCTTAATAAGCATATGGGCCTTTGGCGTGTAGGTGTTTGGAAGCGGAGATTTTTCTGGCGGCAGTTTAAGGGAAATGATTGAAAAAACAACCGCACCCACCATTGCAATCAGGGAAAGAATGATTATCATCCATTTGTAGTGCAGGATAACGGCAAACAAATCAATCAGAGAAATCTCGTCGTCTTCAGTATTCTGGCTCATTTCTTCCATAAAAATAAATCCTCATGCTGACTATAGCAAATTTTTCCGTCTGTTACAAGGTTTTTGGCACTACAGAGTCAAAAAGGCCTTGTATGCATCATAAGCCTGAGTGACATCTTCTTTACTGGTGAGTTCCCAGGGAGCATGCATGGAAAGAACAGGAACTCCTGCATCAAGCACATTCATACCGTACTTTGCGGCAAGATAGGCGATTGTTCCGCCGCCACCCTGGTCTACCTTTCCCAATTCCGCCATCTGATAGGAAACATGATGTTCATCCAGCAGATTGCGCAGGGAGGCTATGAATTCAGGATTGGCATCGCTGGCACCGCTTTTTCCACGGCTTCCCGTATACTTGTTGAATACAATGCCGCCGCCAAGGAACGAAGCATTCTGACGGTCAAACAAATCGGCATTCATAGGATCATAGGCGGCGTTTACATCGCTGGAAAGCATGTTGCTGTTGGCAAGGGCACGGCGGAGGGTCAGTTCTGAATAGCCGCCGTCCATGCGGGCAATGACTTCCGCCAGGGCATTTTCAAAGAAATGACTTGCCATGCCAGTGGCACCCACCGAGCCAATTTCTTCCTTATCAACGCAGAGGCAGACATTGGTGCGCTTTCCCGCTGCACTTTCAAACAATGCCCGGGCAGAGGTATAAGCGCATGAGCGGTCATCCTGTCCGTATGCAAGGATAAGGGAACGGTCAAAGCCACAGTCTCGGGCCTTTCCTGCCGGAACAATTTCCAGTTCCGCAGAGCCAAAATCATCTTCCTTTATGCCATAGGCTTTTTCCAGCAGGGCAAGGACATTTTTCTTTGCCTTGTCTTTGAGCGCATCTTCTTTTTCCGCAGCATCCGATTCTCTATCCTGGGGAGGGTTTTCTGCACCTACAATCAAATCAAGGTTTTCACCGGGAATAAAATCTGCCGCCAGTTCCTTCATCTGCTTTTGGGCAAGGTGAGGCAGGATGTCTGAAATGACGAAGACCGGATCATCGGCTTCTTCTCCCACCCTTACCTGCACACTGCTGCCGTCCCTTTTGCAGACCACGCCATGAATGGCCAGGGGCAGCGTTACCCACTGATATTTTTTTATTCCACCGTAATAATGGGTATTCAGATAAACAAGAAAATCCTTTTCATAGAGAGGATTCTGCTTTACGTCCAGACGAGGACTGTCAATGTGGGCACCCAGAATATTCATGCCGTCTGCAATGTCACCGCTCCCCACCACAAAAAGGGCAAGGGCCTTATGCATTTTCTGCACGTAGACTTTATCGCCCGCCCTGAGGGAATGTGTCTTATAGACATCCTTAAAGCCCGCTTTTTCTGCCTGTGCAATTATCTGAGCAGCACACTCGCGCTCAGTCTTACCATTATCCAAAAAAGACTTATAATCGTTAATCAGAGATTCGTTTACCATAATGAATCTATTGTACCGTAATCAAAAAGAAATTGCTACAGAGGACTGAGTCTTTTCATTCAAAGCGGCCTTTGCTTCAAAAAAAACATTTACCTCTCTTAATGTAACGGGCTTCTTCGACTGTCTGTCAGAATAATGCACTACCGGGGGATTTTGCGCCGCCTTTCTCAGGCTTTTCCCGACCCATTCAGGAGCGGTGACAAACTCGTCAAGGTGGCGCTCAAACTCCGCCTTTACCTGCTCAAAGGAAATCTCCCTGTTCTCTTTGAGCCATTCGTTCTTCTCATTCCCCAATATGCAAAACAAAAGGAACATAAAAAAGCCCCGTAATTTCGGGGCTTAATGTCACAGAAAATCCCTTACATCACAACCTAGGGCTTCCGCAAGTTTCTTGGCCGTCCTTGCACCTATAGGTCTTTTTCCGGCTTCCATAAGGGAGATATTGGGAATGGCAATACCTGTTTTTTCAGAAAGTTCCCTCTGTGTCCAGCCCTTGTTCTCCCTGCGTATTACGAGGTGGTCACAAGGTTTCATTCTTGCTTCAATTTCCCTCATAATCTCACTATCCCTTGAATCAATATAATCATCGTCAGAATCCTCATCAAAATCATACGAGAATTTCATGGACGGGTATTCACGGAGAAGCGTTGCCTGCACAAGGTCAAGCCCGCTTCCGTACATCTGCATCTTAATATGGTGCTTGCTCTCTACTGCCAACATAGTAAACCTCCACAACTATCTCATTTTTCTTTGCCGTCCAACACGCTACCCAGCTGTAATTGAGATGGCAATGGTACAAGTCTTTGCCGAGGTCGGAAAAATTAGCCCATTCCTTTTAAACGGGGCCGCTTTTCCGAATGTCGCAAACAAGGTCATGGAACTTATCCTGCACTTTTGCAGGCATTTTCGCAATCTGTTTGTCTACCTTGCGTTTCCATATAACCCTATATTTGTCTTTTGTTTCCTCTGTCTCTTGTTCCATGATTAAATATTATCATTTTTGATAATATTTGTCAATAGAAAAATACTTATTTTGTACTATAAAGAAAAAGCATTTTTGTCTGACAATGACATAAAAATTATAAAAGATTTCGCCCGCATACAATATTATGTCGCAAACAGGAATAAAAACTAATCCTCTTCTATTCTTTCGGCGACATAGTACATCTGAAAATTGTTGAAAGCGAACATAAGCACCTTGTCGCCGACCTCCAATCTTGGGTATATCTCCATTTCAACAGAATCCTCATAATCAGTATCCGGAAAGTGAACATCTTGCGTATTATGTTCTGGTATTATGTGCTGGTGTCCGTTGTCATTCCGTGTGATTTCCTGCGTCTTAATGTCATAAGTGCCTGTCTTCTGGAACTTCTTCCGTAGAGGAAGCAGAATCAATATCAACTTTTAAATTTTCAGGATTTATCGGAAATGTAAGGTTGAATCGCTCGCTGATTCGCAAGAATCTTCTCGTATGAAGCAAGCGTGGAATCCTTTATCGGCTTGCTCGTGAGTGTCTGGTACTCATAGTATTTTCCGCTCTTGAAAGCACCGTCTCGCCTGTGGACAATATGCTGGAGCGTCGTCCGTCAGAATTCCGATATTGGTAGTAATAGACAATCCTTCCACTTGGTAGCGTCCGTGGAAAAATAATGTAAGGTCTGTAATCCGCATATAAGACCTGCTGTCAATCTGCTGTCACGCGTTGCAAAACAACTGGAACCGCTTATTGCGCACAGGACGTGCGCTGAAAAGCCTGACGGCAGCTTGTCTGCCATAAAAACAAAAAACCGCACGGACGCGGTTTTTTGTTTGGAGATGGGGGGAATTGAACCCCCGTCCGAGAGTGTAAGCCATGCACACCTACATGTTTAGTCGTGCGAGGTGGTTGTCGGGAGAAGGTAGCAGCACGACAAGCGTCTCCTCCGTATTTCAGTTGGAAGTCCCATACGCCGACTGAACGCGACGCACAGCAAGTCCCTGTTTGTGACGGAAAACAAAACCGCTAGGAACAGCGCAGCCCTGTTTCCGGCTCATGCAACTTACGCTGCGAGAGCTTCTGCGAAAGAAGCCTCTTCGACTTCTTCTTCTTTTCTTTCGAAAATTGCAGTTATTTTTTTCTCAGTTTACGGAACCTTGACTCCGACATGCAGCACACGCCCTAATCACAATCGTCGAAACCGGTGCACCCCCGATTTATTGTGTTAGTCACTGTACATAGTACGGGAAAAAGATTCCCGCGTCAAGCGCGGGAATGACAATTTTTTGCAATATCTAAACGATGTGACTTACCGAATCTTGCGCAGGAAGGCATCCTTAAAGCCAAAGGCACGGAATTTTTCCTGTACAACGGTGTATTCATCGGTGGTCAAGGGACCGACCATCACCTGATAGGCCTTGCCTGAAGTGAGGGGCACTACCACCATGGGATATTTTTTGCTGTACTTTGCAAGCAAGCCCTCAACATTTTCCGATGTGCCAAGGCTTGCAATCTGCACATAATACTTTCCGCTCTGCAAATCTTTCAGCGAGGGAACCAGAAAGTCTTCAGTGCTTGCCTTCTTTGAAGGCGCAGCAGTTTCTTCGGGAGCGGCAAGGGCTACAGGAGCCAGGAGCACTGACTTCTCGTCGGCTTGGGGCGCAGGCTTTTCTTCTGCAATCGGAGGATTCTCACTGGCGGGAACAAGCACAATCGGCGTATAGGCTCCGCCATCCTCGGCATGTTCTTCCCCAAGCAAAGCGTCTTTTTCTTCACTTTTTTCCGTTGACTCCGCCACTGCAATCACATCTTCTGATTCTGTTTCGGGCACTTCTTCAAGCACCACTTTTTCGCTTGCGGTCGGCTCAAGATATTCGGGAGCGGTTTCATCCACATATTCCGCAACTACTTCTTCTTCCGCTTCCACAACTTCTTCGTCAGAAGCCTTTACCATTGCCGCAAGGTCATCCAGATAGGCATCTTCCGCAAGGGGTTTTTCCTCAGCATCTCCAGCAGGTTCACCCGGAGCATCAATAAAGACAATGCGGTCAACGGAAACTTTTTCTGCCGTATCAGCATCTTCTACAGCAAAGGGGTCAAAGCGTTCCATCTCATCAGCGGGAGCATCCTCTGCCAGCACCTCGGGAAGGGGCTCAATGACGCTTTCTTTCTCATCAGTTTCTTCAGCAGGAATGGTAACAACCACAACAGGTTCTACAGGATTTTCACTGCTTGGCTCGTCAGATGCCACTTCATCAGAAGCGGGTTCTTCCGGAAGTTCTACCGCCACAGGAGCAATGGCTGGTTCGTCCAACAAGGACTTCATCGTTACCGCCGAGTCTTTGTCAGAAATCGAGCGGCTGTAGTCACCGATATCTTCAATGGGGTTTTCAGATGCAGCAAGTTCCCGGTCTGCTTCGTAGGACTCAGCACTTTCAGAAACAACCGCAGCACCAGAAGCAGTTTCATCAAGGCTGCCGGCACGTTTGGTTATTTTTACCTGTACATTGCTGTCTTTGGTGATGTTGAGTTTTTCAGCAGCCTCAGGAGAAAGCAGAATCGCCACTCCTTCGCTGGGGTCAATCGCACCCAAAATCAACACGTCCACCGTGCTTCCCGTAGCAGGATTTGTTACGGCAACACTGTCTCCGGGAAGATAGCCGATTGTACGGGCAAAAAGTCCTTTTGGCATGGAGCCTGCATCAGCCACAAGAGCACGCCCATCAAGGGACGGACGCGCAGCGGCAAAAAGCGTTGCAACAGTACATAAGGTCACTAGAAATCCAATGATTTTTTTCATAACGCTACCCTCTTTTTCCTTAGAATCTTGCCCGTAATCCGGCATTTATTTTTGCGGCCACAAGGTTAGCAAAGCTTGTCACGCCGGTTTCATTATTGTTCTGGCGGTTTACCGTACCGATTTTTTCACTACCGGCAGAAAGTTCTTTTCCCGTGGAAACCGCATAGTTTTTCCAAGATACCTTCTGAATGTTTTCCAGCAGAATAAGGTCTGGATTTGAACTGTCAGGAGCATAGTCAACTTCTACGCGCACCAGATAGTCCATACCGCCTTCTGCATTTTCTTTGAGTGCAGACTTGAGTGAAGCCGCATCAGAATCAGTTCCGATAAAGACTGGCGAACTTGAAACGATGTGTCCAGAATCAAAAAAATAACCGATTATCGTCTGCTCAATCAGCGAGGAAGATGCACAGATATTGCCGTCGGTTGCCGGATTATTCTGGATAATTTGAATAGAAATATTCTTGGCAAAAAGTGCTGTCATCACAAACAGCAGGCCAGTCATTACAATGATTTTCTTCATTTTATGCTCCCACAAGACTCCACACAGTCTTCTCTGTATTAAGTATCGGCACTTGAGGAAAAGGGTTTAGCGTTTTTCACAGAATGTAGACTTTCAGCGTATTGCGTGGTATTATAAAAAGACGGTGGGTATTCATGCAAAAAAATAATGCACGCTTCTATATAATCGGCGCAGGATTTGCAGGTCAGATGATTGCGCAGGACATTAAGCGCAAAAAAGTATTCGGCTCGGTAGCAGCCTTTTTGGACGATGACAAAAAAAGAATCGGTACCCAGATTGACGGCATTCCGGTTTTAGGTCCAATCAATGACACCACAAAAGTCCTACGCTGTGCCCGAAACGATGAGGCAATCATCGCCATGCCCTCTGCTCCCGTTGAGCGGATTCGTGAACTTTACGAAGTGCTCAAGGCATCGGGCTTTATCCGCATCCGTATTTTGCCCAGCGTCAGTCAGATTGTGGACGGAAACGCCCATCTGGTACAGACACGAGAAATTGACCCGCTGGACATTCTGGGACGCACACCCATTACCGTTCCCCTCCACGAAAGCCTGAAATACCTGCGTGGAAAACGCGTCCTGATTACTGGTGCGGGAGGTTCCATCGGCTCAGAACTTGCCCGGCAACTTTTAAGTGGCGGAGCAGAACGCCTCTATCTTTTTGGTCATGGGGAAAATTCCATTGTCAGCATTTATCGGGAACTGATTGTATTGCAGGATGAAGGCGTGGGCGAAAAGGCAACTGTCGTTCCGATTATCGGAGACATGAAAGACCGTCAGTACGTGGATTACATAATAGAACAAACTCATGCTGATGTGATTTTCCATTGTGCCGCCTACAAGCATGTGCCCATGATGGAAGAAAACCCTGTCGCTTCAATCGAAAACAATGTGTTCGGCACAAAAAATCTTTTGGATGCCTCAATCAAGCACGGCGTTCACCGCTTTGTACTCATCAGTACCGACAAGGCCGTGGAGCCAGTAAGCGTGTACGGCGTAAGCAAAATGCTCTGCGAAAAACTGGTGCTGGAGACGGCAAAATCCGCAGGAAAAGAAAATGCCTATATGTTTGTCCGCTTTGGCAATGTGCTGGGTTCCAGGGGGTCAATTCTCCCCCTCTTTATGAATCAGATACAGAATGGCGGCCCGGTAACGGTGACAGACCCAGGTATGGAACGCTTTTTTATGACGATTCCAGAAGCCTGTTCCCTCGTGCTGGAAGCCGGTGGCATGGGAAAGAACGGAAAGTCCTATCTTCTGGACATGGGTGAACCCATAAAAATCATGGATCTGGCAGAACAGATTATTACCTTTAGCGGCCTCGAGCCTCATAAGGACATTGAGATAAAAATCATCGGTATGCGGGAAGGCGAACGTCTTGAAGAACCCCTCTGGCTGCCTCAGGAAAATCCCGCTAAGACTGACTACGAAAAGATTCTGGAACTCAAAAACCTGGAAATGGGACACGATGAACTGGTAGAACTTTTGGATGCCCTTTACCCCATCTGCTTTTACACGACAGGCGAAAAAAATAAATTCCGCAACAAGGCACTGCTCATTTCAATCCTGCGCAGAAACGTACCGTCACTGGATGCATACTACAGCAAGGTAATTGATCGGGGAAACATCATTGACCGTGAAACAAACTTGACGAAGGTGACGCTATGAGCATACATGGCAAGAAAGAAAGCACATCTGTTTCTCTGAAAGTACCTTTTTTTCACGCCTCATTGGGGGATGCAGAAAAAAAAGCGGTCTGTGACGTAATCGACTCTCTCTGGCTCACAACGGGAAAAGTGACCCAAGGCTTTGAGGAAGACTTTAAGTCATTCATCGGTGCAAAACATGCCTTTGCCGTAAACTCAAACACCAGCGGCATGATTTTGGCTATGGACGCATGCGGAGTTAGGTCGGGAAAAGCAGTCATAACCACCCCTTATACCTTTGTCTCCACGGCAGCCTGTGCCATACACCTTGGTGCAGAAGTCAGATTTGCTGATATAGAAAAGGATTCCTATTCGATTGACCCTGACAAAATAGAAGCCCTGCTCCAAAAAGACACGCGGCATGAAATCTGCGCCATCGTACCCGTGCACGTTGCCGGAAATCTGTGCAACATGGAAAAAATCTGTGCCCTTGCCCGTAAATACAGCACTGAGGAGCACAAAATCTATGTGATAGAAGATGCTGCCCATTCATTTCCGTCAAAAACAGCCCGCGGCTACAGCGGTGTGCTTGGAGATGTGGGAGTTTTTTCTTTTTACGTCACCAAAACCATCACTACGGGAGAGGGCGGCATGGTCACCACAAATGATGACACCCTTGCAAAACGCATCCAAACCATGCGCATGCACGGCATGGACAGAAGCACTTGGGACAGATACACCAGCCCCCGCGCCTCCTGGGAATATGACATCATTGCATGCGGCTACAAATGCAATCTGCCTGACATCTTGAGTGCGCTGGGACGGGAACAGCTCAAGCGGGCAAATCTCTTCTTTGAGCAACGCAAAAAAATTGTAAAACGCTACAATGCCGCCTTTAAGGACTGCGATTTTTTGCGCTTGCCGCCCGATGGCGAGGGTAACGCCTGGCATCTCTACCTGATTCGCATCATACCCGAAAAACTGGACTGTGACCGTAACACCTTTGCCCGTGAATTGCAGGCAGAAGGTATCGGAATTTCCATGCACTTTATCGCCCTCTTCAAATTCACCTACTGGCAGAAGCGGTATGCCGATTTTAGGGCAGAGCACTTTCCCAACGCGGCGGAGCATACGGACAACACCATTACCCTGCCCCTGTGGCCGGAGATGACCCCTGACATGGTGGAGACTGTCATTACAAGCGTCAAAAAAATCGGCGAAAAACATAAACGATAGGAAAAACTATGCCTGCCAAGAGAAAGCCTAAGGAAGAACAGAAAAAACTGATTTTCTCAAATGAATTTTTCAGCGACATGGAAAGCGAAAACATGCTGTATGCCGTATTGATTCGCAGTCCTGTTGCCGATGCACAGTTAAAATCCATTTCCCACCCCAGTCTGCCTGAAGGATATTTTATTTTTGGCGCAAACGATATTATCGGAAAGAAGACCATCCAGACGCTGGGGCTGGAAATTCCTGTTTTCTGCACGGGAGAAATCCGCTACATTGGAGAGCCTCTGGGCATTCTTGTGGGAAAAGACGAAAAAAAATTACGGGCACTCTTGAACAGCGTGGAAATCCGCTATGAGGAAAGGCTGAATGACAGCACTGAACTTCTGGCAGAACGAGTTATTGTCACCGACCAGCAAATCGACCGCTTTTTTGAGGAAGCGACATTCACCGTAGAAGATACCTGGACTTCCCAAATCCATCCCAGAAACTACAGCGAGCCAAACGGAGCATTCGCTTACCAGAAAGGCGATTTATTATATGTCTATACGCCGACCCAATGGCTCAGCCACATGCGAAAATCCATTTCTGCTGTAACGGGCATGAACAAAAGCAATATCGTTATCACCCGCACACAGTTTTCTGAACTGGATACCAATACCCTGTGGATTGACTCTCAGATTGCCGCACAAGTCAGCACCGCCGCCCTAAAAACCCGAACTCCAGTCAAACTGGTGCTTACCCGCAAAGAACAGCAGCAATTTATCGAAAACGCGGCGCCTGTTTCCATTTCCCACAAAACTGCCCTGAACAGGGATGGCGAAATTATTGCAGATGACATTACGATTACTGTAGACGGCGGTGCATACAATCCCTTTGCCCGGGAATTCATCGACCGACTCTGCATAGCCAGCTGTAATGTGTATGCGCCCAAGGCCGTTAGGATTACAGGAAAAGTATACAGTTCCGCCTACCCGCCCTATTCCATTGATGTATCCACGATTGATAGCCACGCAATCTATGCCATGGAAAGTCAATTGCAAAAAATCACTGAAAAAACGGGTCTTGACCCTATTGAACTGAGGGCGCGAAACTACATGCCTGCGGGAAAAAAGAAAAATCCACTTCCCTTCCAGTTTAGCGGAGAAAATGTCATGGAGACTATACAGGCAGTCTGCCACTCCAGCGATTTTGTCCGTAAATACACAACCTATCGCCTCAATGAAGTAAACCGCTATTTACAGAACAACAATTCGCCCTTTGCGCCACCCTTGCGCGGCATAGGATTTGCCTGTGGCTTTTCAGGAAGCGGCTATAATGGTACCAGTTTTATCAAGACAAACCCCTCTCTGGAAGTCACACTGGAAACTGACGGCAGCCTGCACATCCATGCCCTTCCCACATCAAGTTCCGTCTGGAACATCTGGAAAGGAATTGCGGCAAGCACACTGGGCATCAGCGAAAAATCCATCGTCCTCAATTCTGAATTCACGATTGAAAAAGAGCCTGAGGCTCCCGAAACAATCAGCAGCAACATAAGCATTATGACCCAGCTGCTTAAAAGTGCCTGTGAATCCCTACGGCGAAAAAAAGATAGTGCCGTCCTCCCCCTTACCATCAAAAAAACAGTAACGCTTTCCAAAAAAAACATGTGGAATAAAGAAGCCTTTGCAGGCACTCCCTTCCTAAACACTGCCTTTGCAGCCTGTGCCGTAGAAGTGGAACTGGATTCCTGCACCTACCGTGAGCACATCCGCGGCATATGGATTGTTGTAGACGCGGGAAAAATCTTCAGCGCAAAAGCGGCAGAATCCACAATCAAGTCTACCATTCAGCAGACGCTCAATGAACTGCTGGCAGATGATGTGGTGCACTGTCCCAATATCAGAGTACAATTCGTGCAGTCAAGCGGAGAACCAAAACAAATTGACGGCATTGTGTACTCACTGCTTCCCGCCGCATTTGCCTCTGCACTTTCCCAGGCTCTGGCAATTACCGTTACGAGGCTTCCCATTCAAAGCGACACCCTCTACAAACTTACCAAAAAGGCAAAGCGTCTTTTTGACGAGCAGATGGCTGCTGAACAAAAAGCAAAAGAAGCCCAGCATGCAGCAGAAAAATCAGACGCCGATGGCACAGAAGCAGTTGCAGAAGAAAATGCCAGCCAGGAGGAAGAAGCATGAAAATTCCCGTAACGCTGAACGGCAAGAAAATCATCTTTGAGGCAAACTCTGACGACAGTCTTCTGGAAGTACTTCGGCAGCAAAAGTTATTCTCAGTAAAAAAAGGATGCGGTCAGGGGCACTGCGGCTACTGCACGGTGCTTTTGGACGACAAGCCTGTTCCCAGTTGCCTGATTCCTGTAGGAATTGTAAGGGGAGCCTCCATCGTAACGCTGGAACACTTTGCAAAAAGCCCGGCCTATGCAGACATTGCGGACGGATTTGAGCAGGCTGGACTGCATCCCTGCGGCTGGTGCAATGCGGCAAAGTATTTTTCGGTTTACAGTCTCCTTTCACGAATATACCGCCCCTCAAAGGAAGAACTGAATGACCTTGCCGATGAGCAGCACTGTTCCTGCACCAACAGAGACACATTCATAAACGGTGTATTATTCGCCACTGCCAACAAACACAGGCGCGAAGGACGGAAAAATGGACTCTAACAAAACAGTCTACTACGCAAACAATCTGGAAGAAGTTTTCTATCAACTCAAAACCGTTGCCGGGCTGCAACTTGTTGGCGGCTGTACCGGTCACGATGAGTTTGCAGCCAATTTTCTTTCCATACGCAACTTGCCGGAACTCTCAAAATTGGAAAAGCATGAGCGCTACTTTGATTTTGGTCCTGCCATCACCCTCTCTGAACTGGAGATGATAGGCAGAAATAATCTGCCAGTCGTATTGTATGATGCCATAAAATCCATTGCCAATCCTCAGGTGCGTAACATTGCAACCCTGGGGGGAAACATCTGCACAAAAAAAAGCAAGATGACGCTTTATGCTCCCCTTCTTGCCCTGGATGCCCGACTTGAATTGCAGCACGGAAGTGAAAACACCTATATTCCCCTAACCAAATTTGAGGAAATTCCACCAGAACACCTGCTTACCAAGATTCGCGTTCCTGTAGAGGAATGGGAAGTTACGGTATTCCGACGGTTGGGTCCCGCCCATCATATCAACGAACGCTCTGCTTCCTTTGTCTTCCTGACGAACACGCAGAATTCTCAGATTTCAAGCATACGAATTGCCTTTGCCGGTGAATTCTGGTTCAGGAGTCTGGAATTGGAAAACAGGCTCTTGGGCTCCCACCTTCCCATTCCAGCAAAAAGCATCAATGAACTGGTTACTGATGCAGGAATACAATTTGATGAGGCGGCGGAAAAAGCAAACAAGGAGCCTCTTCCCATTCTGCGCGACCAGTTCTTAAATCTGGTCAAGTTTTCACTGGAACAGCTGACCTACTAAAAGGAGCAGGGCCAGAAAAATCACATTTACCAGCGTAAAAAGCGCAAGATAGTGACCGCCCTGCCGCCCGCTCTTGCTGTACATGATAAATGAGATAAGGCTTGCAAGAGAAGCGACCAGAGTTCCCAAGCCGCCAAAGTTCACGCCCAGCAAAAGACTTTTCAGATTCTCAGCAAAGGGATACAGTAAAAGCGTGGCGGGTACATTACTGATAATCTGGCTTGCCACGAGTCCGGAGGCAAGTTCATGCTGCTGAACACAGGATTCCAAAAGAGAACGGACAGCAGGAATTGAAGCAATATTTCCGCTGAAAATAAAAAAAGCCACAAAGGTCAAAAGCAAAAAATAATCCACCCGTAATAATGTCCTGGCATCAAAAAGCAAGACTGCCAGCAACACAATAAGGGCAAGGAGCGGCTTTGGAATTACCTTTGCCACCGAAAGGAGACAGAGCACAAAGAGAATCGTGTACAGGCTTTTGCGCAAAAACGAGGGATGACTCTGGGCATTGGGACTTCCCAGCGGAGAAAGACTTACGTTTGGCACTAAAAGCAATGCCAACGCAAGCAGTAGCCCGCAGACGATGGTATAAGGCAATAAAATTCCG
Source organism: uncultured Treponema sp. (assembly GCA_937885175.1). Lineage (GTDB taxonomy): Bacteria > Spirochaetota > Spirochaetia > Treponematales > Treponemataceae > Treponema_D. The sequence goes on along the minus strand of CAKZZO010000007.1, from coordinate 15,384 downwards.
ATAAAGGCTGGCAAAGCAATGCCCGACTGAGTGTACAAAAAGAGATTCTGAGGATTTCCCACTGGCGTAAGCATGCTGCCCGTATTCGCCGCCACCGTTTGCAGTACAATCACATAGGCAACAGAAACTGGCGGCAGCCCTTTCTGAGAGCCAAGCAGCATAAGGGCAAAGGGCACAAAGGCAATCAGAGCCACGTCATTGGTGATAAGCATGCTGGAGAAAAAGCAAAGGAAAACGAGGACAAAAGACAGGGCGCGGCTTGTGTGTACCAAAGCGCACAGGCAAACCGCCATCATCCTGAAAAGCCCGCAACTTTCCAATCCTGCCACCGACGCCATGAGGGCAAAAAGCACCGCCAGCGTATGTCCGTCAATATATGAAAGATAGGCTTTTGAGGGCGGTACAAAAAAACAACTTACGAATGCACAGAAAGAGGCGGCACAAAAGACCGCCCGTTTTTTGAGGAAAGATACCATCATAGCAGCTCGTGGCCTTGAAAAGTCGCAGCCCCGCAATGACTCTTATGCATCTGCCTTCCAGAGACCATGTTTATTGCAATACTCATAGGCCGCAAGCAGTTTTTCATCCGTCAGCGTGAACTTTGCTTCAGGAATGTCGCCAGGATTCAAGGTCTTACGATACACGCCCTTGTCCGTCTCCAGCACAATCCACTGAATCCAATGGTCATCCGCCATGGGATGGGCTGCAGAGCCAACTTTTACCGTAACAGTGTTTCCAGTCTGTTCAATAACGGGAACATGTTTTTCTACCGCACCGTCTGTTGTATTGGCCTTGAGTTCCTTCATTTCCTCGCCACAGCAAACGACCACTGGACAGCCCTTGTTGACGACCTCCACAATCTTACCGCATTTCAAGCATTTAAAAAATTGAACCATATTCGTACCTCATATCAAAGTATAGCAGACATTTGGGGAAAGGCAAGAAAAATCCTTGCACGCTGCCACAAAAGCCAATACAGATTAAAAGCCGTATCCTGCGTCCTCGGTCTTCTTTGCCGGCTGAAAAACCTTGGTCATTACTTCCATGGCGTTTGTGACAGGAATGAAGGTAATGCCCTGCTTTACGTGGTCAGGAATGTCTTCCAAATCCCGCTTGTTTGCCTGAGGAATGAAAATGGTCTTGATGCCGTTTCGTTTAGCGGCAACAGTCTTTTCCCGCAGACCGCCAATGGGCATGACCTGTCCACCAAGGGCAAGTTCGCCAGTCATCGCCACATTGGGCTTGATAACCCGACCAGTCAAAAGCGACATAAAGGTTGTTGCCATGGTGATGCCTGCGCTAGGTCCGTCTTTGGGAGTCGCCCCCTCAGGAATGTGCAGGTGAATGGTATTTCGCTCAAACCACTGAGCCGTCTTGATTTTATGCTCGATTGCATACTGCTTAACCCAGTTCATGGCAATCTGGGCACTTTCTTTCATCACGTCGCCCAACTGGCCCGTCAACTGTAGTCCACCCTTATCGCTCTGGAAGGCAATGCTTTCTATCAAGAGCGTGTCTCCGCCCATACTCGTCCATGCAAGTCCGATTGCCGTGCCGGGAACGCTTGCGCGCTTGATTTCGCTTTCGTCAAAGACAGGCTTACCCAGATATTTTTCCAAATCAGCGGCATCCACGGTAAAGGTCTGTGTCTTGAGTGTCTCCAAGGCAGAGGCATCCGCAGTAACTGCGGAAAGTTTTTTTGCGTCAGCGGGAATACCAGTGAGCTGCTGGGTAACAATCTTACGGTGAATCTTGTCCACACATTTTTCGTAATTGCGCACACCAGCCTCACGGGCATATTCCTCTGCAATGCGAAGCAGCGCGGCCTTGGTGTACTTAACCTGTCCTTTTTCCAGGCCATTCTTTACAAGGTTCTTGGGTACAAGATACTTCCGCGCGATTTCCAGTTTTTCCTGATCGATATAGCCTGACAGGGAAATGATTTCCGCTCGGTCAAGCAGGGGTTCAGGAATCTTATCCAGTGTATTTGCCGTAAGGATAAAGAAAACATTGCTTACGTCAAAAGGCAAATCCAGATAGTTGTCCCGGAAATATACGTTCTGCTCAGGGTCAAGGACTTCAAGCAGGGCACTTGCAGGATCTCCGCCTGAATAACTTGCCCCCATCTTGTCCACTTCGTCAATCATAAAGACTGGACTCTTGGTCTTGGTGATTTTGAGTCCCTGGAGGATTTTTCCCGGCATAGAACCGATATAGGTGCGTCGGTGTCCCTTGATTTCCGCCTCGTCCCTCATGCCGCCCACACTAAAGCGGTAAAAGGGCTTGTTCATGGCGTTTGCTATGGAGTGGCCCACACTGGTTTTTCCAACGCCCGGCGGTCCCACCAAAATCAAGATGGAACCCTTGTTGTCTTTTTTCAGTTTGCGGATGGCAAGATATTCCATGATGCGCTTTTTTACGTCGTCCAGCCCATAGTGGTCTTTTTCAAGAATTTTATAGGCACGGAAAAGGTCGTAGTCCTCTACGCTTTCATCCTTCCAGGGAAGGGCGCAGACCAGTTCCAGAAAATTGCGGCTTACAAAATATTCACTTGAACTGGGATCCATGATGTTGAATTTTTCCAGTTCGTTGTCAACGGCTTCCTTGATTTCGCCTTCAAAGCCCAGTGCGTCGATTTTTTCCTTGAACTTCTGGTAGTCACTGGCCATGTTGCCGGCACCTGTGCCCAACTCGTCCTGAATCGCCTTCATTTCTTCCCGCAGGAAGTATTCACGCTGATTCTTTTCCACACGCTCGTTCAGTTCTGCCTGCACCTTTTTCTGAATGCGCAAAAGTTCCTGTTCTTTCTTGATGTAGACCAGCACCTGCTCCATGCGGGCGCGCACATTCGTCTGCTCCAGAATCTTCTGCTGGTCTTCTTTTTCAATGGAAAGAATTGAAGCGATAAAGTCAGCGATTTTTCCTGGATGGTCGATATTGACCATGTTGAGGCGCATTTCCTCGCTAAAAAGGGGATTATTTTCGCTAACCTCTTTCATTTCGCTGATGAGGGCGCGGGTCAAAGCCTTTACTTCAAACGTATCGTCTTCTTCATCGTCCAGATACTGTACGGCAGCCACCATAGGCTGGGCAGAATTAAGTGCACGACGGATTTTAAAACGCTTTATGGTGCTTACAAAAATATTTACGCCACCGTCAGGCAGATTGATTTTCTTGATGATACGGGCAACAGTACCAACTTCGTACAAATCGCTTATCGTGGGCTCATCGCTGTCATTTTTGAGCAGAACCACGCCGATAAAGCCGTCTTCACCATAGGCTTTTTCAATGGTTTTTACATCGTCCGTTCCGTTAATCATCACTGGCGTAAAGATGCCGGGGAACATGGGGCGACCGCCTAGAGGAATCAAGTGCAGTTTATTGGGAAGCATTTGCTCCACCGGAACAATCTGCCCCATCAGATTGCTCATGTCTACTTCTATTTTAATTTCATGCGGCTTTTCTTCGCTTTTGCCGTCACTTTTTTCTGAAGGTGCAGCCTCGGCTTTACGTCCACGCTTTTTTGCAGGCTTTTTGTCTGCCGAGGCTTTTTTATCTTCCGCAAGAGGATTTTTTCGCGGACGACCACGCTTTTTCTTAGGCTGCTCCGTCTTGTCGCCAGAGTCATCTTTTGAGTCTGCGGACTGTGTATCTTGCTCCTGATTCAGTTTATCATCAGTTTCGTTCAATTTATCATCAGTTTGTTTTTCATCGGTCATACTGATAGTATACTGAATTTTCAGGCAATCGGCAAATAGTATGTTTCTTTTTGCTAGAGTGCCAGGAGAACAGGCTTTTTCTGTTTGGCGAACTTAACTAGCAGTTTATCGTCCTTAAAGTCCACGCTTGCCTTTTTGCTTTCCGCCTTGCCTTCCAGAATCAGCAGGGAAAGCTGTTCTTCAATCTCACGCTGAATCAGACGGCGCATGGGACGGGCACCCATGCTGGGATCGTAGCCATGGTCAAGCAGATAGTCTCTGGCCTTGGGCTTGAGGGTAAGGGTAATTTCCTGTTCAGAAAGACGGCTTTCCAGTTCTTTCATCTGAATGTCCAGAATCGCACTCACCTGCTCCCGGCTCAATGCGTTGAATACCACCACGTCGTCAATACGGTTTAAGAGTTCCGGGCGCATGATGCGTTTCAGTTCTTCCATGGCACTGGCCTTGATGTCGCTGTAGGGAAGCAGTCCCCCGCCCGCCGTGGAGAATCCCAGACGATGGTCACTGGTAATTTCCCTGGCACCTGCATTGCTGGTCATAATAATCACCGTGTTGCGGAAATTCACCGTATGACCAAGGTTGTCGCTCAACTCGCCCTCCTCCAAAAGTTGCAGGAGCAGATTGAATATATCAGGGTGAGCCTTTTCAATTTCATCCAGCAGGACAACACTGTAGGGTTTTTGGCGCACTTTTTCAGTCAGCACACCGCCTTCATCATAGCCAACGTATCCCGGAGGAGCGCCAACTAAGCGGCTTGCGTTGTGCTTTTCCATGTAGTCACTCATGTCCACACGAATCAGCGCGTCCTCAGTACCAAAGAGGAATTTTGCCAGCGTTTTTGCCAGTTGCGTTTTTCCCACACCCGTAGGTCCAAGGAAAATGAAGGAACCCAGCGGCCGGGCACTGGAAGAAACCCCTGCACGGGAACGGCGGATTGCGCTGGAAAGGAGTTTTACCGCCTCATCCTGGCCAATGACACTCTTGTGCAGTTCTTCTTCCATGTGGAGTAATTTTGCGCTTTCATTGGAATCAAGCTGTTCCAAAGGAATGCCCGTCATGCCGCTGATGATTTTGGCAACGTCTTCCACGGTCACGCGCTTTTTGACGCTTTCCACATTATTTTTCCAGTAGTTGCTGAACTCATCAAGTTTTTGCTTGAGGTCACGTACTTTGTCGCGCACCATGGCGGCATGTTCGTAGTCCTGATTTGCCACCAACTGTTTTTTCTCCTCGCTCAGTTCCTCAATGCTTTTTTCAAGTTCCGCAAGCTGCACCGGACGTTCTTCTTCCTGAATCTTTTTTGCACTGCCCGCTTCGTCAAGAATATCAATGGCCTTGTCGGGCAAAAAGCGTTCTGGGATATAGCGTGTGCTGAATTTGACAATCGCAGGAACCACATCATCATCGTAAACCACATTGTGGAAGTCTTCAAATTTTGACTTTAAGCCTTCCAGAATCTGGATTGACTCCTCGGCAAGAGGTTCTTCCACTTTGACAATCTGGAAGCGGCGTTCAAGGGCGGCATCTTTTTCAAAGTACTTGCGGTACTCCCGCATAGTCGTTGCACCCACAATCTGAATCTCACCCCGGCTTAGCGCAGGCTTGAGGATATTGCTTGCATCCATCTGTCCTTCCGGGCCGCCCGCACCGATTATCGTGTGCAATTCATCCATAAAGAGAATGATGTCTCCGCTCTCACGAATTTCCTTCATCATACGCTTCATGCGCTCTTCAAATTCACCGCGATATTTTGTACCTGCAATCATGGCAGCCAAATCCAAAGAAAGGATGCGCTTTTTAAGCAGGTTGCGCGGCACGTCGCCGGAAGCAATGTGCTGGGCAAGACCTTCGGCAATAGCAGTCTTTCCCACGCCGGGTTCGCCAATCAGAACAGGATTGTTCTTGGTGCGGCGGCTTAAAATCTGAATCACGCGGTGGATTTCTTTTTCCCGTCCCACCACAGGGTCAAGTTTATTTTCACGGGAAAGTGCCGTTAAATCCCGGCTGTAATCTGCCAAGAATGACTTTTTCTGCTGGCCGTTTCCACGAGTCTGCTGAGAAGATTCTCCGCCACCAGAAATGCTTTTCATCATGGAATTGGCAAATTCATTGATTGCCCGCTGATTATCTGATGCGCTGGACAGATAGTTTTTCTGCACCAAAAGCACTTCATGGCGCACGTTTTCAATGCCAAGTCCCGCACGCTCAAAGAAACGCCAGGTAACGCTCTGCTCCTCGCGCATGGCAGCCAGCAAAAGGTGTTCCGTACCCACGTAATCATTGCGGAGGGAGCGGGACTCAATGGCGGCCATATCTACCAGAGTCCGCAGGCGGCGGGAAGGCGGCAAGTCGCTGTAATCTGCGGAAAGATTCTGAGCGGGAGCAAGGCTCTGTTCCAGATTGAGTTGAAAGGTAAGCACATTTATATGAAGACTCTGCAGAAGAATGTAGCCTAGTCCGTCCGCACTTTTAAGCAGGGCAAGAAGTACATGTTCAGGCAAGAGTTCCGTACTGCCACTTTTTCGACCTTCATCTTGTGCAAGGGCAACCAGCAGACGCTGAGCTCGGGGAGATAATCCTTTCATAGCGACCTCAATTTAAGACGTTAGTTTTTCCAGAGTTTCTTTTAGGATATGTGCCCGCAAATACTCCGTTTGTAAACGTTTGTTTTCCTGAATATCCTCTGGAAAATGAAAATCCCCGTTTTTCAAAACAAATTGCAGGTGTCCTTCCTGTATCCGGTAGAGAAGCGCGTTCAAGTCGCAGTCATCAATACCAGAAAACATACCAGCATCTATACCCCATTTTATCCTAGATATACTATCGACAGATTCCCGCCAAGGCATGAGCAGCGAATACTTCATCAGAACACAAGCCCGGTATACCATGTTCTGTACCTCTGTGGAACGGCTCTCAACTACCACATCCCTAAGCCGACGCTCGCTTTCCACCAGATATTTTACCGCAGAGACAAGTCCCGCCATTTGGTCAAACTCACTTCCTGTGGCAGATGCCTTGGTAGACACCTGATAATAGGCGCCCAGTGAGGACCCCCGTTCCAGTCCTGAGCCAAAACAGGCAGAAATATCCACGCCTTTTTCATTCAATTCTTTATAGAATTCATTAAACTGCCCGCAAAAAGAAAGTGAAGGCAGATGCAGACGAACGCTGACTTTCATGCCGCTTCCGCTGTCAGAAAAGGCGGTGGTCAAAAAGCCAAAGTCATAACTTGCGGCAAACTGAAGTTTCTTTTGCAGTTCTGCGTCCAATGCATGGCACATGTCGTAGGCAGCCGTCCCCGCAAGCCCCGGCACAAAGGCACTGATTCTCACATGATCCTTGGCATTTACGGTGCAGGCAATTTTTCCGTCCGTGCGCATGACAATACCGGCACTGGGAGCATTTTTTGCGTCTCCTTCCAAAACGCCCCGCTCACATAAAATCTTTGCACCCAAATCATCCAAATCTTTTACCGCCAGAGCCTGATATGCTTCCGACTGAGCACTCTGTGCAAAGGAATCAAAGACCAGTGCCTGCACACGCTCGGCATCGTCTGCGGTAAAATGAGAGGGAAAGGGAAAATTGGCCAGATTTCGGGCAAGGCGGACGCGGGTAGAAAGCACTACATCATCTTCCGGCCCTGAGTATGCGTACCAGGCATCCGTTCCCGTTGCAGTGTCTTCCGTCATTGGTCACCGCCTGCCACACGGGATTTTTCCAGCGCACGCAGGTAGTCACGATAGAGCGCCGCTTTTTCGTAGTCTTCTTTTTTGAGGGATTCTTCCAGCTTGGTGCGCAAGACAATCCTGTCGTTCAGCACGGAACGGAAATTGCGCAGGCGGTTGGGCATGGAGCCGGTATACTGCCCCTGCACTCCCTGATTTTTGAGAATCTGCTGAATGTCGTCCTTAAAAATGGCATAACATTCGGGACAGCCTGCCATGCGTTGTTTCCTGATAAAGGCAAGACTTGTTCCACAGACAGGGCAGACGCGGCTTTCTTCCTCCGCCAGTTTTTTGGAGATTTTAGCCAGCTGCGCAAAGAGCCCGCCTACATTTTTTTCGATAGACCGAGGGTCAGGAGTCACACCATTTTTGGCGGCACAATCCATGCAGAGATTCAGCTTACGCTTTCCCTGAGGGCTAACCTGTTCGATAAAAAAAATTGCATTATTCGTGTGGCAAAAATCGCAAAGCGTCTCGTTCATCAACCCACCTTACCTATGCTATAAGTATAACACATTTTAAGCCCAATCGGAAAGTAAAAAAGCACTTTTTTATCCATTTGACTACAAAGGCGCGGGTCTTTATAATAGAGACAGAGGTCTTTATGGCAGAAAAAATTGAAAACAGTATCATTAACAGTGCCCTTTTTACCGATTTTTATGAACTGACTATGGCACAGGGCTACTGGAAGCATGACATGAACCAGCAGGTGGTTTTTGACATGTTCTTCCGCCGCCAACCCTTTAAGGGAGGTTTTTCAGTCTTTGCAGGGCTTGATACCTTGCTCGATGCAATTACTGACTTTACTTTTAGCGAAGAAGACATTGCCTACTTAAAGGCACAGAACATGTTTGAGCAGGGCTTCTTGGATTACCTCAAGGATTTCCGTTTTAACGGCGACCTGTACGCTTTTGAAGAAGGCTCAATCATTTTCCCCCAGGAACCGATTATCCGCATCCATGCAAACCTGATTGAAGCCCAGATTGTGGAAGGACTCGTGCTGAACCACATCAATTTTCAGAGTCTGATTGCAACAAAGACCGCCCGCGTATGGCTGGCAAGCAAAAAAGGCTCAATCATGGAATTTGGTCTCCGCCGCGCCCAGGGAAATGACGGAGCCATGAGCGCAACCCGTGCATCCTTTATCGGAGGAGCCGCAGGCACGTCAAACACACTGGCAGGAAAACTCTACGGCATCCCTGTCATGGGAACCATGGCTCACTCATGGATTATGGCCTATCCCTCAGAGCTGGACGCATTCCGCGCCTATGCAGAACTCTACCCCACCAAGACAGTCTTTTTGATTGACACCTACGACACGCTCAGAAGCGGCATCAAAAATGCAATCATCGCCGGTAGCGAACTGGTCAAGAAAGGCCTGAATTTTGGCGTCCGTTTGGACTCAGGTGACATTTCATACCTCACCACCGAAGTCCGCCGCGAACTGGACAAGGCGGGCTTTCCTCAGGCAACCATCACCGTTTCAAATGAACTTACTGAAGAAATCATTGAAACACTGGTACAGCAGCATACCCCCATTAACAGTTGGGGCGTAGGCACGCACATGGTCACTGGCGGAAACGAAGCATCATTTACTGGTGTATACAAACTTGCCGCCCGCCACGACAAGGCAACTGGCACCATGAAGGCGACCATGAAATTCAGCGACAATCCCGAAAAGAACACCAACCCCGGCATCAAGAATGTATTCCGTCTTTTTGACGAAAACGGCATGGCAAAGGCAGACATTCTTGCCCTGTCAGACGAAAGACTGGAGGCTGGAGAGGAAAGACGCTACTATCACCCAGGCGTAGATTACCGGCAGTTTGCATTCAAGGCAGCTAAAGTTGAGCCCATGCTGCACCAGATGGTAAAAGACGGAAAGCGGGTAAACAAAAAATTGCCGCCCGCAGAACAGCTCCGCCTCGCCCGTGAAAACATGGTAAAGCAACTGGAAACACTGGATGATTCATACAAACGCATTTTGAATCCCCACATCTACAAGGTCTCCCTTACAGAAGCGGCAAAAGACCTAAAGATGGAATTTATCAATGCAAGGATAAAGTAAAGCCCCCTATCGCCTTACGATATTCGGTACTGTGCTGACATCTGCCCTAAAATAGATGTACTTAAAGGGATGGATGTCCAGTGCGTTAGTATACCAGCCGCCTACGGTAGCGGGATTTACCACGTGCAGGCAGACAGAATGGGAAATCGGCAGCACTACGCCGTCATCCAAAAGAATCCGTTCTGCATCTGCCAGCAGCCTGTTGTGTTCCACGGCATCATTTGTCTCGGCGGCTTCCTTAAGCAGGCGGTTGTAGTCCTTGTTTTGCCACTTGCTCTGGTTCAATGTAGAACCGTCACGGAAAAGTTCCAGAAAAGCCAGGGGGTCGGCAAAATCACCAATCCATGAATAACTGAACAAATCTGCATTCCATGAGGGGATGCTCAAAAGATAGCGTTCTTCAGGCGTTGTCTGCACCTTTACTTCCACGCCAAGGGGTTCCCATGCGGCCTTGAGCAACTCCACCTCTTTTTTCATACGCTGGCTTCCCGTAATGCCAAAGGTAAGTTCCAGTTTTTGATTTGCACTCATACCGGCCTTTTCCTTTGCCAGAGCCATCAAATCCTGTGCGTCTTCAATCGACGTGTCTTCCAGTCCTTCAACCGCAGGATAGCCTGCCAGCGGATAGACCAAAGTAGTAGCCTGCACCAGAGAATCTTTTCTCAGTTCCGCCCAAGGCACGGCGGCAATCAAGGCATTGCGAAAGTCAGCATTATTCCAGGGGGCATTCTTGCAGGAAAAGAAAAGATATTCCGTTCCGTACTCAGCCGCAATGCGAATGGCGTTTTTATTGAGCACGGCAACTGTTTCCACCATGCCGCTCACCCAGTCCGCTCGTCCTGTATTCACTTTCCATGCATTTTCCTTCAGGTCATTACTGCTTTCTATTGTAATGGCAGGAAGATAGACATGCTCCGCATCCCAGTAGTTTGGATTTTTTTTCAGTTCCAGTTTGCCTTTTTCGCTGGATGCAAGCACAAAGGCTCCGCTGTAAACACCTTCCTTGCTGCTCACAATACTAAAGGCATGATGGCAAAGAATGCGCTGCAAATGAGCCGTAGGCATTTCCAGATGCACCACCAGCGTTTTTTCATCTCGGGCAAGGATTCCAACTCCATCAGACTTTATTCTTCCCATGCGGAAGTCCTCTGCTCCCCGTATGGGGTCAAGCAATGATGCATAGGGAGCGCCTTCTGTTGCCAAAAGCGTCAGCCAGGAATCCCTAACGGAATAGGCGGTTATAGGCTCTCCATTGCTGAACTTCGCTCCCTGGCGAATAGTAAATGTCCAGCGTTTTTTATTACGGGAAAGTTTATAGTCACTTGCCAATGCGGGAACGGGATCAAGGGTTTTGGGGTCATACGAATAGAGCCCTTCATACAAGCCGGTAAGAATCTGTGCCTCCGCGCTGTAATTTGCGGTATAGGGGTTCAAATCATAGGCATGGTCTGCCCCAATCATTACAAAGGTATGCTGCATTTCACTGTCTGGCACTTCTTCAGCAAAAAGACTGCCAAAAAGACAAGTGCAAAGCACTGCTGCGAAAATCAGTTTAGATTTCATTGTTGTTAATCCCCAGTTTTTTCATCTGTTCGGCTTCTTCCACATAGGCCTGGTATTCTGCACGAACCTGATTTGCCTTGACGATGTTATTTTTAATGGAAGTCAGTTCCATTTTTATGCCTTTTACCTTGTTTTTGTTTTCAGGAGCGGCAGCCTGCTTAAAGAAATCATCCAAGCCCTGAAGGGTTTTGAGCATTTTGTTCGACTCCGCAAGCTGAGCATTCACAAACTCAAGGATTTTCTCTTCGGGCTGAGCCTGTACCTTTTCATATCCGGGAGACCCCTTTACACATGCCGCGGCAAAGCGACGGGTTCTTGTGGCAAGTTCTGTCATAAACTGCTGGAAATTGAGTTTTTCACGCCGTTTAGTATCGGTAACCGGGTCAGAAATCAAAATCTGATAGAAAAGGGGTTTTTCAGGAATATTAAAAGCCTTTCGGAGGGCACGCTTGATTTTATCCATCAGAGAATTGTGCTCACTCTCCAAAACTTCGTGATTTTCATCCAATTTTTGCTGAACTGCTTCCAGTTGTGGAGGCATGGCACCAAGAACGCGCAGGGCACCCATAATCATGTCCTTGGTATCAACCTGCACCACTTTCTTGCCTTTGTTTTCCTTTGCAACATTCAGTTTTTTGAGCAATGCCGCCTGTATCTCAGCCTTGTTTCCTGCAGTGTCTTCCTGAATGATTTCTTCAATCAATTCGTTATAGAAGGGAGCCTTGCCCATGGCAGACGAAAAAATCTTTTTTATCTGTGCCAATTCCGCCGAAGGAGACGCAGATGCTTCGGGAAGGCTGTAGTGAGGATGTCCCATGACCTCCTTTCGCACCTGCCCCTTATAATACTCACGCTGAAAGTCCGTCAGTTCCTTTAACTGCTCGGTAATATCCCGCATTGCATGGGAAGCCTTGGTAAGACTGTCCGTCAGCATACTGTTGGTCAAGCCGTCAAGGTTCTGCCTTCCGCGAAGAATCATTTCTGCCAGAGCACGGGTATTGATTTTCGGGCTGTTGGGCGTAAGAGATGTCCAGGAAAAAGTGTTGTTCAGGGCAACCAGTTTCTTTATGGCACCGATATTCAGGTTTGAAATGGAGAATTTATAATAATTACACAAAAAGTCCAGATTGCTTTCATAGTCAGAAAGACGCATGCCCATGGTAAGAGCACGCTCGTTTTCCGTAAAAGGCGTATCTTCCGGAGCATTGATGTCAGAGATTTTTTTATCCAGTTTATAAGGATCAGGCGTAATGATTGCCTTTTTGGAGAGAAATTCAAAAATGTTCCTGACACAGGTATGCAAGAGCCGGTAATTTTCCAATATATCTGGAAGCCCCTCACGGTCATACCATTCTGCCTTTGCATCGACAGCCTCAATAACGGTCTGTGAAAAATTATTTTCTTCCATATCTTTATTATCGTATCATTATAGCAGTTTTTTCAGAAAAATTATAGGTTCACTTTCAAGTTTTGGCAAAAAAGTCATTCTGAGAAATGAAGTTCCGAAGAATCCCGTCATTTTAGGGTATGCAAGATAGATTCTTCACGCTTTCAGCGTTCAGAATGACCTTGGTTACGCTAAAAACATGAAACTTGACATTTGACCTTATAGATAATGGGCGAGAAAAGCATCATTTCCCTAGGGAAGATAGTCCTTTCGGATATCCTTGAGCGCATTGAAGAGGTGCATTTTTTTGTTCACGTCTCCATCGGTAAGTTCTGCGAGCCGCCTGCGCATCTCCTTTCTGCCCGAATTATCCTGATAGGCACAGGTACAGGTCATGGACTTCCAGCCCTGCTCCGCCGCATGTTCCACAATCATATCCACCGGCACAAAACTGAGGGGGCGGATAATTCTCAGCGGATATTTTTCATACTGGACGACAGGCGGCATGGTGGATAGGGTGCTCTTTATCAGCATATTCATCAAAAGCGTTTCCAGAATGTCATCCAGATGATGGCCCAGGGCAATCGTGTCGTAACCATGAGCCATGGCATAGCGAATCAGTTCCGTGCGCCGCTGCATGGAGCACCAGAAACAGTTCATCTTGCGCCCTGGTTTGAGCCGACCGATTACATCTACCTCTTGCGTTGCAAAATCCACCTTCCAGTCTGCAAAACGCTGGGCAAGTTCAGCATTAAAGGGCGGCGCAAAATCACTCTGCATATAGACGGCGGAAAAAGAAAAACGGCTGCCTGTCCTGCGCTTGGTGCGGTTGGCAAAATATTCCACTAACAGCGTAGAATCTTTTCCGCCGCTTGCGCCAACAAGAACCCGGCAACCGTCGGGAAGCATGTCATATTCATACACCGCACTGTCAATGCGGCTGTATAATCGCGGCTGCCCCATATGGTTAGCTGATATAATCCATAATGAATTTATTGATAGTCAGGTCGATAGTTTCGTTTACCATCTCAACAAGCCTATCCTTGTCATACTTACGGCCGGAAATCTGCAGGGCATCGGGAGAGACCGCTGAGTATTCACGGTCAATCAGTTCCTTGCCGTTTTCATCAAGAACACGCACACGCATTGTTACGCTTGCGGCAACCTGCCCCGTCCATTTGTTTCCGCGGACATTAGTCTTCTGAAACTTGAATTCAGCAAAGATAAGGCTTTTTGCCCCCATGTCTTTTGTAAAACTGCGGCCCCTCATGGAACCTGCCTTCATAAAGTCCTTTGTACCGGTGGCCTTAACCCTTGCTTCCAGAACATTAAAAATGTTTTCACGGGCATTGAGGTATTCTCTTGAATTCTGAACGGTTTCCTTTGGAACCACTTCATAGCCGCCAACTTCTTCCAGAAGGCTGTTAAAGGCATCATAGGCATAATCAATGCGATCCTGACCGGAAGTAAACTCAATGTTATTGCCGCCAATCAGTTTGTTTACCAAAGTTGTAAGCGTACCGTCCTGTCCTTTTTCTGTATCAGCATTGGGGTCATCATCCTCCTTCCAGGGCAGGGAGTGGTTTCCAACAACAGTGATGACTGCAATGGGAGAATGATCGGCAAGAGCAATCGGTGCTGATTTACAAGCGGTAAAGATTGCAGCAAAAGCAAAAAGAGCAAGTACAAGAAACATTGATTTTTTCATAAAAAAGGAATCCCCTACTGTTTATAATCTATAATGACAGTATATCAAAGCGATACGCTAAAGTCCATTACATTTATAAAACCTTAGAGAAAAAACTTTGTTACAAAAAATCGCTGTATATGTGCAGTCCGACAAAAATTCACAAGGTCAGCAGCGCACCATTTTGTAGCGGCCAAAGGCTGTACGTATAATGGTAAAATTACTCAGCGCATCAGACTGAATATATTTTTTCAAGCGCGAAACATAGGAATATACCGATGATTTTTGAATGGAAACCTTAAAGTGCTGGCTGGATATTCTGCGTGACAAATCCTTTATGGAAATTTCCTTGCTCAGATTGCCGTAAAAATACTCAAAGAGCGTAAAAATCGTTGGCGGCATTTTGCTTCTGATACGGAATGTATTCAGGTCAAAGCCAGAGCCATCATCGTCATGCAAGGATGGGCTTTCCGCAAGCGGCAGAGGCGGACGGAGGAGCGAAATGTGAGGACGAATCGCAGGTTCTTCAATCAAATCACTTAAAATCTGAAATATCGGAATATAGCCATGGAATTCCTCATTGCCGTAAAGACGCTCACTCTGACTTATCCAGTAGCTGACCCGATTTTCTGCACAGGGATAAGGATCATTGTAAAAAATGACTGGAGTATGCTTTTGCATTTTCTGCAGGCTTTCGAGAAAGTCTATCATCAAATGTCGGAATGCGCAAAAATCACATACCAGCAAATCCGCCTGAACGGAATCATTCTGCAACTGCAGGAAAAACGAAAGAAAATCCGACTGAACGCGGCAATTGATGCCTTCCTGCTCCAACCTCTCGGCAAAAAGAGCACATAAATCCGGCTCTCTTGTCACAAAAGCAACTTCCATACTGATACCCCCAATTTTAAATACTTTGTTATATTTATATATCGGTATCTTCTGTGGGTGACTTATGGCAAAAAAAATCCCTGCCTCTGCACTGTGCAAAAACAGGGATTGCCGGGAACCGGAATCGAACCGGCACGGAGGTTTTCGCTTCCGAGGGATTTTAAGTCCCTTGTGTCTACCTATTCCACCATCCCGGCGGATAAAGATACTATAGCGGAAAGCGACGGCTTTTTCAAGAGACAGGACGCATTTAGGCAGGGCAAACGCATTATAGATATCGTGCTTGCATATCGGCTGGACAAATGAAAAGTAGTTGCAGCAAAAAGGCTACCGTTGCAGCGTGT
>CAKZZO010000006.1 GCA_937885175.1 uncultured Treponema sp. | reverse complement strand
TTTACCTGTGCCCTTTTTGTCTTACTTGTGAATGGATTATAATGCGTTTGCCCTGGCATATTGTTTTTCTCTTTTCTTTGTGGTAGTATAGAAAAAATATATTCTGAAATTCCATCACGTGATGTTATAAGGAGATGCAGGTATGAAAAAAATCCTGGGAATGGCAATAGGAATTACCGCTTTGGCACTGCTTACTTTTACAACAGGATGCACAAAAGCCAGACAAAAAATCGAGGCAAAACCTCTGGGAATACTCACATTGCTGAATCTTTCCCCGGAAGAAACTTCTGACCTGTCGGAAAAGCGAGGGCTCACTGAAATGCTCTTTGCTCAGGACGGCTACGGAGAAAAAACAACTGAAAAATCTGACTGGGACTATTTCCTGACCCACAGCAAAGACTATGAACACATGAATCAGCCCGTTGTATTCTATGACAGTCTGAATGCAATGCTCATGGCACTGGAAGCAGGAAAGATTTCTGAAATGGAAGTGCCCCAGAGCGTCGGTGAATACCTGTGCGCAAACAACAGCAAACTCGTTATGAGCCTTGAATTTGACAAGTCTGTTTTGCTGAACACATTTGGACAGTCCGTGCTCGACTTGACGCAGGGAGCAGACTTTTCATTCATCCTGATGAAAAAAAATGAGGAACTGAGGAACACCTTTAACAAGGCACTTTCAGAAATGAAAGCGGACGGAACCCTTGCAAAACTGGAAGAAGCCTATATCAGCCCGGCGGCAACCATGGCACCTATTCAGCCGGTTACCATCACCAAGATTTCCGATGCAGAAGTCATCAAAGTTGCCGTAACAGGCGACATTCCGCCGCTGGACTATGTTTCTCCCGATGGAACTCCCGCCGGCTTTAACACCGCCGTTCTTTCAGAAGTCAGCAAGAGAATCGGCAAAAACATTGAGCTGATAACTATTGATGCGGGTGCTCGCGCAACGGCTCTTGCCAGCGGCACCGTAGACGCTGTCTTTTGGACAAGGTCATGCGCAGAAGCAAAGCGCGTTGCCGCGATTACAAAAGGAAATGCAGATGGCGAAAAAACGCTTTCTGAGGATGAAAAATACCTGCTCAGCAAAATCGAAGAAGACCAGAACTGGACTTCCTATGACCATAGCGATATTCCCGATGATACGATTATTACTGAGCCCTATTACCATGACTACATCGTTTGCGTAGCCTTGAAGCAAAAACTTGACAGCAAATAGTCATTTGCATACAATTATCAATTGCAGGGGAACTTGAAGATTCCGTTTCACACATGGAATCCGACAAGTTGAGAGAGCGTACTGACGCGATACCCTTTGAACCTGACAGCTAACACTGTGGTAGGGAGCAGATTTCAAAGGAAACTGATTGAAGCTCGCCACACGGCGGGCTTTTTTATTTGGAGGAAGTATGAACGAAACGGACATCAGAAAAAAGATTGCAGAGGCCGCAAAAAAGGTGCGGGAGACAAAGCCCCTTGCCCCATCCATCACAAACACCGTCACCGTAAACTTTGTGGCGAATGCACAGATTGCATCCGGAGGCTCGGCGGCCATGGTCTACCTGCCTGACGAGGGAGCATGCGTGGCAACCATCGGAGGCGCAGTCTACATCAACATGGGTACGCTTTTTCCCTTCTATGCGGAAACCCTGCCCCGCACCGCCCGCACCCTGCACGAACTCAAGAAAAACTGGGTGCTTGACCCGGTGGGCATCGGCATAGGCAGTCTGAGAAGCGAACTGATTCGCGGCTTTAAGCAGTACCCTCCTACGATTATCAGGGGAAATGCATCAGAAATCATCGCAGTGGCAAAACTCTGGGGGATTGAAACGGATGCCTCCTCAAAAGGTCCCAGTGGCGTTGACAGCGTGGATGACGTGGAAAGCGCAGAGAAAGCCGCAATGGCACTGGCTCGCTTTATTGGCGGTGCGGTTGCCGTTAGCGGAAAGACCGATTTGGTGACTGACGGAAAAATCTGTGCCTACAGTGAGGGCGGCTCACACTTTATGGAAAAGATTACGGGAGCGGGCTGCTCTCTAGGCGGCGTGTGTGCCGTTTTTGCATCCGTGGCAGACCCCTTTACTGCCGCCCTGTCCGCAACACAACTGTACAACCTTGCGGGAAAACGTGCTGAGGCAAAGTCTCAAGCCCCCGCTTCCTTTCAGATGAACTTTATTGACGAACTCTACCTGGCAAGACCCGAAGACATCGGGGCTAATCCTTGCAGATTTGAGGAAAAATAAAAAAAGGAGAGCAAGATAAAAACTGCCTGAGATAGCGTCAGTTTTTATCTTTGCAAAGTTTGCGTTGCAAACTTTTTATCAACTGCCCTTCCTCATTCCATTGCGGAAGGGCGTAAAAAGTCAATCGAAAACTGATGTTTTCTTCTTGACTTTTTATGGGAGACACCGAAATGAATACACTGGTAGCAGTTGCAATTGCACCCTTTGGCACTGGAGACGAACTGGCGGCGGACGTAGCAGAAGTCGTCAAGGTTATTCGGGATTCAGGACTACCAAACAAGACCTATTCCATGTTCACGGAAATTGAAGGCGAATGGGACAAGGTGATGGACACAGTAAAGAAAGCCACCGCCGTGCTGACCGACAAGGGAATCCGCACGGAAGTCATTATGAAGATGGACATTCGCCCCGGCTACACAAACACGATGGAAGAAAAACTGGTGCGGCTGGAAAAAGAGATGAAAAAATAAAGGCAGGATAAGAACATGATAATGAGAAAAAAATTCGACATCAGTGCCTACCTGGTGGTAGGACGGGAAAATACAAATGGTCGTCCGGTGGAACAGATTGTAGCGGATGCAGTGCGGGCGGGATTTACTTTTGTACAGATTCGCTCCAAGGAATGCGGCGCACGGGAACTGATTGAAGACTGCAGAAAAGCGGCGGATGAAATCGCTAGACAGGGAAAAAGCAATTCCGTTGCCCTTGTGGTGGACGATCGTCTGGACGTGGTGCTAGCCTGCCGGGAGCAGGGAATCAAGGTGGACGGCATTCACGTAGGACAGTCGGACATACCGGTGGAAGTGTGCAGAAAATATCTGGGAGAAGATTCCATCATTGGACTTTCTGCCCGTACTGACCACCTGATTGACTATGCCCAGACTGCCGACATCAAGAACATCGACTACTTTGGCGCAGGTCCCGTGCATGAGACGGCAACCAAACCAGACTGCGGCATGGATGCCAGCGGCAAGGTAATTACCCGCAGCATGGACGAACTAAAGGAATTGCACCGCGTCAGCAAGATTCCAGTGGTGATTGGTGGCGGCGTAAAGATTGCCGATATTCCCGCATTAAAAGCCACTGGGGTAGAAGGCTTTTTTGTGGTTTCAGCCGTTGCAGGAGCCGAAAAGCCCTACGAGGCTGCAAAAGAATTGGTTGACGCCTGGAGAAAGTAGATGCCATTCGGCTTACTGGGAATCAGCCTGTATCTGCGTCACAATGAGCAGTCGGGCATGATATCCTTGCAGGGGAGGCTGTTCCAGTCAAAAAGCCCAATCGCTTCCTTCAGGGAGACTGATTCTTTTCTATCAATAAGCCCACAGATGTACAGCAAATGACCGACAATCTGCTCCGGAGAATAGTGCATCCGCAAAAAGCCCATGTCAGTATCCCTGTCGCGTTTGGAAAGCCTATGCCCGTCCGCGCTCAGCAATAGCGGCAGATGAAAAAAATCTGGCGGGGTAAAGCCCAGTTTTTCGTAGAGATACAACTGCTGGTGGGTGGAAGAAAGCAAATCCCTGCCCCGCACTACTTCCGTAACTCCCATAAGTGCGTCATCAGCCACCACGGCCAGCTGATAGGAAAAATTTCCGTCCGCCCGGCGCAAAATAAAATCCCCGCAGTCATGGAGAAGATTGCAGCGAATTTCGCCATAATGCCCGTCCACAAAGACTGCATCCCGCTCATCCACACGAATTCTTTTTGCAGGAAGACGGTCACGAAAAAGCCTTTCCCGCTCAGCCGCCGAAAGATACCTGCAGTGACCTGAATAGACAGTCCTGCCGTCACTTGCATGGGGTGCGCTGGAGGCAAGCAAATCGGTGCGGCTGCAAAAGCAGTCGTAGACAAGTCCCTGTGCCTCCAACTGAAAAAAGAGTCTTTCATAAACGGCATCGCGTTCTGACTGAAAATACTCCGCCGTGCCGCCCTCGTCCCAGTCAAGTCCAAGCCAGCGCAGATCGTCCAAAAGCTGCTCCGCATACTCCCCCTTGCAGCGCTGCCTGTCCAAATCTTCAATGCGCAAAAGCCATGCACCATTTTTCTTCCGCACGGAAAGCCAGGACATAAGGGCAGCATAGATGTTTCCCAGATGCATGCGTCCGCTGGGAGAGGGGGCAAATCTTCCTTTCAGCATAAAAAGAAGTATAGCAGAAGGAGGCACTGTAGTATATAAATGAGGAAAAAATCATCGAAGGCTATGACAAAATGGGAAAAGAGATGCATGAAATCTGCAAAAAGCATCCTGCCATCAAGGTCTATTCCTTTGAAACTGACCAGCATGATTGTTTCCAAGGAAATCCAAGAATACTCTTCTACTGGCTATCAAACTCCCTTTGCCCTGACCGCTTGAATGGAAACGACAAGAAAGACCATCCGCGCAATATCATCCAGTTGCTGGCAGACTACGGACACACTATTTCCAGCCTTTACCGCAACCAGATGTTTGAAATTGAACGGACCTTTTTTGGCTAAAACAAGAAAGGAAGGAGAAGCATAAAAAAAGCAGATTGCCGTGTCAGGAAGATTCGCCACCGCAAAACTTCTACGGCACATGACAGAAAACTGCTGGAATTACATGGCTCCAGCGACAAAATCTGCCGCCTGACGGGGAGTCATTTTTCCTTTCACCACGTCAACGACCGCCTGCTTCATAGGTTCATAGAGCCTGACCAGTTTTGGCCAGATAAAGCGAGCGTCTATATCCCTTCCCTTGTTCAAGCGCAAAAAGCGATTTGCATTTATGTCTGCAAGGGGCAGATTGTACATGCTGACCGGAAAATAACCGGAAGGAAGTGAATCTGCAACGGATTCAGCACCGTTTACCGTACACAGCCACAGCAAAAAACTCCGTGCTTCTTTCTGGTGCAGGGTTTTTGTATTCATTGAAATCGCCATGTCAGGATGGAAACAAATAATCGTGGCGCGATCCTTTGGAGCTGGAAGGGCAAAAATTCCCCAGTCAAAGGCAGCAGTACCGTAAACGCCTGCAGACCATGAGCCATCCATTATCATCACGGCTTTCTGGTCTATAAACCGTTGTTTTGCCTCATCATAGGAAACGGAATCGGCATCCCCGGGCAAATAGGTGGCAATATCCGCCATAGCCTGATAGGCCGCAACAAAATGGTCATCATTCAAGGGCAAGCGTTTCTTTTCATATTTTTCACGCTCATTGGCTCCGCCGACAAAGTCAGGAACGACACCGCCCAAGAAGAAACATTCAAATATATCCCACTTGTCGGCAAGTCCGTTTGCAATCGGAACATAGCCCTTGCTTTTGAGCGTTTCACAGGTCTGCAAGAACTCCTCCCATGTACGGGGAATGGCAAGTTCTTCCTTCTGGAAAATGGCTCTGTTATAGTACATGCCATGGGAAACAGCGGCAAAAGGCACGGCATATTCTTTTCCATCTGCTGCAGTCCAGGCCGAGCGATTTGCAGCACTAAAGGCTTCCTTGAATGAAGTAAGCCATGAACAGTCAGAAAGATAGCCGGCATTGTAGAGGCTTTCTCCCGTAGCATAGGAACGGACACAGATTAAATCTGGAGCGGTTTCTGACTTCAGCTTCTTGAGGATATCATCATTATATTCCGTAGGCTCAACGGCCTCAAAGGAAACAGTTATGTTGGGGTATTGCTGATGAAACAAAGAAAACAGTTTTTCCATCTCCCCAACGTCATCCGTGCGCCAGGAGCCAAAGCGGAGCACTACCGGTTCATCTGATACAGAGACTTTCTGTTTTTTGCATGAAACAAAGGGCAAAAGCGAAAAAAGTGTCACTACGACAAAAAGTAATTTCTTCATACTTACATTATAGTACAAAAATGCAATTCATTTCTATATGTATCGCAGGACAAACCATTATAATCCAATATGTATCGCCCGCTTATGCTCCCAGTCCGCCCGCTTTTAACTGAAAGTGGCTGAACTCCATGCTGAAAGAGGCTCGCCCCTGGGTAACTGAGCGCAAATTGGTTGAAAAACCGAACATCTTTGCCATGGGCGCAGTACAGTGCACGATTTCGCCGCTGGCTTTTGAGTCCTGCCCCTGAATCATGCCACCGCGCTGGGTAATCTGGCTGATGGCATCTCCCACAAATTCCAGCGGACAAGAAATGTCCACGTTCATCACCGGCTCAAGGATAATCGGAGTGGCTTTTTGCGCCGCTTCGTCAAAGACTTGGGCGGCACAGGCGGTAAATGCAAAGGGAGTACCCGTCAGCTCATCATAGTCAATGCCCGTAACCGTAACGCCAACATCCGCGCAGGGGTAGCCGTAGTGAATGCCGGAGGCAAATGAATTTTCAAAGCCTGTTCTGATTGCGTCATATATTTCTTCGGGAATAGTCGCGTCATGTACATCGCAGGAATAGGTGTTTCCCAGGCCCTGCTCGTTCTGGCGAATCGTAATCGTAAGTCCAGCCTTATTGTCCTTGCCGGCAAGGTTCTTTTCCCATGCAGAAGAAAGGCTTGCCTCGCCAGAAACAGATTCGCGGTAGGTAACCTGAGGCGCGCCCACATTTGCCTTTACGCCAAAGTCATCTTTCATGCGGGTCACCAGTACGTCCAGATGCAGCTCACCCATGCCGCTGATAATCAGCTGTCCTGTTTCCGCATCCTCATGGCTGGTAAAGGTGGGGTCTTCACGACTCATAACCGCAAGCGTTTCCACCAGCTTGTCCTTGTCGCTCAAGGTTTCAGGCTCAATGGCAACGGAAATAACCGGCTCAGGGAACTTTACGCTCTCAAGCAAAACCGGCATGCCCTCGCTTCCCAAGGTGTCGCCAGTCTGGGCAAGTTTAAGCCCCACAAAAACCGCAATATCGCCCGCAGACACGGAGTCCATCTGTTCCATATGGTTTGCGTTTACACGTAAAATGCGGTTGATTCGCTCACGCTTTTTCTTAGCCACATTCAGCACCTGGGTACCGGCAGTCATCTTTCCGGAGTACATGCGGACAAAGCAGAGGGCACCCATTTCCCTGTCCTGCTGAATCTTAAAGACAAGTCCCAGAGGCATTTTCTTTTCGTCACAGGGAATTTTCACCTCCTCTTCCTTGTCTTTTTTGATGTGGAGACCTCTTGCAGGCGGCACGTCTGTGGGACAGGGCAGATAGTCGATTACGGCATCAATCAGCGGCTGCACGCCCTTGTTGCGGCGGGCGGAACCACAAAGACAGGGCACAAAGGTACGGTCAATCGTTCCCTCGCGGATTGATTTTTTAAGCTGCTCGTTGGTGATTTCGCCGCCCTCAAGGTAAATCATGCCCAGTTCGTCATCGTTTGAGGCAACTTCGTCAATCAGCTTTGCCCGCCACTCATCAGCCAGAGCCTTGTACTTGTCCGAAATGTCGCTTTCGGTAAAGGTTTCTCCTTCGTCATCGGAGTTCCAGCGGATTTCCTTCATTTTAAGCAAGTCAATCACGCCCTCAAAGTCATCACCCTGCCCCATAGGAATCTGCAATGCAATGGTATTGGCACCGAATTTTTCGTGCACATCCTTTATTGAGTAGAAGAAATCTGCGCCGATTCGATCCATCTTGTTTACAAAACAGAGACGTGGGACTTCAAATTCATCGGCCTGCTTCCATACCGTTTCTGTCTGGGGCTGTACGCCGTCTACCGCACAAATCACCGCCACTGCACCGTCAAGCACACGAAGACTTCGCTCTACTTCCGCAGTAAAATCCACGTGACCAGGCGTGTCGATAATGTTAATCGTGTAGCCCTTCCAGTTCGTGGTGATGGCAGCAGAGGCAATGGTAATGCCCCGCTCCTGCTCCTGCTTCATAAAGTCCATGGTAGCCTGACCGTCGTCAATCTCGCCAATGCGATGAATCTTACCTGTATAATAGAGGATTCTTTCCGTTGTTGTTGTCTTTCCTGCGTCAATGTGCGCCATAATACCGATATTGCGCATTTTTTCCAATGAAATCATATTCGTACCCAAAAATAAAAATGTGGAACTATTATAGAGAAATTTCCGCTGATTTACAAGTAAGGGCAAAATCTTCTATGTCAAGAAGAAGTCCGTAAAATTTGAAAATCATTATCATATTGACAATTTTTTTGCAATTTGTATAATTTGAAAATCATTATCAAATCAGCGAAAAAAGCATGATAAAGACAAAATACCGCACGCGGCAGCAAGATTTACTACTCTCCTACCTCAAAGAAATGCAGGGAACTCATTTTACCGCCGAGGACTTACGCATCCATTTTGAACAAAGCGGCACTCCGCTGGGCACCGCAACGCTCTACCGTCATCTGGAAAAACTGGTAAGCGACGGACTGGTAAACAAATACATCATTGACGAACATTCCGCGGCCTGCTTTGAGTACATCGGTGACAGCTGCCATGAGAAAGCCCCGGAAGTCCATTTTCACCTGAAATGCGAAGTCTGCGGCATCCTTATTCATCTGGAGTGTGATGAACTTGCCTGTATCAGTGCGCATTTGCAAAAAGAGCATGGCTTTACGCTGAATCCCCTGCGCACAGTCTTTTATGGCGTGTGTGCAAAGTGTGCAAAAAAAGAGGAAACAAGTATATGAAAAAAATTGCTACCATTATTTTTACGCTTACCGCCATCTTCATGCTCTCTTCATGCAATAAAAAGACAGCTGACGCAAAAATCAAGATTGTTACGACCATTTTTCCCGAATACGACTGGGTGCAGAATATCCTGGGAGAAAAGGCAGGACAGGCAGACCTTACCCTGCTGCTTGACAAAGGCGTGGACTTGCATTCCTACCAGCCTACGGTGCAGGACATGGCTAAACTTTCAGTCGCAGACATTTTTATCTATGTTGGCGGCGAGAGCGATGAATGGGTGGAAGACGCACTCAAAACCGTCAAGAACAAGCATATGCGCGTAGTCAACCTGCTTGAAGTTTTAGGCGACAAAGTAAAGGAAGAGGAAGTGGTTGAGGGCATGGAAGGCGAACATCATCACGATGACCACCACGAAGGTGAAGAACACGATGCGGACGAACACCATCACGATGAAGAAGAAGCTGAATACGATGAGCATGTATGGCTCAGCCTCAAAAATGCCCGTCTGCTCTGTGCCGCAATCACCGAAACTTTGTGTGCCGTAGACGAAAAAAATGCCGCCACCTATAGGGCTAACCTCGCTTCCTATGACAAAACATTGGCCGCGCTGGACAGCCAGTATGCGGATGCAGTAAAAAATGCACCGCTAAAGACGCTGGTCTTTGGCGACCGTTTTCCCTTCCGCTATCTTGTGGACGACTACGGAATTTCCTATTATGCGGCATTTGCAGGCTGTTCAGCAGAAACCGAGGCGAGTTTTAAGACAGTCGCCTTTTTGGCCGCAAAAGTGGACGAACTTGCCCTTCCCGCAGTCTGTAAAATTGAAAGCGGTGACGGAAAAATTGCAGGCACAATCATCCAGAACAGCAAGGCAAAGCAGGCAAAAGTGCTCACGCTGAACTCCCTGCAGTCCGCCAGTAGCCGTGACCTTAGTGATGGCACAAGTTATATAGGCATCATGCAGGAAAACCTTTCCGTGCTGAAAGAGGCTTTGGGAACGCTATGATTTTAAAATGCGCGAATCTGACAGTCGGCTATGAAGGCTCTGGAGTAGCAAAGGGTATCTCCTTTGAAGTAAATGAGGGTGACTACCTTTGTGTCGTAGGAGAAAACGGCGCGGGTAAGTCTACCCTCATAAAAACGCTTCTAGGCTTGCAAAAGCCCCTTGCAGGAAAACTGGAACGAGGTCTTACCGCAAATGAACTGGGCTACCTGCCCCAGCAGACCCAAGTGCAAAAGGACTTTCCCGCCACGGTGGAAGAAATCGTCCTTTCAGGCTGTCAGAACCGCATGCATTTCATTCCCTTTTACCGCCCGCAGGAAAAAGAACGTGCCCGCCACAACATGGAGCGCATGGAAATCACTGCCCTTGCAAAACGCAGTTATCGGGAACTTTCGGGCGGTCAGCAGCAGCGTGTCCTTTTGGCCCGTGCCCTGTGTGCCGCAGACAGGCTTTTGATTCTGGACGAACCGGTTGCGGGCCTCGACCCCAACGTGACTGAAGAACTCTACGAATTTGTCCGCCGCTTCAATCGGGAGGGCACCACCATCATAATGATTACCCACGACATGAACGCAATCCGCTATGCAAGCCACATCCTTTCGCTGGGAAGCTTTCAATTTTTCGGCACAAAAGATGCATTCTTGCAGACTGAACGTGGAAAACGGCTTACTGCTTCAAGCGGCATGGCACTGGAGGCAAAATATGTTTGAAACGCTTGCGGAATACCTTTCCTTTCCCTTTGTGCAGTATGCGTTAATTGCCGGCACACTGATTGCGCTTTGTTCTTCCCTTTTGGGAGTTACGCTTGTCCTGCGCCGTTTTTCCTACATCGGAGACGGACTGAGCCATGTGGCCTTTGGTGCAATGGCGGTTGCCACTATCCTCAAACTTACCAATCAGATGCTGCTCATTCTTCCCGTAACCATTTTCTGTGCAATCCTGCTTTTGTGCGGCGGGCAGAAACGAAAAATCAAGGGAGATGCGGCAATCGCCATGCTGTCAGTGGGTTCCCTTGCCCTGGGCTATCTTCTGATGAACCTTTTTTCCACATCCTCCAATCTTTCCGGAGACGTTTGCAGCACCCTTTTTGGCTCCACGTCAATCCTCACCCTTACCAAGGGCGAAGTAATTGCCAGCGTGATTCTCAGCGTAATCGTTGTGGTGATTTTCATACTCTGCTACAACAAACTTTTTGCCGTCACCTTTGACGAAACCTTTGCCGAGGCGGTGGGCGTAAAAACGGATTTCTACAATTTTTTGCTTGCCGTGGTAATTGCGGTGATTATCGTACTCGCCATGAATCTGGTAGGCTCACTTTTAATCAGTGCCCTCGTCATCTTTCCCGCCCTCTCCGCCATGCGGTTGAGCAAAAGCTTTAAGCATGTTACTATTTATTCCGCAGTCATTTCCGTTGTCTGTGCACTTTTGGGCATGTTCATCTCTATCCTTGCAGGAACTCCCGTAGGCTCAACGATTGTTGCGGTGGATATGCTTGCATTTGCCCTAAGCATGGTGCTGGGAAAAAAATAATCAGACTGGTCGTCAGGAGGTCTCCCCTATGAAAAAATCACTGATTTTTGCCCTTATCGCCTTATGCATTACCCTTTCCCTAGCCTTTGCCCAGAAGAAAAACACCTCAAAAAAATCAGCGGACGTGGACTTGACCCGCATGAGTTCCACCATGATTTACGCAAAAGTCTTCGATATGCTCATAAATCCTCAGAACTACGAAGGCAAAAAAGTCCGCATGCACGGAAACTTTGACGTATTTGAATACGAAGAAGGTGGCATGCAGCACCGTTCCTTTGCCTGTATCGTACAGGACGCAACCGCCTGCTGTGCCCAGGGCATGGAATTTGAACTCAAGGGGAATCCCGTCTACCCCCAGGACTACCCCGCCCGCTATGCAGAAATCACTATCAGCGGCACCTTCCATCAGTTTGAGGAAGACGGGCTGAACCGTATCCTGATTACTGACTGTGAAATAAACTGAAACCAAACTTATTTTTCTTGCATATTCCAAAAAGCGTGCTATTCTTAAAATATACTATATCATCGTTTTCGCAAGGAGGAATTTGCATGAAAAAAATGATACGAGGACTGCTCTGTGCCGCTCTGACGCTTGCAGTCACCAGTCCCTTTGTTTCCTGTAAAAAAGAAGCGACGGGTCCCATCGAATTGACGATTTGGACACATGAAGACCAGAACCGTACTGCACTTGAAAAAGGCTTTATCGAGGAATTCGAAAAAGCAAATCCCAACATCAAAGTCAACTATGTCACCTATCCCTCTGGAAAAATCAAGGACATCATTGTGGCAGGTTTTGCCGCAAATCAGGGTCCTGACATCTTCAATATCGAAATCAACGATTCCTATCCATTCGTCGTAAACGGTCGCGTGGCTCCCGTAGATGCTGCTGCCGCAGGCTATAAAAATCAGAAGGCTCTCGTTGATGCCTACCTTGATAAAATGCTTGACCCCGTTACCTTGGACGGAAAAGTATACGGTCTGCCACTGGAACTTACCAACTGGTGTGTCTACTTGAATAAAAAAATCATGCGTGATGCAGGATTGGATCCAGAAAAAGATGCCCCCCTCACCTGGGAAGACATTGCTGCCGTTTCAGAAAAAATTGCCGTCCACAATGGCGAAATCATCACCCGCCGCGGCTTTGACTTCCGCTATCCCTACTACCTCATCAGCTGGATTCCCATGGTAGAACAGCTGGGCGGCAAACTGGTAAGCGATGACGGCAAGACTGCAATCATCGGAGACGAAGCATGGCTCAAGGCTCTGACCTATATGCGCGACTTTGGTCCGAAGGGAAAGAACCTCGGCTCTCCCACCTACACTGCAGCCCGTAAGATTTTTGACAACAACAACAACGAAATCGCCATGTCTTTGAGCGGTCTCTATCAGGAACAGCGCATGGCTTCTTCAAATCCCGCTTTCTTTAAAAGTGATGATTGGGCAGTCATTCCCTATCCCCAGTGGAAAGACGCGGCAAATACCGTGCCCTGTCACTACTACGGTCACTACTACATGGTCAACGCTCAGAAGTCAAAGGCTCAGCAGACCGCTGCATGGAAACTGCTTGGCTTTATGCTCAGCCATGCCGAAGACTATCTGCGCGAAGTTGCCATCATTCAGCCGATGAAGTCGCTGTTTGAAAGCGAAACATTCAAGAACATGCCCTACTCACAGGTCTTTGAAGATGACTTGCAGAAGGGGTCTATCGTCTACTATGCAGAAAACTCGCCGAAAATTGATTCCCTGCTCAAAACAGCAGTTGAGTCCGTCATGCTTTCTGGCGTAGAACCAAAAGATGCGCTTGCATCCCTCAAGAAGAGCGTGCAGGAAGTTTTGGACGAACAGTAAAAAGTGAGGTGATTATGGCAAAAGATAAGAAGACGGCATCATTTGAAGCAAAAAAGGCTCGCTGGGGACTCTACTTTACCCTGCCGGGACTCCTCTTTTTTGCCTTGTTTTCATTCTATCCGATTATCAATGCCGTAATCACCAGTCTCTTTAACAAAAAACTGCTTTCCCTTCGTAAGCCTGATTTTGTCGGGATTATGAACTACGTAAAAATTCTTTCCAGTTCTGATTTCTGGAATTCCATGCAGGCAACGGCAATCTTTACGGTGGGGTGCTTTGTGCCCCTCGTTGTGGTCTGTCTCTTGCTTGCAGTCTTTATCACTTCACGGCATCAGGGACGTCGCACCATGCAGATGATTCTTTACTCTCCCGCCGTGCTTTCTTCAGTTGTCATCGCACTTATCTGGATGATTCTGCTTGACCCCCGCGGCATTGCAAATCAGTTTGCAAACAAGGTGCTGCACACACAAGGCATTGACTACAAATGGCTTGCTGATTCTACCATGGTCAGGATTTCCACCATTTTGGTCTACTTTTGGAAGTACGTGGGCTACTTTACGATTCTGTACATCACCGGCATCGGAAAGATTCCCACTTCAATATACGAAGCCGCTACCATTGATGGAGCGAGCAAATTGCAGCAGTTCCGCATGATTACCGTGCCGCTCCTCAAACCTACTATCGTCATGGTTTCCATTATGGCCATGATTCAGTGCATCAAGACATTCAGCACTCAGTATATGTTCACCCAGAACGGAGCCCCCCTTGCCCCACTCAATGTTATCACGCTGAACATCTACAACACGGCCATGCGGGATTTGGCAATCAGTCGGGCAAGCGTTATGAGTATCATTCTGTTTTTGATTATGCTGATTTTGACCTGCGTGCAGTTCAAATTCTCAAAATCCGATGATGTTTCGTACTAAAAAAGGGAGATGCTGACTATGACTTCACGAGAAAAAGAAAACGTAAAATCTCTGATAGCAAACATCCTCATCTGGGCAGTACTTATTGTAAGCTGCCTGCTGGTTGTCATTCCCCTGCTTTTTATGGTGACGGCAAGTTTTATGCGGGCAATAGACGTTATGAAGATGCCCTATCCCTGGATTCCTAACCCTGTACACGCCCAGAACTTTTTCCGTGCCATTGCGGGAAACGACAATTCTTACATCTACCTGCGGAATATTTTAAACAGCCTGATTGTTGCCATCACCGTTACCGCCACTACGATTTTACTTGGCTCCCTTACAGGCTTTGGTCTTGCAAAATATCGTTTTAAGGGGCGGAACATTGCATTTATGGCGATTATGGCCACGATGATGATTCCTTTTGAGACGATTATGGTTCCCCTCTACATGGTCGTGATGAACCTGCACATGCAAAACACCTATGCGGGACTTATCATACCCTTTTTGGTGAACGCTTTTGCCATTTTTCAGATGCGCCAGTACATCATCACTTTTCCTGAAGAAGTGCTGGATGCTGCCCGCATTGACGGCGCAAGTGAATTCAGTATTTTCAGGCGCATTGTTTTTCCCAACTGCGCGCCTGCAATTGCCACCCTTGCCGTCCTGACTTTCCGCCAGCAATGGGATAACCTGCTCTGGCCGCTGTTAGTTGCCCAGAGTGAAAACATGAAAACCATTCCTGCCTATATCGTACGCTTTGCGGCAGAAAAATATTCAGATGAAGGCGTTATGATGGCTGTTGCTGTCATCGCAAGCATTCCGATTTTTATCCTCTTTTTCAGTCTCTCAAAATACTTTGTCGGCGGCTCTTCAGTCTATTCAGCGGGAAAAGAATAGGTTTCTCACTTTTTTGCTAGGTACTTTTTAAAAGCCATGGTATACTGCTAGTATGGATGAATGGGTTTTAGTCGTTGATGACGATGCTCAGAATCTGCGAATGGCAAATCAGATTCTTGCGTTGGAAAAAATGCGGGTCAGTTCAGCAAAATCTGGCGAACAGGCTCTGGAGTTCCTCTCGCATAATACTCCAGACTTGATTTTGCTGGATGTGCATATGACTGGCATTGACGGCTTTGAAACCATATCCCGCATCAAGGCAAATGAAGAAACCCGCGAGATTCCCATCATTCTTCTTACGGCCGATGATGATCAGGAAACGGAAACAAAGGCTCTTCGTGCAGGAGCCATGGATTTTATCAAAAAACCCTTTATTCCCGATGTACTGATTTTGCGCGCCCGCCACACTATTGAACTTACCCGCCTGCAAAAAGACCTGACCGCAGAAGTAGAAAAAAAGGCTGCCGAAATAAGCAGGGAGCGCGATCGTGTGGAACGCATGATTATGCAGGTGGTCAAAACGCTTTCTGGCGCAATAGATGCAAAAGACCCCTACACTAACGGACACTCTGCCCGAGTTGCCGAGTACGCAAAAAAAATTGCCCGCCGCGCCGGCTACACGGAAAGTAAATTGCGGGATATAGAAATCATGGCCTTGCTTCACGACATCGGAAAAATCGGCATTCCCGACACAATACTGAACAAACCCGGCAAGCTCAGCGCTGATGAATACGCAAAAGTAAAGGAGCACCCTGTTATCGGCGCAAAAATATTGGAAAACATTTCGGAATTCCCGGAGATTTCCGTTGGGGCCCTCTATCACCATGAACGCTATGACGGCAAAGGCTATCCCAAAGGCATTGCGGGCAATGCAATACCGGAGCAAGCGCGCATTATTGCCGTTGCTGACTGCTACGATGCCATCACCTCAAACCGCAGTTATCGAGACATGCTTCGTCCAAACGAAGCCAGAGACAGAATAGAAAAAGACAAGGGCAAGCAGTTTGACCCGCTCTTTGCGGACATCATGCTTTCCATGATTGACGAAGACACTGACTTTACCATGCATGAGTAGGATAGCAGCTGCTCGGCTGACGAAAAGGCAATAGAGGAGACATAAGACATGGAAGATACATCCCATGAAAAAGAAATTTGGCTGGAATCCCAGCTGGTTATAGTTACCGCATACAGCATTCTGACGCTGGCCTTAGCGACGGTTACTGCAATGCTGGGCTGGGAGCTGTGGATGATTCCTCTGCTGATAATTGCCCTTGTGTCCGTATGGGTACTGCACATCTCTCAGGGACTGACCGAAAGGCTGAGAACCTACTATTACGTTATACTGATTCTCATTGAATTCTTTTTTTACAGTACCCATGCATCCAGTTTTTTTGACATGCCCCTCTTGCTCACCCTCATATTGATTCTCTTTACGATTATGGACGAGTTGCCCGCCCTCTACATGACCCTATTCATGTATCTGCTGGCACTGGTCTACCATATCATCATCGTAAAATCTCTGGGAGATGCTGCGACACTTCTGGAACTATCCCGCATCGGGCTGGACATTCTGACAGGACTCATTGCCTTTATGCTTTCCCGCTACCTGATTAAGCGGCGCAGGCAGGAACAGATGAACTACAAGGGAGTCATTGCAGAACTCAAAAACACCACCCGCCGCGCAGAAGACTTTCTGACCAATGTTTCCCATGAATTCAGAACGCCTATCAATGCCGTTACTGGCATGAGCGACGTGATGCTGAGAAACGAGGACAATGCGGAAAAACGGAAGGATTTGCTCGCCATTCAGCAGGCAGGACACCGACTCTTTACGCAAATCAGCGACATTCTTGACTACACGGAATTGGACACGGGGCGGCTCAAAGTAAGTGCCGACCCCTACATGATTTCTTCCACTATCAATGATTTGATTACCGAACTGCGCTTTGTAGTCAATCAGTCTGAACTGGAACTGATTATTGACGTAGACCCCCTTATCCCTTCCATGATGATAGGGGACGAGGGAAAAATCAAGAAGATTATCCGTCACCTTACCGACAACGCCTTTAAATTCACCAAGGAAGGCGGCATCTACATCCATATCTATGCCCTGCAAAAAAAATACGGCGTAAATCTTTGTATCAGCGTACAGGACACGGGCATTGGCATTGCAGACGCGAATATTGATACCCTTTACGAAAAATTCTATCAGGCAGACGCAGGAAGAAGCCGCCGTGCAGGTGGAATGGGACTGGGACTTTCCATTGTATACGGCATGGTTCAGGAACTGGGCGGATTTATGTACATAAGCGGTGCCGAAGGAAAGGGAACGAGCGTTCACATCAGTATTCCCCAGGAAGTGACCGATTCGACCCCCTGTATGCTTTTAGAGCATACTGACCAGCCCTGTATTGCGGCCTACACCCAGCCAAAAAAATACAAGACACCAGCTGTCCGAGAATTCTATGACACTGCCATCGACCATTTGCAGCAGGGCTTAGGCATTACCCTGCACAAAGCCACCACACTGGGCGAATTGCGGAAAATTCAAAACGCCTATTCACTCACCCACATCTACGTTGGCAGGGAAGAATACGAAGAAGATCCTGACTTTTTTGAAAAACTGAGCGAAAGCATCTGCGTCATCGTTATTGCAAAGGAAAATTTTAAGCCCCGCTCCGACAGCCGCATCATCATCACCCACAAGCCATTTAACGGCTTTCCCCTTACCAATATTCTGGCAAATGGAAGCAAGGTCTATATGCGCGACGTATTCTTTGCCGAAAAGCGCATGATTTGTCCAAAAATGCGGGCACTGGTTGTGGACGATGACGAGATGAATCTGCTTGTAGCCAGCGGCATTCTAAGGGACTACCAGATGGACGTGACTACGGCACTAAGCGGCAAGGAAGCCATATCTCTGTGCGAGGAAAACAGTTACGACATCATCTTCCTTGACCACATGATGCCGGAAATGGACGGTATTGAAACCATGCACCGCCTTAAAAACCTGGTGCGCTACAGCGACGAAAGCATGGTGATTATTGCCCTTACCGCAAATGCCGTCTCTGGCGCAAGGGAGATGTTTTTGCAGGAAGGCTTTGATGAATTTGTTGCAAAGCCCATTGAGCCAACGGTTTTTGAGCGCGTCATGCGAAAAGTCCTGCCCGCCTCTGCAATTCAATATGTGGCAAAAGACTCTGTCAAAAAAGAACGCTATGCCCTTTCCGAGACCGCCAGGCCGCAAGCGGAAGCAACTGCTCCACACAGTGCAGAAAATGCCGCTTCTCCAGATATTTTGACCGCTTTGGGAAACTTGGGTATCAATCTGACCAGCGGACTGCAATACTGCCGCGAAGACAGAAAATTCTATCTGGACTTAATCCAGCGTTTTGCCACTGACGGCAAAAAGAAAAGTAAGGAAATAGAGGAATTCTACAAGGCCGAAGACTGGGAAAACTACAGAATCAAAGTACATGCCCTCAAAAGCGCGGCAAAGACTGTAGGCATGGACGATCTTTCCAAACGCGCGGAAAATCTGGAAGCTGCCGCAAAAAAATCAGACAGCACATTCATAAAAGAGTACACCGCTCCCCTGCTGGAAAATTACGGGCTGCTTAGCGAAAAAATACGCAAACTCTTTGGTGATGAAGATGAAGCGGAAGAAGAAGAGCTTTCCAACACAGAGGAAACGGCAGACAACACTGCTGGTGACCTGTGGCTGGAAAAACTTGCGGCATTAAAAAGCGCGCTGGAGGCTTTTGAAAGCGACAAATCCGAAGCCCTTGCAAAGGAACTTTCCGCCATGACCTGGAAGGGAAAAAGCGGAAAAACGCTGCTAAAAGATGTCATCACAAATATAGAAGACTTTGACTTTACCCCCGCCCTCAATACTGTTTCTGCACTGATGGATGAGGCGCAAAAAGCACAGGGAGGCGCACAATGAACGTAAAAAAAACTATTCATGCGATTTTTAATGAATCAAACGATGACTTACAGACAAAAATTTTTGCCATTGCCTCTGGAACGGGACTTATGGCCCTGCTTGCCACCTGTATTACGGCCTTCTGTCTGGGTGCCAATATAAGCCGCTCCCTTCTCTTCTTTGGCGTAAACCTGCTGATTTTTGCCATAATCGCCATCACGCTCAAAACAAAAAAAATCCAGGTGGGTGCTATTCTGATTTCCCTGCTGCTCATTACCGTTTTGACACCAACTGCCTTCCTTACCAGCGGCGGCATGTCAGGCTCCACTCCCCTCTGGCTGCTCTTTGCCGTTGTCTACATCAGTTTTACGGTACGGGGAAAGGCCCGGCTCCTGCTTGTCATCATTGAGGAAATCGTCATCTTTGCTTCCTACTACATGGCCTACCATCACCCGGAAATCGTTCACTCACCCAGTACATCCTATGTATACGAAACGTCTCTGATTTCCATTGCGCTGATAACCATTACCTGCTCCCTCCTGATTACCCTTTTGACCCGCATGTATCAGCTGGAAAACGAAACAGCCGCAGAGCAGAAAATCGAAATTGAAGAACTCAATCAGGCACAGAACCGTTTTTTTTCCAGCATCAGCCACGAAATCCGCACGCCTATCAATACCATTATCGGACTGAATGAAATGATTCTGCGGGAAGAAAACATTTCAGACGAAATTGCCGAGGATGCCCGAAACATTCAGGCGGCAAGCCGTATGCTGCTCACCCTCATTAACGATGTACTTGACATGTCAAAAATTGAAAGCGGCAACATGGATGTGGTATCAGTTTCCTATGAGACGGGAATCATGCTGAGTGAAATCGTCAACATGATTTGGATTAAGGCAAAAGAGAAAAACCTTGCCTTTCACATCGAAGTGGCACCGGATTTACCCAGCATGCTTTATGGCGATGAAGTCCGCATCAAGCAAGTGCTCATCAATGTTCTGAACAATGCCATAAAATACACAAAAGAAGGCTCCGTCACTTTCTCCATTCAATGCAAAAAAGTCAGCATGAACCGCGTACAAGTTACCTATTCCATTGCAGATACAGGCATCGGCATCAAAAAAGAAAACATTCCCTACCTCTTTGATGCCTTTAAGCGTGTTGACCAGACCAAAAACCGATACATTGAAGGCACAGGGCTGGGACTATCCATCGTTAAGCAACTCGTTACGCTGATGGGCGGTGAAATTTCAGTCAATTCCATCTATACAAAGGGCTCCACCTTCGTGATTACGCTGGAACAGGATATTATGAACAACAACACCATTGGCGAACTG
Source organism: uncultured Treponema sp. (assembly GCA_937885175.1). Taxonomy (GTDB): domain Bacteria; phylum Spirochaetota; class Spirochaetia; order Treponematales; family Treponemataceae; genus Treponema_D. The sequence continues at coordinate 10,569 of CAKZZO010000006.1, read as the reverse complement.
AACCTTGAAGCCCGTCACATTATGAACAAGCACGAACAGTACCGGCAGATTTTTGAGGCGCCCGATGCTATCGTCCTTATTGTGGACGATAACGAAACAAACCTCATGGTAGCGGAAAAACTCCTCCGTGATACACAAATCCGTACCGATACCGCCCTAAGCGGAAAGGAAGCCCTGGAAAAAACCCTCATCACCCGCTACGATGCCATTCTCATGGATCACTTGATGCCCGAAATGGACGGTATTGAGTGCCTCCATGCCATACGTGCACAAACAGGCGGTCTCAACAAAAACACTCCGATTATTGCCCTCACGGCAAACGCAGGAAGCGAAAATCAAATACTCTACCGCAAGGAAGGATTTGACGGCTATCTGGCAAAACCTATCAACGGCCTGCTTTTGGAAGCCGCCCTGCTTAAAGTCCTGCCCAAAGATTTGGTCACCATTTCGGAAGGCTCCGATGCGGAAAAAAATGACTCACAATTCTCCCAGTTGCAGAACAAAAAAGTACCCATTCTGATTTCTGCAGACAGTGTATGCGATTTGCCGGCGGAATATCAGGAACAGCATCATATTCCCATTCTGCCCTATCACGTCCACACAGAAGAAGGTGTCTTTTTGGATGGAGCGGAAACGGAAACAGACGGCATACTTGCCTATATGCAGTCCAAAAGAAAAAAAGCCTACTCTGAACCGCCAGAAGTCAAGGACTACGAAGATTTTTTTGCAGAACAGCTGCTGCATGCCCAGTACGTCATCCATATTACCATGACTTCTATTTCAAGTCAGGGCTATGCTCATGCACTGGAGGCGGCAAAATCCTTTAACAATGTAACGGTGGTCAATTCCACTCACCTTACCACAGGCATGGGACTTTTTGTCATGGAGGCTAAACGCCTGTCATCCACAAACATGGGACCTGAGGCCATTGTGCAGGAACTGGATAAAATCAAAGAGAAGATTTCCACCAGTTTTATCATGGGCACTACCGAATACCTGGCCCGTTCAGGCCGCATATCCCGTCCCATTGATACAATCTGTAAGGCACTCATGCTGCACCCGGTCATCTGCCTCAAAAAAGGCCATATGCGGGTAAGCGACATTAAAATGGGAAACCATAGGGTCGTGGTTGACCGCTACATACAAACAATTCTCAAAGACCGGGCCTCCATTGACCGCAGGGTCGTCATCATTACGATTGCAGGTTTTCCCCTGGAACAGATTGAAGGCATCAGGCAAAAAGTGCTGAAAATAGTTCCCTTTGAAAAAGTCTACGTGCAGAAAGCCTCGCCCACCATTTCCACCAACTGCGGTCCTGGAAGCTTTGGTCTGATGTTCATGCGAAAATAAATCTGTATCCATCTCGCCTCGTCTCGCCGTTAAGACAAAAAACAAAATAACAAGATTTTGTTATGTTTCTATTGACAGTAACAATGTTTCTATATACAATAACATCGTTACTATAAACAGGAACAATAGGAGAGCAGGATATGTCAGCACGAACAGATTCATTGTATTTTACCCTTCCATGTGAGCGGTATACGCCTTTTTCCTTGGCGCGAAAAATTGGAGCCAAGGTTATTTTGGAAAGCGCATCTTTTTCTCAGGGAAAGCAGCGTTATTCCATTTTAATGGCGGAAGAAGCCTTCCACATTTTACAGGACGATGAAGGCATAGCCTTTTTAATTGACGGCCGCCGCCTTCCTTTTATACAGGAGTCTGACAAAGGCGAAGTGCTTGCCCGCGGAAGCCGTAAGCCCCATGAGACAGACATTTTGGATGCCTTGCTCTACGTTGCCCAGCAAAATGACCTGACCACCGTAAAGAATGAAAAAGGAGACCTTATTCCCAATGCAATTCCTGTTCCTGCAAGCGGTATCGGCTATTTGAGTTATGAATTCTGCGCCCGCTGCGACACCATTACCCTTGCCCCCCAGACTGATGAACTCCATATTCCCGAAAGCGAATTTATTGCCGGTCACCTCTATATCGTCTTTGACCACTTTACTGAAAAACTCCATGTTTTTGCCCTCAACTACAACGAACACCAGATTGACCTTGCCCAGGCAGTAGTAACGCTGAAAAAACGCCTTGATGACATGGACTTTACCTACCTTGCCCCACCGGAAGAAGCGGCTTCCGTGCGCACAATCACCGACCTTGCGCAAAGCGAGCAGGAATACAAGGAAAAAGTTGCCGCCCTTAAAAAAGAAATTATCGCCGGAAACATAATTCAGGCCGTGCCCAGCCGTCGCCTGCAGGTGGAATGTGCAAATTCCGCGCTGGAAATCTACCGCAGGCTACGCTCCATAAATCCTTCCCCCTACCTTGTCTACATTGATTTTGGCGACCGCCAGCTGATTGGCTCCTCACCAGAAAGCCTTGTTCGCGTCCGAGACGGCATTGCCTCCATTCGTCCCATTGCAGGTACTCGCCGCCGCGGAAAAAATGCTGCCGAAGACGAAGAACTGCGGGCTGAACTTTTGAATGACGGCAAGGAAAAAGCCGAGCACCTGATGCTGGTAGATTTGGCACGGAATGATTTAGGACGTGTCTGCAAAAGTGGAAGCGTGGAAGTCGTACGCTACATGGACGTGGAGTTTTACAGCCATGTCATGCACATTGTAAGCGACGTACAGGGAAAAGTGCAGGAAGGAATCAAGCAGATTCAGGTCTTGCGCTCAGCATTTCCCGCCGGAACCGTAAGCGGTGCGCCAAAAATCAGTGCCATTGAAATTCTAAGCCGCCTTGAAAAGACAAAACGCCGCTTTTACGCAGGGGCCGTAGGCTATCTGCAGAGTAACGGCGACCTGGATTTTTGCATCGCCATCCGCACTGCCCTCAAGCAGGGAAATACCTGGACGCTCCAGGCTGGTGGCGGCATCGTCTACGACTCCAACCCCGACCGTGAATGGGAAGAAACCAACGAAAAACTGGGAGCCCTGAGGGCTGTGCTGGAAGGAATGTCAGATAAACGGTGAAAGACTGGACGACAACTGTATATGACAGAAAACCTTTGCTTTCTGCCTCCCTTTTCAGCCTCGCTCCAGGCACGAAAAAAAAATTGCAATGTTTCTATTGACAGAAACATTGCGGTATGATAAGATGTTACTATCAAGAGAAACAGGAGAGGACTATGATAGTCGTTATTGATAATTATGATTCATTCACCTTCAACGTAGTGCAGTCACTGGAGCGGCTCAGTAAAGACCGCGTAGAAGTCTTGCGCTCAAAAGAAACGCAAATTTCAGACATCGAGGCCCTAAAGCCCGACTACCTTGTTATCAGCCCGGGACCAGGAACCCCCACGGAAGCAGGCATCTCAATAGAAGCAATCAAATATTTTGCAGGAAAAGTTCCCATTCTCGGCATCTGTCTGGGACATCAGGCTATTGGACAGGCTTTTGGTGCCAAAATCGTGCAGGCAAAATGTATCCGTCATGGCATCGTAGAGGAAATGGACTTTGACGGTCGCGGCCTTTTCCGCATCATTGGAAAAAGCGGCTCTTTTACCCGCTATCATTCTCTGGTCATCGACGAAAGTACCCTGCCCCCGGAATTTGAGGTGACCGCACGGGCAAAAGACGGCGACATTATGGGAATCCGCCACAAGACGCTGATGATAGAGGGCGTACAGTTCCACCCGGAAAGCATCGCAAGCCAGGCGGGAGATGATTTGTTCCGAGCCTTCCTCAATTACCGCCGAGAAAATCTCCCGGTATCAGACTATCTGAATCAACTGCTGTCTAAAAAGCCCCTCTCACGGGAGCAGGCAGCCCTCTTTATGGAAAACCTTACGGACGGCATCATGGACGAAAAAGTTACCGCCTCAATTCTCACCGCCATGGCCCTGCGCCCCCAGCCCACCGCCGACGAAATGGCAGGCTGTGCGGAAGTCCTGCTCAAAAAGAAGACCCCCTTTCCCCTGCAAACAAAGGGACTGGCAGAAATCGTGGGAACGGGAGGTGACTGCAAGGGTAGTTTCAATATTTCTTCCCTTTCAGCCATCGTTGCCGCAAGTTGCGGGCAGGCAATCGCAAAGCATGGAAACAGAGCCGTTTCCTCCAAGTCGGGAGCAGCAGACTTTTACGAGCATCTGGGAGTTAACATCATGGCACCCCCTGAAAAAACCGCAGAACTTGTCAACCAGACAGGCTTTGGCTTTTTAATGGCACCCGTCTATCATTCCGCCATGCGTTTTGCGGCTCCCATCAGAAAGGCGCTGGGGATTAAGACTATCTTTAACGTTCTAGGGCCCCTCCTGAATCCCGCCAATGCCGACTACGAGGTTTTAGGCGTATATTCAAAAGACCTCATGGCGGACTACGCTCATGCGGCAAAAAAACTGGGAGCAAAGCGGGTCATGGTCATTGCCAGCCGAGACGGATTTGACGAAATCAGCCCCTGTCAGCCCACCGATGTCTATCAAATCAACGAAGACGGAAGAGAGTATCAGTACACCATAGAACCAGAAAAATACGGCATATCCACCGCCAACGGAAATGCCGATGAAAGCGAACTTGCTGGCGGAAACGGAGCCGAAAATGCAGAACTCGCCCTTGACGTGCTCAACGGAAAAGGACGTCCCACCATCAAGGCAGCCGTCGGTCTCAATGCCGGCGCAGTTCTCTACATTTCAGGCAAAGCCCGCACCATCAAGGACGGCTACGACATGGCAATTCAGGCTATCGAAAGCGGAAAGGCTAAGGCAAAACTGGAGGAAATCCGTGCCACAAGCGAAAGACTCTGCGCATAATCTTGAGGGGGAATGTCTTCCCCCTAGTCGCCACCGCCTCGAAACTTCGCTCACGCTTCGTTGCGAATGCCTTGGCTCCATACCCCCTTCGCCTAGGGGTAGCACCCCTAAAACCCCTCTGTTCAGGAGAAAAGCATGACTGACATTCTGGACAAAATCGTAAGCCGCCACCGAGAGGATATCGCTTCCCTCGGCTACACGCTGGGAGCAGCCATCCCTGCTGAGCGAGTCCGTGCCGCGCCAATTCCATTTCCCGCCCCCCTGAACGCAGGCAAGGGGGTTGTGCTGGAAATAAAGCGGGCGTCTCCCAGCAAGGGTGACATCGCAGCCGATTTGGATGCGGCAAAAACCGCAATCCGCTATGCCGCCGCGGGAGCAAGTTCCATCTCCGTCCTTACCGAAGGACACTGGTTTAAGGGCAATCTCATGGATTTGCAGGCGGCCGCCCGTGCCGTAGATGAATATGCCGCAGAGCACAAGAGCACCCCTATCGCCATCCTGCGTAAGGATTTTCTTCTTTTTCCAGAGGAAGTTGATGTCGCCTACCGCTCAGGGGCGGACGCAGTACTTTTGATTGCCCGCATTCTTTCGGCAGCAGACCTTACCCGTATGGCACAGGCTTGCCAGAATCTTGGCATGACCGCCTTTATAGAACTTAGGGAAGACGACGACTTGCAAAAACTGGCCGCCGTCGTCTCAGTTGTAAAGGCACAGTACATAGTCTGTGGTGTAAATGCCCGGGATTTACGAGATTTTTCCATAGATTTGCTGACTCCCGCAGGTCTGCTTGGGAAAATCCAGCAGATTTTTAAAAGGTATGCCCCAGATCAGGACAAGAATCAAGCAGTTCGTGTCATTTTTGAAAGCGGCATAAGAAGCCCGGAGGCAGCCTCTTTTGCTTCCAGCCTGGGATTTACCGCCATGCTCCTGGGAGAAGCCGCCGCAAAAAATCCTGAACAGGCACAAAATCTTGTAAGCGCATTCTTACAGGCTCCTGCCACGAAAAACGCCGCTTTCTGGCTGCAATACGCACAGACGCTCCGAAACCTTCAGACAGATTATAGCCCCCTCGTCAAAATATGCGGGCTTACAAACCTGGCTGATGCAAAAAAAGCCTATGAACTTGGCGCGGATTTTTTAGGCTTCATATTCTGGGAAAAATCCCCACGCCGTACCGATGAAAAAACAGTCCGTGCCGTCAGCAGGGAAATACGCAAACTGGCCTCATCCCAGGGAAAAAAAGCACCCGTTCTGGTTGGTGTAATCGTAGAAGCAGACAGCATCGATGGCAAATGCGTACGCCGTCTTGTCCGTGAAGGCGTACTGGACTGCATACAACTCCACGGCTGCTTCCATGCATTTTTTGACCTTCCAGAGCGAAACCTGCCCCACTACGCCGCCGTAAACATTGCAGACGAAAGCGACCTTTCAAAGATTGATTCGCTCCGCCTACAGGGAGAAGCACGTATACTGGTTGACGCACATTCCGCCCTCACCCCCGGCGGCACAGGAAAACGCATTGCCGATGCACTTGTAGAAAAAGTCGCCCACAAAACCAAACTTTGGCTCGCCGGCGGCATCACTCCCCAAAATGCAGGGGAAATTTGCCAGCGTTTCCAGCCGGAAGTAATCGATGTGGCAAGCGGTGTGGAAGCAGAACCCGGAAAAAAAGATTATGAGCAGCTGAAAAAACTTTTTGCGGGTCTTAGGGCAGCGCCCTAGGCGAGAGGGGTGCGGGTAAAAGCAAGGCTTGAACCCCAGGGGAGAGACTTCTCCCCTCCCTAAAAAAGTACATTTTTTGAAAAAAAAACTTGACAAATCACCAAATCCATCCGATACTCTATATAGATGGATGGCAACCAATCGGGTGATGCCACAGTCTTTAGGGAAGTCATTAAGATTATGTTCCAGTTTTTTATAACATTTTTGGGAACATAATTTAATGGCTTTTAATTTTTTAAATCGTCTTTTTGCTTTATATCCTGCAAACTTTCTTTCCCAATGTAATTTTCTGTTGACACAAGGACTCTATTCCGTTACAATGTTTCTATGAACAGTAACACGTATTCAACAAAGGGATTTTTTTCACAATATGGTGGAAAATACGTCGCCGAAGTCCTGAGCCGTCCCCTGGATGAACTGGAAGCGGCATTCAAAGAAGCAATGCAGGACAAATCTTTCTTACATGAACTGGAAATCATTCGCCGTGACTACATTGGACGGGAAACACCCCTCTATTTTGCTCCCACTGCCACAAGACTTCTCGGTGGTGCACAGATTTACATTAAACTGGAAGGACTAGCCAACACCGGTGCGCATAAAATCAATAACGCCATCGGTCAATGTCTTCTGGCAAAGCGCATGGGAAAAAAGCGTATAATCGCAGAAACTGGAGCTGGTCAACATGGACTTGCAACTGCAGCCGCATGTGCAAAACTGGGCTTGGACTGCACAATCTACATGGGTGAAGTTGATGTACGCCGTCAGCAACCCAACGTGGCCGCCATGGAACTGTACGGAGCAAAAGTCCGAGCCGTCACCTCTGGCAGCCGCACCCTAAAGGACGCGGTAAACGAGGCAATGCGAGACTGGGCGGCAAATCCTGACTCCACTCATTATGTATCGGGAAGTGCACTAGGCCCCGCCCCCTTTCCCGACATCGTTCGAGAATTTCAGTCAGTTATCGGCCGAGAAGTCAAAAAACAGGCTGCAGAGCGGGGTATCAAGATTGGCGCCATGGTTGCCTGTGTAGGTGGCGGCTCAAACTCCATCGGTTTTTTTGAGCCCTTCATCAATGAAAAGGAACCCCGCCTTATCGGAGCAGAAGCCGGCGGCATCGGACCAAATGCAGGAGAAAACGCAAGCCGCATGACAGGAAATGCCGCAAGAGACGGCATTTTGCACGGATACAAGTCACGTTTTCTGCTGGACGAAGACGGACAGGCGCTCCCCACCAGAAGCATTTCCGCTGGACTTGACTACTGCGGCATAGGACCTCAACTCGCTGCCCTCGGACAGTCTGGCAGAGTTGAATTTACCTCAATTCTGGACAAGGAAGCCCTGGAAGCAGTCAGTTTTTTCGCAAAAAACGAAGGCATTCTCTTTGCCCTAGAATCTGCTCATGCAGGAGCCGCCGCAATCAAAATCGCAAAGGAAATTCCTTCTGACCAGGCCATCATCATCAACATGAGTGGACGCGGCGATAAGGATGTCTTCATCACCAGTCCCGTATTTCGTCCACAAAAATGGCTTGACTTCCTCCATGCGGAAATCGAACGCCTTGAAGGCGGAAAAGACATTCACGATGCAAATGTCATGGGATTTTAATCCCTAAAAAAGGAGGCTCATAGCATGACGGCACTAATAACAGGCGCATCTGGCGGAATCGGCTTTGAACTTGCCCGCCTCCTTGCATCCGATGGCTACAATCTTATTCTCGTAGCCCGCCGCGAGGACAAATTAAAAGCACTGAAAGCAGAAGTTGAAAGTGCTTTTCACATCACAGCAACCATATGTACTCAGGATTTGTCCCAGCCAAATGCGGCAAAAGCCCTCTATGATTTTACCCAGAGCCAGAATCTTTCTGTTGACATTCTCGTAAACAATGCAGGCTTTGGCGATTTTGGACTTTTTGCAGATTGTAATCTGGAAAAACAGCAGCAGATGATTCAACTGAACATAACCGCCCTCACCGAAATGACCTACCACTTTCTGCCTCAGATGCTGGAAAGAAAATCAGGTCGCATCTTAAACGTTGCATCGGTCGCCTCCTTCATGCCCGGACCAAAAATGTCCGTCTACTACGCTACAAAGGCATATGTGCGCTCATTCAGCGAGGCACTATTTACCGAACTCAAAAAATCCGGCATTACCGTTACAGCCCTCTGTCCGGGCCCTGTCAAGACAGACTTCTGGGATGTGGCAGAAGCAAAGACATCACAAAAAATCGCCCCCTTTTTTGCAGACAGTCTGTCAGTTGCAATCTGTGGCTATAAGAATCTTATGAGGGGAAAAGCCCTTGCCCTTCCGGGACTCAGCACAAAGTGTACCGTCCTCCTTACACGATTCTTCCCCCGCTCATGGATACGAAAACTGGTCTACGCAATAGGAAAATACCTCGGTCACTAATGAGTAACGAGACAGAAAATAGAGATACACAAAATAATGGAGAAGAATTATGGAAAAAATCAAACTGATGAGCCATCTAGTTGCAGGCTATCCCAGCGATGAACTCAGCCTTACCGCAGCACGTGCCCTCGTAAAAGGCGGCGCAGACATTCTGGAAATCCAATTACCCTTCTCAGACCCCAGTGCAGACGGACCGGCAATCCAGACAGCATGCACCACCGTCCTCAAGCGCAATTACAAAACCGCTGACGGATTAGCCTTCATCACCCAAATACACAAAGAATTTCCAAATACAACAATCTACTTGATGAGTTACGGAAGCCTCGTCTATGCCCCTGGAGTAGCAAACTTCTGCAAAAAAGCCTCCCGGTCAGGCGTAAAGGGCATGATAATTCCAGACCTGCCCTTTGACCACGATGAGGGACTCACCGCATCATGCAAGGAAAACGGCATGGTAAATATCCCCGTTGCCGCTCCATCCATGTCACCAGAACGGCTTCACATCCTTGCCCATGCAGGCTTTCCCTACATCTACGCAGCCCTACGAACCGGCATCACAGGCAGCGACACAACAATCAACAAAGAAACCCTTGATTTCATCAAAAAAGTAAGCGAAGGAGGGTCCAGAATCTACGGAGGATTCGGCATTTCAAACGGAACGCAAGCAAAAGCCCTTGCCAGCCACGTTGAAGCCATCGTTGCAGGAAGTGTCTTCGTCCGACTTATCGCCGAACACCAAGCAGCCCCAGCCCAACTCGCTTCTGTCATCGAATCAAAAGCCCGCGAATTAACAACCCTTTAGTTTAAGTTTTTATTTGGGCGCACAAGTCATTCTCAACCAACATTTTCTTTGCTTTCCACCATTATGCGGTAAGCAAACGGGCATTTCGCGGCTCAGTCACCCTCGGTGCTACGCACTGACGGCATAGCCGTCCCCGCTCCACGCACCTGCGCATGCGTCATCCAGTCAGCTTTGCAAAAAATAAACCACAGATGTACACGGATTAACACAGATAAGTCACAGATAAAAATTAAAATCATCCGTGTCCCATCAGAGTCCATCTGCGTGTATCTGTGTTAATTGAAAAAAAGGATTTAAAAAGAAAAAAGCCGGCAGCTACCTACTTTCCCGCGTCAGCAGTATCATCGGCGCAAGAGGGCTTGACTTCCGTGTTCGGTATGGGAACGGGTATTGCCCCTCCGCTATGGCCACCGGCATTTTATGCCATGTCATCTCGGACCGTGCATCAGGGTCTTAAGACCGGGCTGCACGGGCGAATGGTAAGAAGAAGAAAGTGAAGGAAGAAAAGGAACGGAAACGATAATATGGTCAAGCCTCACGGCCTATTAGTACTGCTCGGCTGAACGCCTCGCGGCGCTTATACCTGCAGCCTATCAACCCGGTAGTCTTCCGGGAGCCTTCAGGGGGATTGAATCCCCGGGGAGGCCCAGTCTTGAGGCCGGCTTCCCGCTTAGATGCTTTCAGCGGTTATCCGTTCCGAACTTAGCTACCCGGCACTTACCCTTGGCAGGATAACCGGTAAACCAGAGGTTCGTCCACCTCGGTCCTCTCGTACTAAAGGCAGATCCTCTCAAGTCTCCAACGCCCATAACAGATAGGGACCGAACTGTCTCGCGACGTTCTGAACCCAGCTCACGTACCGCTTTAATTGGCGAACAGCCAA
>CAKZZO010000005.1 GCA_937885175.1 uncultured Treponema sp. | reverse complement strand
ATAACAGAAGGTTGGAAACCTTTTTTAGTGGGGAATTATATTTTACTGCTTGCCCTATGAAGTCGCAAAATATTATGTACTTGACGAACATTCCCGCATTCCTGAAATGCAGATGATTTCTAAATCAACATGGGACAAACTCTCTGCTGACGACCAGAAAATCATTAAGGAATGTGCGCTTGAATCTGCAAAAATCGAGCGTGCATTGTGGTCAGAAAAAGAAGCGGCCGCAGAAGCAAAAGTCAAAGAGGCTGGTTCTGTAATCACAACGCTTGAAGCTGGTGAAAAAGAAAAATTCCAGGCAGCGATGGCTCCGCTCTACGCTCAGTTTGGCGCAGGCTACGAAAACATCATCAAAACGATTCAGGAAAAATAAAAAGATTGCCGGGATTTCCGGCAGTGTAATCGGAAAGGGCTGTTTTTACAGCCCTTTATATTCTTATATCATATTTAGGTACACAAAATGAATATTTTTGAAAAGCTGAAAAACTTTTTCGCTTCCGTACCGTCAGAAATCTGCAAACCGGAATACAATGCGCTGGAAAAAGTTATTTCCGCAATCACTTTTATTTTTGACTGCATTTACCGAATTCTTCTTGAATTTTCAAAGCTGGTCATTCTCTTAATCGTCATTATCGTCAGCTGCGAGGTTTTTGGCCGCCTTGTGCTTCATCACTCAATCATGTGGTCAGAGGAAGTCGCGCTCTTGCTCATGGTATGGACAGCATTCATTGCGATGGCAATTGGCGTTGAAAAAGGACTGCACATCTCAATCTCCATTTTTTTCAACATGTTTCCAAAAGTCGTGCAGGTTGTAATTACAAAAATCAACACGCTTGCGACAATTTTCTTTGGATACATTCTGGTAGCATACGGAATAAAACTGGTTTCTATGACCATGTCAAGCACACTGCCTGCAACACAATGGCCTGCCGGAACAGCCTACTGCATGATGCCGGTAGGCGGTGTCTTCATCATTTATTTTGCGCTCCTTGATTTATTTGGGGCAAAAAAGTATCGTCATCTTTCAATCGAGGGTGAGACGGGATTTGATAAAACTGACCAGCAGATTATCGAAGAAATGCGTGCAAGCAAAAAAGAGGCAGTCTCAGAAAATGCTGATTCAGACGCTCTGCAGTCAGAAGGAGGCGACAATGTTTGATTCAACTATTGCAATCTGGCTCTTGCTGGGTTCTTTCGTATTGTTCATTTTGATAAAAATGCCGGTTACATTCGCACTGGCAGTTTCTTCGTGCATTGCACTCGTGTATTGCCATATTCCGCTCATGGCCTTTATCCAGCAGATGGGAAAAAGCATCAACTCTTTCAGTCTGATGGCTATTCCTTTCTTCATTCTGTCTGGTGAAATCATGGGGGCGGGCGGTATTTCAGACCGTTTGCTTAAAGCGGCTGATGCTATTGTCGGTCGATTCCGCGGCGGTTTCTCTTATGTAAATGTCCTCGGCTCAATGTTCTTCGGTCACCTTTCAGGTTCAGCTGTTGCAGATGTATCTTCTCTCGGCTCAATCGAAATTCCTATGATGGTCAAGGCAGGATTTGACAGAGAATTCTCTGTGGCTGTTACCGTCGCAACAAGTTGTCAGGGTGTTTTGATTCCCCCAAGCCACAACATGATTATTTACTCTGTGGCTGCCGGAGGTGTTTCTGTAGGTGCTCTCTTTATGGCGGGTCTTGTTCCGGGCGTTACGCTGGGCATCCTCTTTTTGGTCGTTTGTGCCGTCATGAGTATTGTCCGCCATTATCCGAAAGGTGATGCAATGGGCTTGAAAGAAGTCGTCAAAGTCTGTTTTGATGCGATTCTGGCGCTCTTTACTGCGGTTATCATTCTGGTCGGCGTTACGGCAGGATTCTTTACGGCAACTGAGTCGGCGGCAATAGCCTGTATCTACTCATTCATCATTTCGGTTTTTGTCTACAAGGAACTCAAGATTTCTCAGATGCCCCGTCTTTTGATGAACACGGTAAAAACGCTGGCCATGGTCTTCTCCCTTATCGCCGCTGCCGGTGGATTCGGATACCTGCTCGCCCTTCTCAAAGTACCGACTATGATTACTCAGGGCCTGCTCTCAATCACCAGCAACAAAATCGTATTGCTTCTCCTGATTAACATTATGCTGCTCTTCCTGGGCTGTATCATGGACATGGCTCCGCTCATACTGATTGTCACACCGATTTTGGCTCCAGTCGTTCAGCAGACATGCGGAATGAGCCTGGTTCAGTTCGGCGTTATGTTGATTTTCAACCTGGCAATCGGTTTGTGTACGCCTCCAGTCGGCTCGGCTCTCTTCGTAGGCTGCGGTGTCGGAAAAATCAGCATCGAAAAAACGACAAAAGCAATGATTCCATTCTATCTTACGATGATTGCGGGTCTGCTTCTCGTTACATTCGTTCCTCAGGTTTCGCTCTTCCTGCCACGGCTTTTAGGCTTCGCGGTCTAAAATTTCAGACGATAAAAAAAGGGCTGACCAAAAAATGAAACTTTTGAAGGTCAGCCCTAATTTCTAATCACTCATTCACGATTTCTAACTGATAAACTGCTCGAAACCGTTTGCACTGATTTGATTAACAAGACTTCCGTCGCCGGTCTTTACGATTTTTCCCTGTACCAGAACATGGGTGTAGTCCACGTGCAGGCTTTCTAGAATCTTTGCCGAGTGGGTGATGATGATAAGGGCTCCGTTCTGCCGCTTCTGGTATTCCTTAATACCGGCGCTTACCGTGCGCACTGCGTCAACGTCAAGTCCTGAGTCCGTTTCGTCGAGAATGGCAAGGCGCGGGTTCAGCATCAAAAGCTGCAGTATCTCGCTTTTTTTGCGCTCGCCTCCTGAAAAACCCACGTTCAAGTCGCGGCCTGCATAGGTGTCGCTCATGTGCAGCATTTCCATGGTGGCCTTCAGCTGTTTCTGGAACAGGAATAGTTTTACGCGTTCTCCAGTGGTCTGCTGCAGGGCGTTTCTGATAAAGGATTCCAGCGTAATGCCGGGCACTTCCAGCGGAGCCTGAAAGGAGAGAAAAATGCCTTTTTGTGCGCGTTTATCGGTAGCCAGTTCAGTAATGTCTTCACCGTCAAAGAAAATCGTTCCACCCGTAACTGTATAGCGGGGGTTTCCCATGAGCGTGTAGCCCAGCGTAGACTTTCCCGCACCGTTGGGTCCCATCAGCACGTGGGTTTCTCCCGCGCCAACGCTCAGGTTTACGCCCTTGAGCACCTGTTTATCTTCAACCTGTACTGAAATATCTTTAACTTGTAAAAGTGTGTCTGCCATAGTGTCTCAGTATAGCAAAAATCACAGTCTTTGGGTAGGGTAGCGGGCAAAATCAGGGCAAACGCATTATAATCCATTCGCAAGTAAGACAAAAAGAGCACAGGCGAATGAGTCCCAGCAAAAACAGACTACCAACGCGAACCCGTCGCTGAAATG
>CAKZZO010000004.1 GCA_937885175.1 uncultured Treponema sp. | reverse complement strand
TCAGCGTGCGAACCAGACGCGCTTTTCCGTAAGCGGACTCATTTTTCGTTTTTGTTGAGCCACATTCGCCTGTGCCCTTTTTGTCTTACTTGCGAATGGATTATAATGCGTTTGCCCCTGTTCGAGAGTGGAAAGAAAGCATGATTTCTGCTACACTATTTCCATGTCTACAAATACAATTCCAAACAGAAAGGATGTGCCTGCAGAATACAAGTGGGATTTAACAACGTTATATGCATCAAACGATGAATGGGAAAAAGCACTGGCAAGCATTCCTGCCCTTACCGATAGCCTGACTTCTTTTAAAGGCTGTCTGTCTCAATCAGCAGAAAAACTGCTGGGAGCACTCAAAGCCATGGAAGCCCTGGACAAAACCATTGAAACCACGGCAAATTACGCCAGCCTCCAGCATGCCGCCGACGTGAGCGATGCGGAAGCTCAGGACAGGGAAGGTCGCGTGATGATGGCGGTAACGGCTGCGGAATCAGCAAGCAGTTTCTTTTTTCCTGAGCTCATGGCAATTCCAGACGAAACGATTGCCTCCTGGATTGAAGACCCGTCCTTTGACGACTACCGCATCTTCCTCAAAAAACAAGTGCGCATGAAAGACCATATCCTTTCGGAAAAGGAAGAAAATCTGCTGGCACTCCAGTCAGAAAGTGCGCAGACTGCTCAGAAGACATTTTCCTTCCTCAATAACGTAGACCTGCACTTTGGCACGGTAAAGGTAGACGGCAAAGACCAGCCCCTTACCCATTCCACCTACTCAGTCTTTATGGAAAATCCTGACCGAAAAATCCGCGAGACTGCCTACACCCAGTTCTACGGGGAGTTTGAAAAGCACCAGAACACCATTGCCTCCCTCTACGCAGGCTCTGTCAATCAGGATATTTTCATCTCCCGCGCCCGAGGCTATGCATCTTCACTGGATGCCGCTCTGTTTTCAAACAAAGTTCCCCTTTCCGTCTACCATAACCTGATAGACACCGTGCACAAAAATCTTCCCACCCTCCACGAATACTATGAACTTCGCAAGGAAGTGCTGGGGCTTTCGGAACTGCGCCACTATGACGTGTACGTGCCTCTGGTCAAAAATGTGGACACTAAGACAAGTTACGAGGAAGCCGTGGAAATCTGCCGCAATGCCCTGCAGCCGCTGGGTTCCGAATACACAGACACCCTCTGCGGCGGACTTTTGGGCGGCTGGGTTGACCGTTACGAAAACAAGGGCAAGCGAAGCGGTGCATTTTCTTCAGGTGCATACACCGGTTATCCCTATATCCTGCTCAACTACAAGGATTCCGCCATCCGCGATGTCTTTACCATGGCTCACGAAGGCGGACACAGCATGCACAGCCACTACTCAAAGTCAAACAATCCCTTCATGTGCTACGACTACACGATTTTTGAGGCAGAAGTAGCGTCAACTTTCAACGAAGAACTGGTTTTTGAATACCTTTTGAAAAACGCAGGCGACAAGAACATGCGCTCCTACCTTCTTGCCATGCGGGCCAACGACATTCTTGCCACCCTGCACCGTCAGACCATGTTTGCCGAATTTGAACTTAAAGCCCACCAACTTGTGGAAGAAGGTACGCCCCTCAATGCGCAGGTGCTCCGCAAAATCTACCGCCGTCTTTTGGAGGAGTACTTTGGGCCGTCTATGGTCTTTGAGCCGAACAGCGATCTGGAGGGTTTGCGCATTCCCCACTTCTACAATGCCTTCTACGTGTACAAGTACAGCACCGGCATTTCGGCAGCACTGGCCCTTGCCAAGCGGGTTACTCAGGGCGGTAAAAGCGAAAGGGAAGACTACTTCAAGTTCCTTAAATCAGGCGGCTCACGTTACCCCATAGAAAGCCTCCGTCTGGCAGGCGTGGACATGGAAAGCTCGGAGCCCATCCAGAGTGCGCTTGACACCTTTGCCCAGATTCTTGCGGAACTGAAAGAGACATTAAAGAAATAGCGATTTTCTGCCGATATATAATGATAGTAAAAGAATTTTCTGTTAGATTTCTTTTTTTCAAGATTTTTTGCAGAATATGTGCTATAATTTGGAATGGAGTCAATTGAATGATGAAAAAAAACGAGTTTTATTCATTTCTGAAAGAAATTCCCAAAGCGGAAATTCATTTGCATATCGAAGCAGTAATCAGCAAGGATTCCATCAAAAAACTCTATTTTAAGGCAAATGGCACAGAATTTTCCGATGCTGAAATGAAAAAACTTTTTAGCTACGAGGACTTGAACGGCTTTATCGCAGCCTTTTTGCAGGTACAAAGCCTCTTTACCAGTGTTGATGACTTTGATTTGGTTTTCTCTGACCTCAAGCAATACATTATTGACAACGGAATTTCCTATGCGGAAGTCTTCTTTGCCCCCTCTGCTTTCGTCAAGAAAGGATTTGTTTACGGTGACATTATGAAAAACTTCAGCAGGAACATTGCCGCCATCAAAAAAGAAACCGGCGTGGATGTCCGCATACTGGTAGACGTTTCCCGTACATTTGGACTGGAAAACGCAGAAAAGAATCTGGACATGCTGCTTGCCGATAAAATTCCGGAAGTCATCGGAATCGGTCTTGGCGGAGCGGAATCAAAAGGCCCCTGCAAGGACTTTGGTCCCGTATTTGAGCGCGCCCGCAAAAACGGTCTTAAAACAGTTGCCCACGCAGGCGAAGACGTGGACGCATGGTCAATCTGGGATGCACTGGATGTTCTTCATTCTGCCCGCATCGGTCACGGCATCACCGCCATTCAGGACGAAAAACTGATGGTCCGCCTCAAGGACGAAAAGATTCCTCTTGAAGTTGCCCCCACCAGCAATGTATTCACCAAAAAATACGTGCCCTCATTCGACAAGCACCCCATCCGCACATTCTTTAACAAAGGACTCTTGGTCACCGTCAATACCGATGACCCCCTCTTCTTTAAGGTAAGCCTGCTGGACGAATACTGGAACCTGCACACCGAACTGGGCTTTACCTTGGAGGAAATCAAGCAGCTCATCTTAAACAGTTTTGACTCCACTTTCCTCAGCGACACAGATAAAAAAGCCTGGTGCGACAAAGTAGAAAAAGCCTGGAAATAGGCCAAAGCCAACCGTGGCGAAGGAGGGAACGCCATATTTCTCGCAAATGTACTGCACACTTACTGTGCGGGAGGATAAAAAGTGCGGTACCATGGAGGCGGTAACGCACAATGAGCGGATTCCCTCATTTCCCTACCGTAGATACACCATGAGTAACATTAGGAAGTTTCGCCTGCGGCGAACTTCTGCGAGTTTGCAACGCAAACTCGTGTCATCTTAAATACACCATGAGTAACATTATATCGGAATTGCGGATGCCGCTGATGCGGCTGGCTTGACCTAGGGTGAGGGGACGGACTTTTTCCAGTTTTTGGCGGGATTCTGCACTGAGGGCGGGGATTTTTCCGTAGTCAAAATTTGCGGGAATCTTGTGGTCTTCCATGCGGTGCAGTTTGGCAATGCGGGCATCCTGCTTTTCGATGTAGTATTTGTACTTAAAGTCTTCCTGAGCAAGACTCCAGACAATCTGAGAAAGGCCGGGATTTTCTGCGTCCGCATTCTTTTCCAAAAGCGCAACGGCCTGGGCAACCTGAGCGTATTTGGCCTGCACCGCATCCAGCTGAGCCTGTGTCTTTAAGCCCACGGCAAATGCCTTTTGGGCAAGGCGACGGTCAGCGGTGTCGTGGCGGAGTTTCAGGCGGTATTCGGCACGGGCGGTGAACATACGGTAGGGTTCTTTTGTGCCAAGCGTAACAAGGTCGTCAATCAATACGCCAATATATGCCTCATCCCGCCCGATGATAAGGGGAGTCCATGCAGGAAGGGCGCGTTCCTTTGTGGCGGTGTAGCTTTTTGGAGTGCGGGCAGCCTGCCGCTTTGCCTCTGCAGCCCCTTCCACATTGCCAGACATATCCGCACCACTTGCGGCATGACCGTCTGCAAATGCCGTTGACAGGGGACCGCACAAATCCTTGTGGGCGCGAGCGTAGAGCGCGGCGTTGATTCCTGCAAGCAAGCCCTGACCTGCCGCTTCCTCGTAGCCGCTGGTGCCGTTAATCTGTCCAGCATTAAAAAGACCGGCGACACGCTTTGTTTCCAGCGAGGGAAAAAGTTGGGTGGGCTCAACATAGTCGTATTCAACGGCATAGGCAGGGCGGCTGATGATACAATGCTCAAATCCGGGCAGGGTACGCACAAAGGCATCCTGCACTTCTTCAGGAAGGGATGAGGAAAGTCCGTTTAGATAGATTTCGTCCGTCAAAAGGCTTTCAGGCTCAATAAAAAGCTGATGACGCTCCCGTTCGGCAAAACGCATTACCTTGTCTTCGATGGACGGACAGTAGCGTGGACCTATGCCGCTGATTTTTCCGCTGTAGAGGGGGGAGCGGCCGATATTTGCACGGATAATCCGATGGGTTTCTTCATTGGTGTAGACCAGATGACAGGAAACCATGGGGCGGTCTACGCTTTCGTCATCAAAACTGAAAGGCAGCACTTCTGCATCCCCGCCCTGCTCTTCCAGAGAAGAAAAATCAACGGTGTGCCGCAAGATTCGCGGCGGCGTTCCCGTCTTGAGGCGGCCAGTGGTAAATCCCAGCCGATTGAGGGAAGCCGTAAGTCCTACCGCCCCGCTTTCTCCAAGGCGGCCGCAGGGAGCGTCGTATTCGCCGATAAAAATGCGCCCGCCCAAAAAAGTTCCCGTGGTCAGCACGACGGAACGGCAGGGAATGACGCGGCCCCGCTCAGTAACAACGGCGGTGACTTTCTGCCGCATGCCGCTTTTTGCCGCCTCAGTCAGTTCATGTTGGTCAGGCACTTTTTCCCCCGGAATGGAGCCTTGGGCGGCACTTTCCGCATGAGGGGGAAGGCTCTGGTCAGAAGCGACGGTATGGATATCCGTAACCGTGTCCATGAGGGTAAAAAGATTGGGCGTGGATTCTACCGTCTGGCGGGCAAGTTGAGAATAGACGATTTTATCTGCCTGACTGCGGGGAGCCTGTACAGCGGGCCCCCGACTCTTGTTGAGCATGCGGAACTGAATCATGGAACGGTCAATAAGGCGCGCCATCTCACCGCCCAATGCGTCAATTTCCCGAACAATGTTTCCCTTGGCGATGCCGCCGATAGAGGGATTGCAACTCATGCGGGCAATAGCATCAATGCTCTGGGTAACAAGGAGCGTCTTTAGTCCCATGCGGGCGGAAGAAAGCGCGGCTTCAATACCCGCATGTCCGCCACCACAAACGACCACATCAAACCAATCGTAAAATCCTGCCATGATTTTTTATTTTTCAATGCAAATGGACTGGTCGGCGGTAAAACTTTTTCCCGGTTCAAGTTCAATCAATCCGCTTTTGTGTTCCCAACGGTGGTCAGTGTTTTCTGCATCGGCAGTGCCATACCAGGGCTCAATGCAGTTAAAGCCATTTCCAGAAGCACCGTCCTTGCCGTTACCGCCCTGCCATACCATGAGATAGGGATAGCCGGCGCAGTTTACCTTGACGAGGGAGCCGTCCTTTTTGTTGCGCAAGCCTACCCAATTTGACGTAAAATGTGTAAAGAAGTGTCCGTTTCCAAAGCCGTCTGCGCCAATGGGGATAATGCCCGCATCTTTTTCGCCGTAGGCTTTGGTGCAGGGAGCGGTGCCGTCTTCATCTACGGCAAGTTGCGCCGCATCGTTCAGGAGTACGGTGGTCAAAGGCTCCTTCTTTTCAAATTCGTACTGATAGTCTGCATTGGTAGTTCCTGCGGGGTCAGTGTTGCGGGGACAGCAGAATGCAGTGTGGCTTCCCAGACTAAAATACATAGTCGTCTTGTCCGTATTGGTTACCGTCGTTGTAAAGAGAAGACCTGTATCAGTCAGTTCATAATGAGTTTTGAGGCTGAACTTCCAGGGGAATTTGTCGGCAGTCTCGGCATTTTCGGTCAGTTCAAAGGTTGCCGTCTTTTCGCTCTGCTCTATAATCTTGTGCTCCATGTCGCGGCTCATGCCGTTGTTCACCAGATGGAATTCCTTTTCCTGCCAGGTGTAAAATCCGTCACGGATGCGTCCTACATGGGGAAAAAGCACTGGCGCATGGAATTTCCACACGCTTTCCGGGCCCTCAAACACATACTGAGTGCCGTCTTTTCCGCGGAAGGCATTGATTTCTGCCCCGTGGGTATTCAGCACTACTTCATACTTTTCATTTTTCAGCGTAATTGTCATCGTATCCTCCAAAACCGCTTCTTCACCGCCAAGGCTATGCGTCCAGCGATGCAAACTGCTCTTCTTTTGCGTAAACATTAAGCGCGTCCAGCATGTCATCCATATCGCCCATCATAAAGCCGGGCAGATTGTGTACGCTTAAATTGATGCGGTGGTCAGTAATTCTGTCCTGGGGAAAGTTGTAGGTGCGGATTTTTTCCGAGCGGTCACCATTACCAACCATGCTTTTTCTTGCGCTGGAGCGTTCTGCATCCAGTTTGCTCTGTTCAAGGTCAAAGAGACGGGCGCGTAGCACCTGCCATGCCTTTTCCTTGTTTTTTATCTGTGACTTCTGATCCTGCTGAATGACCACAATGCCCGTAGGAATATGGGTCAGGCGAACCGCAGAGTCCGTTGTATTAACACACTGTCCGCCAGGGCCACCCGCACGCATAACGTCCACGCGTACATCATTGGGATTGATTTTTACATCGGCTTCTTCAGCCTCAGGCAAAACCGCCACCGTTGCTGTGGAAGTCTGCAAACGTCCCTGGCTTTCCGTTGCTGGAACACGCTGCACGCGATGCACGCCACTTTCCCAGCGGAGCGTTCCATAGACAAATTTTCCCGTGATTGCCGTAACGATTTTGTTAAAGCCGCCCACTTCCGTTTCCTGGGCTTCCATTGTTTCGGTTTTCCAGCCCTTGCGGTCGGCCAGATGGCAGTACATTTCCCACAAGTCGCGCACAAAAAGGCTGGCCTCGTCTCCACCCGCTGCCGAACGGATTTCCAGAATGATGTTCTTTTCGTCCAGGGGATCCGGCGGAATGAGTTTGAGTTTGATTTTTTCTTCCATCTGGGGCAGTTTTTCTTCCAGTTCTTTCAGCTCATCCCGCGCCATTTCCTTCATTTCTGCATCATCTTCGGAGGTAATCATCACCTTAGCGTCTTCAATGCCCTGCAAAATCTTGCGGTATTCGTCTCCCAGGGCACACACTTCCGTCAGGTAGCCGTGTTCCCGCATGGTGTCCTTGTATTTTTTCTGGTCTTTTACGAGGTCGGGGTTCTGAATTGCTTCGCTAATGACCTTGTAGCGCGCCGACAACTCGTCGAGTTTCTTCAATAAATCCATAGTGATTCAGTATAACAAAAATGCGCTCCTGTGGGAATATATTACATATTCCTCAGTTGCAGGGCGCACATCCATTGGATGCGTTCTTCTTTGGTCATGCGGGCAAAGGCGGGGCTTTTTGACCAGGATTTCAGGGTACGGGCGGCTTTTTCGGCTACTTCCTTTAGGGCGGCAAAGACGGCAGGAGAGGCATTTTTTATATAGAAGGAAAGACGGCTGCCCTCGCTGCCTCGGATGCCCATAAAGCGCAGAAAGTAGTCCGACCGATAGTGTCCAAAGGCTTGGTAGATGCCGCAAAAGTCCGCAATCAGTTCGTCATGCAGGTGGTTTTGGGCGCATCCGTAGCGGACTTTGGTATAGAAGTGGGTGCACTCATGCTCCCAGCGGATTTTCAGGGATTTTTCCTGCCATGCTGCCTCCGAAAGCCCCATGGTTTTTGCGCTTACGTTGCTGTAGGGCTTTTTGGAAAGTATGATAAGGCGCATTTTTTTTCCAAAGACAAAGGATGAGCCAGTGGCAGTCAGGTTTGCGGGAGTTTTTCCCTTGTAGACCAGATTGGTCACCAGAGCCTCAAAATCCCCGGCATGGGAAAGGGTGATGACTGGAATGTGCCCCGCACAGGCTTGGTACAGGGTAAGGCTTACGCCTGCCTCATCTACAAATGAAACCGGCCGCTCAAAAAGCAGGAGCTTGTTTAGGGCAGTGGCTGCACCGACTTTGTGCGACACTTGCAAAACTCCTTTCCAAAAGTCATCCTGCGCCTCCTGAGGCAGAGGTGCTTCACTTTGGGAGGCAAAATGATTGGCGAGGTAGTCAGAAAGAAAGCGGCTTTCTTCTTCCGTCAATACAGTCTGCAACATGGCTGGCCACCTTACTTTTTGCGGAGATAGACTTTGGACTTCATCTCGCCGTCGGTGCAGACAATGGTAAAGGGATCCTTTGCTTTATCTGAATCCAAAAAGGTTATGGCGTTGAACTGCTCCATAGTGCCGTTATAGTATATCTTGCAGTCGCCAAAGATACTTTCCCAAAAGACAAAGGGATGGAGTGTTTTTAGCGTAGACGGAAGAGCATTCGGCCGTAAATCCTTGATGCCCGCAAAGGCATTCTCGTCAATTTCCTCCACGCCTTCTGGAATAACAAAGTAACCAAGTTCATCGTTATCCATAAAAGCTTCCTTACCTATCTTTTTGAGTTTTGGCGGCAGAATCATGCCCGAAAGCTTGCCGTTTTTGAAGGCATTCTTGCCAATTTCCTCCACACTGTAGGGAAATATAATGGCGGCAAATGACTCAATGTCCTTAAAGGTTTCTGCATCAATACTCGTAAGGGAGGTCAGGCCGCTAAAGTTTACCTTGAGGGCGGCATCCTTACTCTTGTCGGACATGCCCGTTTTGTCCTTGAACCAAGATTTTACGGAGGCATTAGAGAAGTCAACTTGGCCATCGCCTGTAATGTAGAGGGATGCGCCGCTTGCAAGGGTGCCTTGAATGGCAATCAGTTCTGCCAAAGTGCCTTTCCAGTCCGCATAGTAGCCATAGACCGTTGTGTCTGCGTCTATGGTGCGGTTGGCAAAGTCAAAGCGTTCGTTATAATCCGTGCTAGTAAACCAGCCTGTAAAAACCCTGCTGGTCTCGTAGCCCGGCGCACTTGGCTCATCGACTTTACTGCCGGTATCTACCCAGACAGGATCCTTTGCCACCGATATAGTCTCGCCGCTCTCTTTGGTGATGCTCGCCTCAAAGGAAAGTTTGACCTTGGTCTTTTCAGTAGGATCAGTTTCACCGCTCTCTTCATAACTCTTCCATTTTGCGTACAGCACCACATCTTCGGTAAGCGGCTCAAAAAAAACATAGGGGGAGGAGGCGAGACCGCTTCCTATCTGCTCATACCAACCGATAAAGTCAGCATCGTCGCTTTGGGGAACAGAGGGCTTGTACCACAGCCCGCGTCTGCCAGAGGTGGCGGAGACCTTCTTGAGCGTCACTTTCTTTCCGCCTTCCAGCCAGTAGCCGCCCTTTTCGTTTCCGTCGGCGGAATGGTAATACATCGTAACCGTCTCCGGCTTTTTTTCCTGCTCATCGTCCTTGTTTTCGTCATTGTTGTCAAAATACTTGCAGGAAGCAAGCAGTCCATAGAGGCAGAGCAAAGCCACCGTCAGCATAAGCAGGCTTCCATTGTTTTTCTTGTTGCGGTTTTGCATTAC
Organism: uncultured Treponema sp.; assembly: GCA_937885175.1. Lineage (GTDB taxonomy): Bacteria > Spirochaetota > Spirochaetia > Treponematales > Treponemataceae > Treponema_D. The sequence goes on along the minus strand of CAKZZO010000004.1, from coordinate 34,103 downwards.
GCACCTCCAATCGTCAATTATCACTTATACCCAGTCCTGAATCTATTACCGTTCCGTCCGTACACTTGACAGGAAACTGACTAGGGTCAGTGGCAGGATAATTCACTGTAATTTCCTTATATTCTTCCATCGTACCGTTGTATGTAAAGTCTATATTCTTGGTAACATTGTGATCAAAACAAAAGGATGTACCCCAGAGGATTTTTAGCGATTGAGGCAATCTGACACGTCTCAAATTCATTTTTTTATCATTACTGGCAACTGGATAAGCTTCTATATCCTCCACTCCTTCAGAAAAAGATAATTCTTCCAAGTTTGAGCATTGGAAAAAAGCATTAGGGTGAACCACCTTTACCGAACCAGGAATTGTCATAGACTTTAGCCCCGTACAATCTGAAAATGCAAACGAGCCTATCGTTATGTTTCCTGTTTCTGGCCAAATGACTGAGGAAGCCGTCAGCGCAGTACAACCTTCAAATGCAGAGACTTGCACTTTTTCAAGGGAAGATGGAAGGATTACCCGTTGCAAGTGACTGCAGTAGGCAAAGCGACCTACCCCCGTTGCATTTGACGGAAAGATGACTGCCACAATGCCAGTATCTATTTCCTCCCCGTCATTTAATACCTTTGTTCCGAATTTTGTCACCGCTCCCGTCACAGCCGTCATGCCGCTATAGTCAAAGGTGTAAGCATTTTTTGTGTTTTTGATTGCATCCTCGGCGTCAGCAGTAAACGAAATCTCAGTCGCCTTGTCATCCACAAACAAAAATTCCAGAGTAAGGCCGCTTCCTTTAACAAGGCGGTCTTTGTTTGCGCTGGCATAGGCATTAAAATCGTCCACGCTCCCTTTAAAGTCCACCCATCGTGCATAGGCGGTCATGTTGGTGGCCAGCTGCTTAGTAAAGTCAAAGGACGTAAGGCAGTCTGCATCCGCATACCAGCCGACAAAGTACTTGTCTTTTAGGGTGGGGTCAGCAGGCTGTGTGGGTGTCTTTCCGTACGTTACCGTTTGAGATGCCACCTTAGAGCCGCCCCGTGTGTCAAAGGACAGGATGTGGTCGCTTACAGTATTCTTCCAGCGTGCTTGCAGAACCAGAGGATTTTTTATGGGTTCCACAAAGGTGTAGGCGATTTCGGAAACCTCATCTCCCTGTTTCTTAAACCAGCCTGCTATCTGAAAATTTTCAAGAATCGGGGCTATGGGCTTTTGGTCCTCTCCCGTGCTTTCATAGGGAACGGAGACTTTCTTTTCCGTAACCTTCTTTTCGCCCTCAAGCCAGTAGCCGTCGCCGCTCAGGAAGGTCACCGTTACCGTTTTTTGCTCCGTGGAACTATTGTCATCATTTTTGCAGGAGACCATAGACGCACAAAAGACGGCTATCAGGATAAGTCCTAATGCCGTCTTCCGTGCGACAGCCTTTTTTTTCTGCCACATCATGTTTTTTTCCTTGTTCCTAGAACACCGAGCTATTGTCATTGGTTCTTTCGCTGTTGCCGCCAGTAGCAGACGAACCGCTTACATTCTGGGTCTTTTCCTTGCGGGTGAATGCATAGGCAAGTGCCGCTCCAGCGATGCCTCCCAGTGCAAGACCCAGTCCAGTCTTCCAGTTCATGCCGAATTGGAAGGAGCCACCTGCAACTGCTTCCAGAGCATCCTCGTCCAAATCCGTCACTTCATCGGAGTCTGCATCAGCAGTGCGCTGACCAGCCTGCTCCTCCGCAACTTTTTTCACTTCCGCCACATCCAGGTTTGGATAGGTCTCTTTCAGTTTTTCCAGTGCCTCATCAAAGGAATCTGATCCGCTGATGATTTCTTCAAATGTATTGAACTCAGGGTTCTCTGCCACCTTGCGGATTTCTTCTTCAGAACATCCGGCCTTCTTCATGTTTTCCAAAAGATTCATAGTATTTTCCTCCGTATCATGCAGCTAAAAACTATCTGTTACAAATCCTGCAACAAACTCGGCAAGGTTGAAAGGGCAAACAATCCCATCACCGCTCCCGTACCAAATTGACCACTGGCTCCAGCCGCTTTTCCTGCTCCAGCAGCCGCACCATCACCTGCTACGGCAACATTTGATTCCGTTGATGCAAGGCTGCTTCTTGTGGATGCCGCTGCGGAAGAAGATTTTGCGGCGCTTGCGGCTGCACGTGCGCTGTATATCTTCATGCCAGCGGCTGCAATGCCCACGCCTGCTGCAGCACCAACCAAAATCGGCCAGTTCTTCTTGAACCAACTGCCTGCGCTTCCGCCTGCAACTGCTTCCAAATCATCTTCGTTCAAATCAACCATCTCTTCGCTAGCAGAGTCGGACGAAGCGGCAAGCTGGTCATCCACAGTCTTTCTTGCAAGCTCAATTGCGTCCGCAAGTTCCTTTTTGTCCAGTTCGGGGTAAGCCTCGCAAATCTTGTCCAGGGCTTCGTCCATGGTATCGCAGGAACTGATAATCTTTTCCACGCCTTCCATGTCCAATGCATTCACCACTTCTTCTGCAGCACCCTGCTCTCTGATAAAGTCTTTCAGGGCTTTTTCATTCATCGTTTTCATAGCAGTATCTCCTCTCTTGCCTAGAAGTTGTGGCTGTTATCTGACTTTGCATCAGCCGTCTTCTCGCTCTTTGCAGCCTGGGAATTAACCATCTGCATTGCCATGGGCCCAACCGTCAAGCCGATCATGGCACCGCCAGGAATTGCGCAGAGTGCCGCTGTCAGTACGCCACCTACAACCAGTCCAGCCCAGTTTTTCTTAAACCAGCTGCCAATGCTTCCGCCGGCAACCGCCTCCAAATCATCTTCGTTCAAATCCACCATTTCTTCGCTGGCAGAATCGCTTTCTGCTCCCTGCGCCTGAGAAGCAAGGGCATCAATCTGTTTTTTCAGCTCATCGTATTGCAAAACCGGATATTTCTTGCACAGCTTTTCGCAGGCTTCGTCAACGTTATCGCAGGAAGCAACGATTTCCTGGATTTCTTCAACTGAAAACTGCTTTTCAAAATCAGCGATTACCTGCTCGCTTGCACCTTCATTCTTAGCAGTTTCAAACAATATTTTCTTATCAAGCCTTTCCATAATACACCTCCGTAACGCTTTACTAACCTTTCCTCTTTCCATCAAAACCTGCTCGCTCGCAGTCTTTGTTTTTTGTCTTACACTTATTTATACGAAAGCCCATGAAAAAAGGCTAATAAAAAATAAAAAATTTGCGATTCAGGAAAGTGCTTCCCTAAGGGCGGCGAGAGATTTTTTGACGATGATTTTTGCGTTTGCGTAGGAAATTCCCAGTTTTTCTGCCGCAGCCTTCATGGTCATGCCGTCGTAGTACATGTAGACAATAAGATTGCGGTCCCGCTCGCTGAGTTTTTTCAGGGCCAAGGATAATTCCGTAAGGGTTTCTTGATTCAGTATATGATCAAAGCTGGTGTCCACATATACGATGTCTTCGGGAAGAATACCCCCCCCTCTTTACGTCTTCCGCGGGAACGGAAGAAATCTATGACGACATTCTGGGTAATGGTGTAGACCCAGGTAGAGACAGATGCCTTTGATGCATCAAAGCGGTCAATATTATTGAAGATTTTAACAAATACGGTCTGGCACACGTCTTCTGCTTCAAATATGTTGATATTCTTTCCAATTATATAATGCAGAACTTTATCGTGATATTGCCGATAGATGGTATCTTTATCCATAGAAAAAAGAGCCGCTCCCCTATTGATTCCATACAGAAAAAAAATCAATATCTGCTGATAAATCTGTATGTATTGTACCACATGAAAGTGAATTTTGAAAAGCAAAAGCAAGATTTTTTTTAAAAAGTTAGCCTTTTTTCTTTTGCAAGCGTATAAATAGGTGAAAACAAGACGATGTTTAGACTGGAATGATAGGAGGCGAAGACGATGACTGAAAAAGAAATCAAAATCCTGTTTGATTTTCAGCACTTTGAAGAAAACCGCTCGCTTTCAGATTTAATAAAGGCTGCCCATAAAAACGACAGTGAAAAAGAAGACACCCGTTTTGCCGTTATGACTGATGACGAAGTTGAGATGCTGGCCGCTGCTGGCGTAGATACAGGCAGCCAGAAGAAAAAAGACCGGACTTCCTTTATCAAATCATTGGGAGGTCTTCTGGTATTCCTGCTGGTCTGCACGGTTTGTGCCTGTAAGAACGAAAGTGAGACGAAGTACATTGATCAGACGGAGATAAAGACTTCTGAGTACACGCCCGCTGATGCAACTTCCATCGCCTATTACACCCAGCGTTACTATACCGATGAAAACGGCGACAAGTTTGTGGATGAACGCGGAGAAGACTATGTGTATAAGGAATGCGAGGCAAGAGCCGTTTCTGCCGGAACAAAGATTAAGGGACTGGGAAAGGAAATTGAAGGCTTTGAGCAGCACGGCTTTTCCCAGAGCGGCAAGACGCTGAACCTTTTTTACCGGGCAAAAACCATCACCTACCGCTTCTTTATTTCTGAAACGGATACCGTTCCTGCAAGAACACTGGTGGGAAAGGCCTTGCTGCCCCTTACCATTCCACCCACAAAGTCCTATACCACCAGCGGAAAAATTGCCCGCTGGAGGGCTAAGGACGACAACACGGTTATAGAAAGAAGTTACGGCACTAAAGACAAAGACTATTACGCGTCATGGTTCACTCCCCTTGGCACAAAAGAAAGGCCAGATGCGGTGGGCGATATTGTTTTTTCGGACGGCTCCGCAGTTTACTACGCGGACGAGACATCCCTCACCGATGAGCAGAAAAAGAATGCCATTGCCGTCATTGTGAGCACCACCTACAACCGTACTACAGGAAACGGAACCGGCTACAACGAGGGGAAACTCATCATCGGACTGGGAACCATTGCCACACTTGAAAAATGGGCAGACTCCAGCAGCGACGTATTCCAAACCATCACCTCCATGAACGATGGAAGACTCAACTACGCCATTACGCTGGCATCTGGAAAGAAGTATTTTCCCCTCTTTGACTGGGTGGAAGACTATGCCGAGGCCTTTTACAATGCAAGCGGCGTACATCTACCGGAAGATTTTGCGTCAGACTGGTACATTCCTTCCTTCAATGAATGGAGGCAGGCAAAAATCTCTATGGCTCCCGTCAAGCAGGCCTTTGACCTTTTGGGAGTTTCTTTTGACGTAGAGAACGAAGATTTTTCTACCAGCACCAATGCAATGGGAAGCAAGGACGACAAAACATCCTGGTATGTAAGAACAAGCCTGAACAATCTGACTAAACAGTATGCCGATAACAGAAAATCACTTGCCATGCGGGAGTTCAAATGAAAGAATACACTTTTACACGCACAGCCTCTGCACGACTGGGATGGACACTGCTTCTTGCCGTGTCTCTGTTTGCTTTTTCCTGTTCAAGTGGCGAGGATGTATTTTCAGAAAAAGAATCTGCCGCCACCAGCGTAAAGAAGGGCAGCACCTACACCTTTTACCACACCCATGCAAGTACTACGCCGCTCTACGTGCTTACGGGCAAGGACGGCGACACAGTACCACAGATTCCCGTACCCAAGCGAACCTTTTACACCTTCTCTTCATGGCTGACTGACGAAGGAACTGCCATTCCCTCAAAATTCGGAACAGAAGATTTTGCTTTTTATGCCCAGTGGGATTCCAGCACGCAGATTGGCACAAAACATCGGCCGTCAGTTGTGGGAGACATTGTATTTACAGACGGAAGCGCCACCCCCTACACAGAGGTCATCTCCAATCCGCTGACCGATGACCAGAAGGAGCATGTTGCCGCCGTGATTTATTCAACCACCTACAATCCGGAAAACGGCAGCAACAAGAACGGCTCCACCATGATGGGAATTGCCGTAAGGGGAAAGCACACCTGCTGGTGCAAGAGCAAAATCAAAGTGAATAGCGATGACGTCTATCTTTCAATCTATGCGGGCTATGACATTCAGAATGTCTTTTCCACATCCCAGCCGGCAAGTGTCCTTTCCCTCAGTCCCTATAACGGAAGCAAGAACCTGCCCAAAACAGACCAGTTTCTTGCCTATGCCAGCAGCTATGCCCCCGCCTTTTACTATGCCTATACTTACAGCACAGAAGCAGTTGAGATGCGGAAGGAATACCGTGAGGGCTGGTATCTTCCCAGTCTCTACGAAGTGCGCGCCATTATGAACGATGAAGGATTGCGAAGCACCATAACCAATATCTTTACCCTGTGCGGAAGGAATTTTAACGTAAATGCAAATACAACGGCTAAGACACAGAGCACTTTCATACTCACCAGTTATGCGGACAGTTCCGAACCGGATTCCGTAGCACCGGGTGACCACGGCGGACAATACAGCGAAAAAGACATGTGGGTATCAATGCGCATGTTCGACATTACGGCGGAACAAAAATTTCGGGACAAGACTCCCCATGTAAACCCCAAGGACACCTATAAAAAAGCAGCCGTATACTGGCGGGCCTATGCCTACGATTTTGCAGGAGGAGAAAACACAATCAAAAAAACAGCATCCGGCTTTAACAAAGACAAAGACTCTGATGACAGCAGCACCGCTCCCTATCAGTGCTATGCCTACCCTGTCAGGGTGTTCAAATAGGAGACTGGTACCCATGAAAATACTTTCGATATCTTTTCTTGCATTTTTTTGTCTCGCCGCCTGTAGCCATGATGTGGAATACACCATCAACAAAAAGGATTCCGACTATGCGGACTTGTACACCAACAAGGATGCATACAGCATCTACTACTACAAGCAGCCAGTCACCGGGGATGCAAACCTTGCCGCCTGGGAAAGAGACGTAGACAGCGATGCAAAAGAAACCTATGTTCCCGCAGGTTCTTCCGTCAGTTCACTGAACAACAAGGCCTACGAAGGATTTGTCTTTGCGGGCATCATACAGAATGACACCACCATAAACGTCTACTACAAACGCTGCACCATTTGCTATGAGTTTTACGACAAGTATGGAGATGAGACTGCACTTTTTAAGATTCAGGGTCTCTACGGCATGCACTCCATAAAGCCTATCTGTCAGGACAAGGAAGAATCCTATTTTGACTCCTGGTATACAAAAAACCAAGTGCCCTACGGTACTACATTCTACATAAATGCAGACAGCAATACGGTAGACAATATTTCCACTACAAAATGGTATGCTTCCTGGACGGGAAAAAACTCTGTACTGGGACTGAGCATGAATCTTGTAAAACCTGGTGATATTTTGCTCCGTGATGGAAGTGTCATGCCGGCGGGAGACTTTGACAAAATGAGTACGGAGCAAATAAATGCGGCCGTGGCTGTGCTGCTGACCAACACCTACGATCCTGAAACCGGCAAAAATGTAGACGGAACGGTACGCCTCATTGCAGGACTAAAGCCCGGACAAGGCGAATGGGTAGACAATGACTGGAAAGACAGCAAGAATACAAACTATCTTGCGTTCCAAGGCTTTCAGACATCTTCCACTGATGGCAAATCTGCCACAGAAACAATTCTGACTATTGACAAGGAATACCGCAAGAACACATCCCGCGAAAACGCACTATTGTACAGTCTGGACTACGACATACACGCAGGTGTCTCCAAGAACTATCGGAATGAATGGTATTTGCCGTCCAGGGCTGAACTCGCTTTTGCACAGGCTTCAGACATTGCCTCTATCTATGTTTCGCTTAATATCTTGCCGAATGGTGCAGAATGTTGGACTTCTTCCGCAGAAGGCGACAAGGTGAATACGGGCACAATTCATACTGATGCCAGTGCCAATCAGACAGAGGCAAAGTACGATATAAACTGCTACATCATCCCCTTCCGCCAGATTGACTAGTCTTCTTCCTTTGTGATTTCTGCGCTTGCCATTTCGTCTACTTTTGCAGCGTCATCCACCGAGAAGACGGAATCCGCATCCACATACAAAAGGCTTGCCGTGTTGTACTTGTATTCAAGCAGTGTTTCCAGATAGTTTCCCAGGGTCTGGTAGCGTTCGCTTGTAGCCTGCACATATTTCTGGTCTTGCTCTATCAGGTTGTCTACGGTTATGAGACCTGCCGCAAAGCGTTTTTCTTCATTTTCATAGAGTTCTTTTTGCAGGGCAAAGATTCCCTCGGCGCCCAACAATGAGGCACGGTAGAGGTTCAGTTTTTCTACCGTGTTGCGCAGCTGCAAGTAGAGCATGTTCTTGTTTTTTTCAAACTCCACGTTAAGGCTTTCGTATTCCGCCTCGGCTTCCTGCACAGAACCTTTTTTGCTTCTGCTGAAGGGTTTTATGGTAACACCCAGCGAGCCGTTTAAATTCAGTCCCCGTATGTTCCAAAAACCTGCGCTCAGCACTTCGCTCACGTCATCTGAATAGGTGGTTCCGTTTACGCCGATTTTAAATCCCAATGTTGCGTCCGGGCGGCCGTTTACCTCCGCAATCTTTATCTTGCGCAAGGCACTGTTCATCTGATCCTGCAGCATGATAAAATCCGCACGGTTCTGCTCCACATACTCAAGCAAATCCAGGGTAATGTCTTCTGGAGCGGGAAAATCGGGAATTTCTTCCAGATGTATGATTGGCAGCATATCCGAGGGAGTGTCAATGCCCTCTGCATCGGTAAGTCCAATCATATTGGCAAGTTCCATCTTGGTCTGTATGTACTGCACCTGTGCAGCATCAATCTTCTGCCGATTGGAAATAGAACTGACCTGCATGGCAAGGATGTCGTTTTTCATGCGCACGCCAGCCTTAACCAACTTGTCAATGTTATCGTTGCGGGCATCAATTCTCTTTTGCAGCATATGCAACTGACTTAGATTTCTGTAGGCCATGTAGTAGTTCCAAAAAGAACGGGTGGTCTTTATAATCGTCTGGCTTATGGTATCCCGCAGATTGTAGGTCATCTGGTCAAGGTAGTCTTTTGCCTGGGCAATCTGCAGGGCTGTAATGGAAGCATTGAAGGACTTAAAGAGGGGCAAGTTCAATTCCAAACTGACTTCACCCAGGTTGCGTCCGTGCTCATCCTTGTAGCGTTTGTAGGTGTTGGAAGAAAAAGTGTTGCCGTAATCATAGGCACTTCTATTGTTGGTTCGCTGCAAGGTATAGGAAAGTTTTGACTGCAAGCCAAAGGAAAAGAGTTTTTGTATAAAAAGCGAACCGCCTACCTGACGGGTCAAGGAGTTGTTTGAAAAAATGCCGTACACAGAGTCAGGCGTGGTAAAGGAATAGCCGTAGAGATAGTTTGGATCCCGTTCGTCCACAGGATTCTGGGCATAGGTAAACTGACCGCTTGCGCCAATAGAAAGATCCAGTTCCCCCTTGGCCTGCAAGTAGCGGGCATTGGCAATGATAAGCGCCTGCTGCTGTTTTCTGATGTCGTAATTATGCTGCACCGCAAGGGAAACAGCATCATAGAGGGTAAAGACTGACTCACCGTCTTCATTCACACTGGAACATACAGGAGGACAAAAAGAGAGAATTATACTGCATATAAAAAATGCCTTTTTACGAATGTTCACCGCTTACTCCACATACTCATCTTCTATTTCTTTTTCTCCGCTTTCCATTCTTTCCGTAAATACTTTTTCGGCCTGCTTTTGCACGGCAGCATAGGCCTTCTGCCTTGCGTCTTCTAGTTCAACCTTTTGTTCTCTTCTTGCCATGGCACGGACGGCGTTAAAGTCAAGAACATACATCTCCTTTCCCATCACGTCTCCACGAGCATTAAATTTGTAAGGACCCATAACGCCGTTACAAACCATGCGACGCAATACGGTGGCAAGCTGTGCATTCTTTACCGAATGGGCAGTTTGAATTGCATCGGCAATGGCTTTAAGGGCATCGTAGGCCTGTACGGATTCCTGGTCGGGCTTCTTTTCATATTTTGCAAGAAAGGCTTCCTCAAATTTTTTATAGGATTCCAGGGAAGAATTTCTTTCGTAAGAGGTGACCGCATAAATATCCGCTACATTATGGTCAACAATCCATTCTTCCAAAGCGGGATACTCAAAGGAGTCGGAACCGATGATAGGCTTGGTAACGCCACTTTCGCGGATGGATTCAATGACCGTCTTTAGCTGAGGCATAGAGCCAGCCAAAAATATAGCGTCATACTCAAAATTTGCATTCCAGAACTTAATCATGTCGGCAAAGTTGTGCTTTTCATCAAAGGCGGTATAACTTGCCCGGTCTACAACACGAACGTCTTCCGTGCTGCAGGAAAAGTCAAAGGCATTGGCAAGGTCTTCGCCGTAGACGGTATCAAGATAATAGATGATTATGCGGTTCCAGCCCTTTTGCTTGCAGAGAGACACCGCAGACTTTCCAAATTCTGCGGAAGTGGGGATATTTCTGAAGACCAGCGAAAGCCCCTGAGCCGTCAGTTTGCGCACGGTAGACATGGGAGAAAACATCAAGAGTCCGTAATACTGGTAGACCCGTGAAGCAGGAAGGGAAATGCCGGAAGTGCTGTGCCCGATAACCGCGGTAATGTCAGGACGCATTGCAATGTCATAGGCGACGCCCAGACCTTTTTTCTCGTCCAAATCATCATCCATTTTCAGCAGTTCAATCTGTGCGCCGTCAACACCGCCCGCCGCATTGATTTCGTCCTTTGCCAGTTCTACGCCTTCCCATTGCAGGGAATCATTCTGTTTCCAGGAAGAAACGCAGGCAATGCGGATGACATGCTGCTTTTTAAAGAGTTTCGTCGTCTCCTTATCCCGCTCACGGGAAGGATTGTCCGATGCACAGGACAGACAGAAGAATAAAAGCGCAAGCATTGCGGACAGGGTATATATAGTCATTACATTCTTTTTCATAGCATCCTCCTACACGTTCTGCCGTTTTGCCAGTTCCGCAAAATAGCCCTTCATTTGCATCAGTTCATCATAGGTTCCCGTCTCAATCACCCTGCCGTCCTTCATCACGTAGATGCGGTCGGCGTGGATAATGGTACTCAGACGATGGGCAATGACAATGCGCGTTACCTTTAATTCGTCAAGACTCTGGCGCACTACTGCCTGGGTCACATTATCCAGAGCACTCGTAGCTTCATCAAAGAGCAGAATGTTTGGCTCACGGATAATGGCACGGGCAATGATAAGACGCTGCAACTGACCGCCCGAAATGGAGAGCCCTCCCGCAGGAATCATCGTAAACATACCCATGGGCATTTCGCGAATATCCTTGTCAAAAGCAACCGCCTTGGCAGCCCTCCATGCATCTGCCTCTTTAAGGCCGGAGCTTCCCACGATATTCTGCATGATTGTTCCCTGTAGAACCGTATCGTTTTGCAATACCACACCCATCTGACGGCGGATTGAACCAATTTCATAGTCGTTCATATCCTGCTTGTCAAAGTAGATTGCCCCGGACTCAGGTCTTTCAAAACCCAGAATCATGCGCAAGAGGGTGGATTTTCCCGCACCCGATGTCCCTACAATGCCGATGTATTCTCCCGGCTCAATCTTCATGTTCACGTCATTCAGAATCAGCGGACCGTTTTCCACATAGCGGAAATTTAGGTGGTTTATGTCAATGGCACCTTTGAGCGTACCAATAGACGGCTTGGCATCATGGATTTCAGGTTCCTGCTGCATGATAGGCTTAACACGTTTGCTCAGGGGAACAAGGTTGCGGATAGAAAGCATTGAATCCGTAAAGCCCAGCACTGCCCCTTGGAAGGAACCATAGGCCGACAGGAAGGCCATAAACGTACCAGTGGAAAGTCCTATGATTTTCTTTTCCTTCATGGCAACGCTAAAGAAGAAATAGAAGAGAATGCTTACCAGCGTAGGATAGACGGCATTGATAGTCTGCATGACGTTGTGCACCGCCTCAATGTTGTAGGCAAATTTGCGCTGACGGGTATATTCATGTGACCATTCGCCAAAAACACGCCGCTCTGAATTGGAGTTGCGGATTTTTTCAATGCCGCTCAGGAACTGAAAGAGCATGCCAGTGATTTTGCCGCCGCTTTCAATCAGACATTTTTCCCAGCGGTAGGTAGCAAAACAGGCAATAAGGGGCACCAGTATGGGCAGCAGCAAAAAGAGGAGCCCCAGTTTGGCAAAGTAGGCACAATACTTGAATTCCTGGACAAGGTAGACAACACTAAAGAGCAAGTTCATCACAGTGGAAAGTATGATGCCCGAAATCTGCGCCTGCATGGTGCTCATTGTCATGGCGCGGTCAGAAAGGTCACCAGAAGTGTAGTCCTTGAAAAAATTAACCGGAAGCCTGAGCAGGCGGTCGATGATGGCGGTCTGCAGTACGTTCTGGCTCTTGGTCTGCATACGCATATTGGCCAGTGTCTTTGCAAGAGAGCCAAGCATGGAAGCCATGTTACAGACAAATACCAGCACACAAATCTGCACTGCCATGTTTCGTGCCGCATTGGGAATAATGTAGTCAATGAAGTTTTTGGTCATCATAGGCGTTAAAAGGCCAATGAGCGTACACAAAAGACCGATAAGGACAAAGCGCACAAAATCTATCTTTATGTCGGCAAAGACAAACATGCACAAGTCTTTTATGTTTATCTTTTCCTTTACAATCGTGCGGTAGAGCATAAAGGCCATGGGATAGATGCGGTTTGCGTTTTCTGCCGTAACAGGAGTGGCGGAATTGTCGGAGGGGTCATACATGATGTAGTTACCTGATTTTTTTATCAGTGCCACCGGCCTAAAATCCTTTGCCAAATCCGTATCGTTGGCAACATCTACCCTGCCTTCATTTTTAAGAAAAGAAATCAAATGTCCGTTGTCATCCTTGTACCATTTTTCACGGAGCAGAACTTCACGAATACGCACCGTGTTGTCTTTTGCAATAGCCTGAATGCCCGCTTTATCCGCTGTGTAGGGTTTTTCGCTGGGGGCTACGGTGATGCGGGTCTTTTCCGCCACCAGACGGAAGACTTTCTGTATGTTGGACTCATCACCAGCAAATACATCAGCATAGGTTTTCTTGCGGTTTACCACCGATGAAATAGTACGGAGGGTCTCACGATAGGACTTGTCCGAAAGATGCTGATAGGCAATACTTGAGGAACTTTCAAATTCCTTTTCCTTTTGCCACAGTTCCAGTGATTTTTGGGCAAGCAGGGAGGAAATTTCTCCATAGTTTTCTGCCGACAAGGTACGCTGGTCATCAAGGGAAAAAAAGCGTCGCAGAGAAGCAAAGGTCGCCGTCACTTGCTTTTCATATGAGGCAAATGCATCTGCAAAGGGAATCTCTTCCACCTGAGTTTCTGTCGTTCCCGCAAGAATAATGGCAAAATTGCCTTCTGCCGAAAAGTTCAGGGAAATTTCACCCTCTCCGTAATCAGCCAGGGGATGACGCGCTCCATAGGAACCGTCAGACAGGGTTTCTACAATAAAAAGATAGGCATGGCTTTTTACCACCCGGTAGACAGTTGCGCTTCCATTCAGGACGAGGAAATTGCTGTTAGTAATCTGTATCGTCTTTGCTTCCATACTTCCTTCCATAAAAAGTTTGCAGCGCAAACTTCGCAAAGATAAAAACGAGCGCTCGTTCAGGCAGTTTTCATCTTGAGCTCCTCCTACATCGTTTTGATGAGTTCCTTATACAGCCCTTCCTGTTCGATAAGTTCCTCATGGGTGCCGCGCTGCACCACTTTTCCTGTATCAAGCACAATAATTTCGTCACAGTCACGAATGGTACTGAGGCGGTGGGCAATGATGATGCTGGTACAGCCTCTGCGGCGAAGGTTTTTGTCTACCGTCGCTTCCGTAACCGCATCAAGAGCCGAAGTTGCCTCATCCATGATAAGGATGCGGGGATTGGTGGCCAGAGCACGGGCAATTTCCAAACGCTGCCGCTGTCCGCCGCTGAAATTCTTTCCGCCCTCAATGATTTTTGCATAGTAGCCTTCCGGGCGGGAAATGATAACGTCATGGATACAAGCATCCTTTGCCGCCTGCACATACTGGTCAATGGGAATAGTCGCATTCCACATGGTGATGTTGTCCTTTATGGAGCCGTCAAAAATGGCAATGGACTGGTCTACTACAGAGACGGATGCAGAGAAAACCTTGCGGTCAATCTCGGAGACAGGCTTTCCGTCAAAGAGGATGTCGCCTTCCCACTGGGTATAGAGGCAGCTGAGAAGTTTTCCGATAGTTGATTTTTCCTGAGCCAGAGCCGCCAACAAGGGCAACGCGCTTACCCGGCGTAAGGTCAAGGTTAAAGTCGTTCAAAAGGGGCGGCGCAAGTTTACTGTAGCCAAAGACAACATGCCGCATGGAGATAGAGCCCTGAAGCCGTTCATAGGGCTGATATTGGTCATTTTCCACCACAGGCGAGGGCTTAAAGACAGGGGGGGCGGGATAATCCATAACGTCGTCCACACGCTGCATGTCTGCGTCAATGCCCATCAGGGTCTTTCCCAGTCCGATAAAGGTGCTGACCGGTCCCATAAAACTAGAAAGCAGAGACTGATAGGCAATCAGCATACCAATGGTCATAAAGCCGTCCATGACGCGGAAGGCTCCGATAGTCAGAACCAGAATGTTCAGCACCGAAGAAATGATGCTTGGCGCAATGGAGTTACCCATGTTTACCATGGCAAGGTTCTGACTTTCCAGAACAACTTTTGCCTGCTGCCCCGCCCACTGCTGGAAAAAGTCATTTTCAGAGCCAGACGCTTTAAGGGATTCAATCATCTCTATGCCGGAAATAGTCGTACCGCTGAGTTTTCCGCTTTCCATCTCAATCTTAAAGGACTTGCTCTTAATTTTTGCCGCAGAAAGAAGGAAGATTATTGCCATGAGAGACACCAAGAATATACTGATAATCGTCAGGGGCACATCGTACATAAAGAGCAGAACGCCGAAGAAAATACCGGTAATACCGTTAATGACAACGGAAATAAGCTGCTCACAAATCACGTTTGCAATGGAGGTGTTTGCCTCAATACGGTTGCACAATTCACCGGGCATACGCTGGATAAAGAACTGCACTGGCAGGCTAAAAAGGTGCTGCACAAATTCCGAGGAGGACTTTAGCGAAATCCGCTCCTGAAAGCGCAAGAGGCAGGCTTGCTGTACCCAGGTGAGGATGCCGTTTACAACCAGCGAAATGCTCATAATAGCAAGCAGAGGCTTAAGCTGCTTCATTGAGCCGGCAACAAGAATGTCGTCTATAAAGAAGCGGCTAAAACTGGGATACAAAAAGCCCATAAGGAACATAAAGAAGGCTATGGCCATCATAAAGAGGAGGACGGAAATTCTTCCTTCAAGCCGCCGTTTGATTTTCGGCCAGATTGCAGGCTTGGAGCCACCCTTTTGAAATTCCTCAGTCGGCTTAAACATGAGCACGACACCGGTAAAGGAGTCGTCAAATTCGTCAAAGTCTACGTAACGGCGGCCGGATGCAGGATCGTCAACGTAGGCGCGACCGTGCTTAAATCCTTCCAGTACAATAAAGTGGTTGAAATTCCAAAAGATAACGGCGGGATAACTGCACTTTTTCAGACCGCCCAACTCTACTTTTATGCCCTTTGCTTCAAGACCGTATTTTCGGGCGGCTTTGAGCATGTTGCTCGCCTTTGTACCGTCACGGGAAACGCCACAATCAAGACGCAGTTGCTCCAGGGGCACAAACTTTCCGTAATAGCTCAAAATCATAGAAAGCGCCGCCGCACCGCATTCCAAGGCCTCCATTTGCAGGGTTGGACGAGTCTTTTTTACGCCGATGTGGTCGAGTCCATATTTTGTTGTCTTTAGCTGCTTGAACAATCCCATTACATCACCCGCTGCAAACCATTACTGAAGTGGCGCCTGCTGTTGCGCTTCATAGGTATCTTCCGCTCCAATTCCCAGAATCTTTTTCTTGAACAGGGGGATAACCAGTTCAATCGGACGCTTTTCTTCTACCGTTACCGTGCTGGAACAGAGAATGCCCGATGACATCTTTTCTTCAGGTCCTTTTGAAGATGACCACTTATAACCGGAAACGGTGGTAGGATCAGGAATAATGCTTGCCCGCACTTCAATAGGATTCTGAATCTGGGTAAAGGTGCGCGTCAGCATGGAGTTTTTGAGCACTGTATTCATGTAGGCTTCGGTTACCGGGTATTCTGAAACTTCCGTAACGATGCCCTGAATGTAGCCGTATTCTTCCCGCTTGACCGTAGAGGGAATGACACCTATTTTCATGCCCTGCTTGATTTTCTTTCCCTCGTTTGCCGCAACAAAGATAACCGCCTCCATGGGAGAGGTGTCGTCTTTTCCAATCAATGCAATGGTTGTTCCGGGATTAACATAGTCGTTCTTTTCCACGGACATTTCAAGAACAACGCCTGTGGTGGGAGATACGATTCTCGTGGCTTTCTGGTAGTTTTCATTTAGCACAGCCAGTTCGTGACGCTTTTCACTTACCTGACGGTCAATATCAAGAGAACTCTGCTTGGAGGAAACATACTCATTTTCGGTAATCAAGCCCTGCTCAAAGAGTTCCCGCATCCGTCGCTCTTTTGACACGCCATTTTTCGTATTTGAGTTGATGAGTTCCTGGGTTTTCAGGAGGTTTTCAATGGTCGTCTGAGCCTGCGTAATCTGGTCAAGCATGTCGGTGCGCTCAATACGAGCGATAATCTCGCCATTCTTGATGTAATCGCCACGCTGCACAAATACATTTTTTACCGCACCCTGATTTGAGTACTTTACGCTGACCACTTCATCAGAAGAAATCATAACGCCCATGCCCGAAACTGATTCAGGGATAGAGCCGACAATGCTCCACACCAGGGCCGCCACGATGATAATTCCCATTGCAATGACCGCAATAAAGTCTGAGGGCTTAACCACCTTCATGGTCTGATCGAGCTGATCAAGCGAACTGATTTTGTCCAATGCCGATTTTCGGAATAGTATCTGTCCCATACTTTTTTATACGCTACAGAATCCAAAAAGGCTAATTTTTTTGGACAAAATCAGTGTTTTTTTTTGTATTTCTGTCTATTTTTCTTCTTTTACGGTAAGTTTGCCGTCTGCAAAAATCATGTTTGCCTGCAAAATCAAGGCGTTGTCAAAGGTGATGCCGCACAAAGCCGCAGCATCCAGATTCAAGAGCAAATCGCTGTCGCTGGCCTTTGTCATCAGACGCACGGGGATGTCTGCGGGCGACTTGCCGTTCAGTATTTCCACACACAGTTCTCCTGTAGCACGACCAGCCTTGTAGTAGTTAAAGCCGCTTGCCATCAGAATGCCGCCCGCCTGAGCACCAGTTACATCCGCACTGAAAATCGGTTTCTTTGCGGCCTCAAAGACTTGCACCAAAGAAGCAAGGTCACTAAAAACCGCATTGTCCATAGTAAGGTAGATGCCGTCCACATGCTTTACGATTGCGTCAGCGGCAGCCTTTACCTCAGAAGCATTGGCTATAGCCTGAGTAACCAGGGTAATGCCCGCCTTTTCACAGCCTTCCCGCACCAGAGTCAGGGAACTGATGGAGTTTGCCTCATTGCTCGTGTAGATGTAGCCCAGTTTTTTTATATTCGCAACCTTGGCAAACTGGGCGATATGCTGCACGGTGGGAACTGCATCACTCATGCCGGTAATGTTTCCTTCGCCATGGGTAAGGCTGGTAACCAGTCCCGCACCCACAGGATCAGTCACCGTACCGAATACAACGGGAATGTCTTTAATGGCATTTGCCAGTGCAAGGGCAACTGGAGTGGCAATGCCCACCGCCAAATCCACGTGCTCGTCCTTGTATTTGTTTGCAATCTGTGTGGCTGTATCCATGTCGCCATTGGCATTCTGCAAGTCATAGTTTACGGCAATTCCAGACTCATTGATTACGTCCATAATGCCGCGCTCAACGTCATCAAGGGCAGCATGCTGCACAGTCTTTGCAATGCCGATTGTTTTTTTTTCGTCCGTATTTTTTTTGCTACATCCCCAAAGCGTACCAAGCATACAGAGTGCCGCTACTGCAAGCATCATTTTTTTCATTCTATTATTGTGCCTCCTCGCATAAGCGGAATTCTGCTGTAAAGAAAAGGGAAGGTCAAGCAAAAACAAAAAAAAACTGGGCTAAAAAGTACTTTTTTCAAGAACACCTTTTAACCCAGATGCAGTGGCTTTGTCTTTAGAAGCCCTAATACTTTGCTCCCCTGTTTGAAAAATTGGTATGCCATGATATGCCCGATGTGTCCACATCAAGGCCTTGGCTCACATTTGGGTCAGAAACATAGGAGCTTCTTCCCGATGCGCCTGCCATTGACTCGCTGTCTCCCTTTGCCGCTGCCGCTCCGCCTCCAAATCCTCATCGGAAAGGTCTTCTGCAGTATCGCTATCTGCATCTGACCAAGCGATGGCTTTTTTGAATTCTGCCTCGTCAAATTCCGGCTGCTCTCTCATATTCTCGTTAGTCATTTTGGGTTCCTCCTTACAAAATATAACCACGCATCCGCCTTAGACTGTCCAAAAACTCAAAATCGCAGTGTCGGGATAACCAATAAGTCCCCTCTCTCCTCCCCTCCCCGCAGAAAAAATCTCATTTGTTTTAGCCTTTTTCCTCCTGTCAGCGTATAAATACGTGAAGGACAAAAAAAAGCGATGGAGGTTGTATATGAATACAGAGACCATGAAAGCACAACTTATTGATGCTGGCGCAATAAAGGAAGAAATCGCAAAAGTTGATTTCAATAAAATCGGCATCATCGTTGAGCACGCAGAAAAACCCGATGAGGTCTGCAAGGCAATGAAAGCAGCCTATCCGAACTTCAATGAAGAAGAATTCAAAAAGGCACTTGCAGTCCTTAGCGAGGGAAGCGATGAAACCATGGAACTGAGCGAGGATGAACTTGAATCGGTTGCAGGCGGAAGCGTAGGCAGCTGGGTAAAGAACAACAAGGAACTGGTCATCGGACTTTCCATTGTGGGACTGGGAATCGTATCAATACCCGCCTTCACCAAATTTGGAAAGTCACTGGGCGCAGGAAAAGTAAAGCAGGCCTATGACGCTGGCTATATGGATGGAACCGCAAAGGGACAGGCAAATGCAGATATGTTTGATGCACTGCTGAAGAAAAAATAACAGCGGCGCATTGCACAGCAGCAAGACCGACAAGGCTTTTACAGGAGGCAAGATAAAAATTACATCCGTGCAATTTTTATCTTGTGCAGATTTTGCCGTTGGCAAAACTGCGATTTCGTGCCCGCTCGAAGCGGTGCTACGAATGCCTGCACGACCGCTAACGCGGAGTTTTTATGAGAGGAAAACTATGAACAAGACAAGTGAAGAAATCAAGAAAGAAATAGACGCAATCATTGCAACTGCAAGCAGCCCAGAAGAAGCCCTCAAAAAAGTCAGCGAGGCATTCCCGGGTGTCACGTATGCGGAACTGCAAAAGCAGTATGAGGCGGAGCAGAAAAAGGCAGAGGAATCTTTTGCCCGGCGTGGCGAGTCCGAGGATGTTGAGAACCTTTCAGAAAGTGACCTGGAATCGGTTGCAGGCGGAAGTTTTGGCAGCTGGATGAAAAAGAACTGGCCCATCGTTGCAGGAACCGCCGTATTTGTGACAATCGCAGGCGCTTCTGTCATAAAGGGCTACCGCTCACAGACAAACAAGGATAATCTGAACTCTGCATATGGGGAGGGGAAAATAGAGGGATCGTATGATGCACTTGATTCCCGCGGCTACAACGTTACAGAACACCTGAACAAGAAGTAGCTTGGCAATTTTGCCATAGGCAGGCGGTCACATAATGTTAGCCTTTTTTCCCCAGCAAGCGTATAAACACATGTAAGACAAAACGAGAAACGATGGAGGTTCAGTATGAATGAAAAGGAAATCAAAGCACAGTTGCTTGCAGCAGGTGCAACGGAAGAACAACTCGCTTCCGTCAATTACAAAGAAATTGAGGATATCGTTACAAATGCCACTGGCATTGATGATTTGTGCGTCAGAATGAAAAAGATTAAGCCTGACTTTGCTGAGGAAGAATTTAAGGCTCAGCTTGCTGCTCTTTCTGCAAAAGAGTCAGATGCAAGCGAAGATTCAGAAGTTCTGTCTGAAGAGCAGCTTGAAAATGTTGCTGGTGGAAGCGTAGGTGGCTGGCTCAAAAAGAATGCCTACTGGCTCGTTCCGACACTTTTTACCGCAGCCGTTGTCGGTTACACTGCTGCACAAGGGTATGTAAACTACAAGGCGGACAAAAGCGTCATGGCAAAGAACAACCCTAAAGACTCTGTCTTCATAGTACGCGGTCAAATAGTAAGCGGTCAATTACTGTAACGGTAAAAAACACAGAAAATACGCAGGATAGAAACATTCAACTGGAGGTAGCCTTATGAACTTTGAAAATACAAAAGCAATGCTCTTGCAGGCAGGTGCAAACGAAGCAGAACTTTCCCAAATCGATTTTGAAAAAATTGAAGAAATTGTCAGTTCAGTCAACAGCATCGACGAATTGTGCGCAAAAATGGCCGCATACAATCCAAGCTTTGATGAAAAAGACTTCAAGGCGGCTCTTGCAGAAGCGCAAAAAGAGCAGGCAGAAAACGCAGAAAATGCAGAAGCACTTTCCGATGATGATCTGGAGTCCGTAGCAGGCGGAAGCTCAGGCAACTGGTTCAAAAAGAACAAGGAATGGCTTGTTCCCCTGGTGATAGTTGGCGTTGGTGTGGGTACCCGAATAGGATACTCATTATACACAAAACGAAGGTACGGCGTATCATCTTCGTCAGCGGCCGCTTCGGAAGACAACCAGGCAGGACTTATACCAAACTAAGGCGAAATGCCACAAACGGAGGTTTTATATGAACGAACAGATTTTAAGGCAACAGCTCCTTGAAGCAGGAGCAAAGGCAGAAGACATAGAGAAAATTGATTTTGCCAGACTTGATGCTATCACAGAAAGCGCAACAGACATTGAGGACTTCTGCAAGAAAATGAAGGATTTTATGCCGAAATTTAATGAAGAAGTCTTTAAGGAAACAGTTGCACATGCAGCAAAAGAAAATGCAGAAAGTGAAAACGAAGAAGAACTTTCTGATGACGTACTTGAACGCGTTGCTGGTGGCAGCAAGGCAGGAGACTGGTTTAAGGAAAACAAGGATTGGCTGATTCCGGTGGCAATTACGGCAGCAGGTGTCGCCGCACTGGCTATCCACAACCGTATGGGTAAAACAAGCCTGTCTTCCTACGGAAAAGAGGCGAAACACAGCATGGAGCATGGAGCCGACCCAGAGTGGTTCTAACAGATTGAAACATATGAGAAAGACACATGATTTCTGTTGAGACAATCCAAAAATTGATAGCACTGCTCAAAAATCAGGACTTCGTTGATGCCGCTGAGCAGTGCAAATCAAATGCTGACATCGCTCAAGTTGCGCAAAAATTCAACCTTGCTGTAACGGAAGAAGACCTTACGGAACTTCTGGCAAAAAAGCCGGAAGCCATGAAAACGCTTCACGAAGTGGTGGATTTTACCAAAGTTCTAAAACCGCTTCTCAAAGACGAACATAGTTATCAGGATTTTTATACGATTACTTCCGTGCGAAAATTTGAAGCCTTTTGCGAAACCTATCACCTTTCGCCTCCTGCCAGCATCCTCACCATTGCTGACTTAATTTTTACGCACCTGACCTATGCCGAGGAACTTTCCGACGATGACCTGGACGCAGTTGCAGGAGGCAGTTTCCTCATGTCTGCCGTAAAAGTCGGTGTGGGCTTCATTCCGGGCATAGGGGGAATTGCCGCCGCAGCACTTGACGTGGCAGACGGAAGTGCTCACGGTACGGAAGGCATAACCGCCCGACTTGCGTCAGGTGCAGCCGTTTCCCTCTTTAGCTGCGTCTCCACGATGTCATGCGGTGGAGCCATTTCTATCGGAAAACAATTCTTTAAGGAAGGGCTGACAAGTGCCGTAAAGCAAAAACTGGCGGTTTTTGGAGGACTTTCCGCACTTTCAGGCATCGGCAATTTTGCCGTAAAGCAGGCGCTTACGTGATTTTAGCCTTTTTTTTCATCTCATGCGTATAAACACGTGTAAGGCAAAGAAAAATACTGCCTGAGATTGCGTCGCAAACTTTTTATGGGAGGTTCACCATGAATGAAAAAGAAATCAAAGAGAAGTTTCTTTCAGCAGGAGTTACAGAAGAAGACCTCGCAAAAATTGATTTTGCAGGATAGAGGAAATAGCAATGACATCAGCCATCCTTTTTGTCTTGCTTGTGAATGGATTATAATGCGTTTGCCCTGATGCATTATGCACCTTCCCTTGACACAGTTCCCCTTGAACCGCACAATACAAAGACCTATGGAACGAATCGACAAAGTGCTTGCCCACCACGGCTACGGCACCAGAAAAGACGTAAAAAAACTGCTGCGCTCATCCTGTGTTACGGTAAACGGCAGGCAGATATATGACCCGGCAATCCACATCGACCTGAGCACAGACAGCCTCGCCATTGACGGAGAAATACTTACCCTCAAGCATGACCTATACCTGATGCTCAACAAATGCAAGGATTTGGTGTGTGCAAATCGTGACGGCGAGCACCGCACCGTCTTTGACATAATCGACCCAGAACTGCGTCATCCCTTTATGGGCGGCGAACTGCATCATGTGGGCAGACTGGACATCGACACCGAGGGTCTGCTCATTCTTACCACCGATGGCGCGCTCACCCACCGCATGATTTCGCCCAAGACCCATATTCCCAAAACCTATGCCGTCCGCCTGCGGGATGCCGTTGGCAAAAAAGACCGCGCCCTCTACACAGAAGACTTTGCAAAAGGCCTGCACATTCCCCATGAAGGAAACGAACCTGCGTTTGACGCTCAGAGTGCAAACCTTGTCTGGCTACAGGATGCAGACGCAGACAAAAACACGCCCTTGGACGCAGTAACCGCCCAAAATGCCGCTGGCTGCGACTGCCTTTTAACCATTTACGAGGGAAAATTTCATCAGGTAAAGAGAATGTTTGCCGCCGTGGGAAACGAAGTGGTCTACCTAAAGCGCGTCGCCATGGGTGCACTCAATCTTGACCCCTCATTGCCTTTAGGCGGCTATCGGGAACTGACCCAGAAGGAACTGAGCCTGCTGGGCTAACCTACTCAGTCTGGTTTACTGCGCTCACCACGGCTTCAATACCGGCACGACCGACGTTGCTGGAAACGCCCACGCCCCACAACTGCCGTCCGTCTTCCAAGGTAATCTGCACGTATGCCACAGCACTTGTATTTGAGCCCTGCCCCACAGAGTGCTCGTGAAAGGCGGTAATGTTGAACTTGGGAGCAGGTGTTGATGCCAAAGCCGCCACAAATCCATCCAGAGGACCATTACCCTTTCCGCCAAGAGAAATCTGCTGGCCTTTCCAGTTCACCATGGCACGCACGCCAACCTGCTCTTCTGCGGTAGAAGCACTTTCCACATGGGTCTGCGCCAAATCAATAATTTCAAGGGGAGACTTCTTTCCAATCCACTGTTTCTTAAAGAGGTCAAGGATTTCTTCCGGCTGCAGTTCACGCTGTGCCTTGTCCGAAGCGGCTTTGATAAGGTCGCCGATTGCAGGCTGCATGCTCTTGGGAATCGCATAGCCGTAATTGTGCTCCAGAATAAAGGATGCACCGCCCTTGCCGCTCTGGCTGTTGATTCTGATAATGCCTTCGTACTGGCGACCAATGTCATGGGGGTCAATCAGCAGATAGGGCACATCCCAGACAGCATCCTTGTCCATTTTGACACGTGCGGCAAAGCCCTTGGCAATAGCATCCTGATGTCCGCCACTCAAGGCCGTGTAGGCAAGTCCGCCCGCATAAGGCGTTCTGGGAGAAATGTCCATCTTGGTGTATTCCATGTAACTGTCGGCAATATCCGGCAGGTGGGAAAAATCCAGTTCCGGGTCAACGCCCTGGCTGAACATATTCAGAGCCACCGTTACAATGTCCAGATTTCCCGTGCGCTCACCGTTTCCAAAGAGGCAGCCTTCCACGCGGTCAGCACCAGCAAGCAGCCCCAGCTCACAGGAAGCAACGCCACTACCGCGGTCATTATGACAATGAGTAGAAATAATCACACCCTCGCGGTTGGGAATATGGTCTGCAAAATATTCAATCTGGTCTGCATATACGTTAGCCGTAGCACATTCCACGGTTGTGGGCAGATTGAAGATGATTTTATTGTCCTTGTCGTAGCCCCATTCTTTTCCAACGGCCGCACAGATTTCCACGGCGTAATCAATTTCCGTCATGGAAAAACTTTCCGGAGAATACTCAAGGCGGATTTTTCTGCGCTCATCCTCAGACAAATCCTTCATGCATTCCTTAATGCATTTTACGCCATCAACGGCAATCTGAATGATTTCTTCCTTAGATTTGTTGAAGGTGTATTTGCGCTGAGCCGGAGAGGTAGAGTTATAAATATGGAAAATAACTCCAGGAGCTCCCTTGATGGATTCCATGGTCTTGCGCACCAGTTTTTCCCGAGCCTGACAAAGCACCTGAATGGTCACATCATCGGGAATGCGCTTTTCTTCAATGAGTCTGCGGATAAATTCATACTCGGTGTCACTGGCAGACGGAAAGCCCACTTCGATTTCCTTAAAGCCGATTTTTACAAGCAAATCAAAAAACGCCAGCTTAGTCTCAATACCCATGGGGTCAATAAGAGCCTGATTTCCGTCCCTCAAATCAACGGAACACCAAATCGGAGCCTGAGTAATTGCATTTGCCGGCCATTTGCGGTTTGTTATCGGAATGGCAGGAATAGGCTGGTATTTTTTTGCGTTCATATGTGCTTTCATAGGTAAAATATACCTTTTTACTGCACCAAAGGCAAGAGAAAATTTGACAATAGAAAAAAGC
This sequence comes from uncultured Treponema sp., assembly GCA_937885175.1. Taxonomy (GTDB): domain Bacteria; phylum Spirochaetota; class Spirochaetia; order Treponematales; family Treponemataceae; genus Treponema_D. Next base: position 9,284 of record CAKZZO010000004.1, on the reverse strand, counting down.
AGGCTTAAAATGAACTTGATACAGTCTTATGGAGTTTTTGCTATGAAGAAAGCACTATGTACCCTTTGCTGCGTGGCCATGAGCATTGCCCTGCTCTCATGTACAAAAAAATCGGAAGAAAAAGAAATCATGCTTGTTATGGCGGAAGTAAATCCACCGGAAACGATTGCAGGCAGAACCGACCAGGTTTTTAAGGAAAAAGTAGAAGAACTCTCAGGTGGAAAAATCAAGATTGACCTTGAATGTTCTGGCATTCTCGGTGACAATGCCACCGTCCGAAAACTCATAACACAGCCGGGCAGCACCATTCAGATTGCCCGCCAGTCTACCGCAGGATTTGTTGCGCTGGGATGCGATTCCTACGCCCTGCTTTCCATTCCCTTTACCTTCTCCAACCGCGAGCACTTCTGGGCTTTTGCAGAGTCAGAGACGGCACAAAAGCTGCTGAATGAGCCAAAAGAAAAAGGACTGAACATCATCGGTCTGTATTATGGCGAAGAAGGATTCCGCCACCTCTTTTCAGCAAAAAAAGCCGCTTCAATCCAGGATTTTGCCGGTCTGAACATGCGCGTCACCAACGACAAAGCCTTGCAGGCAATCGCCAAAAGCCTGAACATGGAAGCCGTGCACGTGGATTTTTCTGACCTGTACGGTGCCATGCAGACGGGCAAAGTTGACGTAGCCGACCAGCCGCTGGCAAACTATCTGGCAAACCATTTTGACGAAGTGGCAAAGAACATCATCCTTGACGGTCACCAGCTGGGCATCATGGAAACCTTCATCACCACGGAAGCCTGGGATTCCCTCTCAGAAAAACAGCAGGAGATTCTCCGTGAGGCAGGAAAATATGCAAGCGACTATTGCCGCAAAATCTCACAGGAAGAAGAAGATGCCATCCTGCAGCAGGTAAAAGACGCAGGCGTAACCGTCACTCCTGTAAACGACATCGCTCCCTGGCAGCAGGCACTTGACGGCTTTATAAAGGAAACCGCAGCCAGCAACATGGATCTCTACAATGAGATTCTCAGCTACGCAAAAAAACAATCTATGCATTAGGAGAGCGTTTATGACAAGATTCTTGTATGCATCAGCTGCCTGTACGGCACTGTGCCTCGTCTTTTTTGCCTGCAACAAAAAGGCTCCCGCAGAAGATAAAGAAATCACCCTGGTCATGGCGGAAGTCAATCCGGCAGAAACCATTGCCGGTCAGATGGATCAGGCCTTTAAGCAAAAGGTTGAGGAACTTTCCAACGGAAAAATCAAGATTGACTTGCAGTGCTCAGGCATACTGGGAGATGTTGACTCCGTTATGGATTTAATGATGAAGCCCAACAGCACCATTCAGATTCACCGTATGTCTGCGGTAAACATGGCCATGTACGGCTGCAAAAAATCATCACTTCTTTCCATTCCCTTCACCTTTTCCAGCAAGGAACACTTCTGGCGGCTGGCAACGTCTGATGCCGCGGAGGACATCCTTAACGAGCCTGTTGCAGTAGGTTTGGGGCTCAGGGGTCTGTTCTTTGGCGAAGAAGGATTCCGTCACTTTTTTTCCACCAAAAAAATCGAAAAAGTGGAAGACTTTATGGGACTCAAAGTCCGCGGCACCAATGACAAGGCCATGCAGGGGCTCATTGCAGGCGTAAAGGCAAGCAGTATTCCCGTAAATTATGCGGATTTGTATGTTGCCCTCCAGACTGGCATTATCGACGCGGCAGAGCAGCCTATCGCAAATTACCTCGCAAATCATTTTAACACCGTTGCCCCCTACATGATTTTTGACGGACACACGCTGGGCGTTATGGAAACGGTCATAACCGAAGAATGTTGGCAAACCCTTTCCGAAAAGCAGCAGAATATCCTCATTGAGGCGGGAAAGTATGCGTCTGACTTCTGCAGAAAACTTTCCCAAACCGAGGAAGACAAGGTAAAGGCTGGACTTCTTGCAGAGGGAGCAATCCTCACCGATGTAGACGACATCAGACCGTGGCAGAAAGCCTGCGCCGCCGTCATAGAAGAAGGGGCGGCCGTAGATCCTGACTTTTACCAGACTATTTTGAGTTACGCAGAGAACTAGCACAAAACTTCGTTAAGAGCCCCACAGCAATTTGACAGACGAAAAAAAGAAAAATATAATACTCCTGTAATACATTTCACACATTGCAGGAGTATTTGTTATGAAGAAGATTCTAACCGTTTGTGCAGCCCTTACCTGTGTTCTAGGCATCATTTCTTGCAAAGGAAAAAAGGATGGGCTTGCAGGACAAGAAATCACATTGGTCATGGCGGAAGTCAATCCGGAAGGCACGATTTCTGCCCAAATGGATCAGGCCTTTAAGGAAAAGGTTGAGGAACTTTCTGGCGGAAAAATCAAGATTGACTTGCAGACTGGCGGAATACTTGGCGATGAAGAAAGCGTCATGGACTTACTGAGAAAGCCGGGCAACACCATTCACTTGCAGCGTATCTCTGCCTTTAACGTTGCCGCACTGGGTTGCGAAAAGTCTTCGCTTTTGGTCATTCCCTTTACCTTTGCCAACAAAGACCATTTCTGGAAATTCGCCACATCAGAAGCCGCTCAGTCCATTTTGAATGAGCCATATGAAGACGGCGTGGGCCTCAAAGGACTTTTCTACGGAGAAGAAGGCTTCCGCAACTTTTTTGCAACAAAAAAACTTTCTTCACCCCAAGATTTTAACGGCATAAAACTGCGGATTACCTCAGACCCCATTATGAAAGGCATAGCAAGCGGTCTCAAGGCAAATGCCGTTTCCGTTGGCTTTGCCGACTTGTATTCTGCATTGCAGACAGGTATAGCCGATGCCGCCGATCAGCCCCTTGCAAACTACCTCGCAAACCATTTCCACAACATAGCCCCCTACATGGTTCTTGACGGCCACACACTGGGTGTAACCGAGGTGGTCATCGCATCAGAAACATGGGACAAACTGAGCAAGGAGCAGAGGCAGATTCTTACCGAGGCCGGAAGATATGCTGGAGAAGTCTGCCGCAAAGTCTCACAGGAAGCAGAAGATGCGGCAAAAGCACAGCTTCTTGCAGAAGGTGCTGTCTTTACCGAGGTTTCCGACCTTACGCCATGGCAGACGGCAAGCGCAGACATCATTGCAGAGTCAGCAAAAGCCGCCCCTGAACTCTATCAGGAGATTCTTGACCTGGCAAAATAAGTTCCTTTCCCCTTTTTGAGATACCCTGTCATTATAATTGACAGTAAGAAAAACTAGATTTATAATAAATCCATATATTTTTCTTATTTGTGAGGCAGGGTATCTTCTATGAAAAAAATCATTTTCATTATCAGTGCAGTTTTATCGGTTTTTTCCCTTGTTGCCTGCAAAGACAAGAAAAATGGAGCAAACGACAAGCCCGTAACGCTTGCCATGGCAGAGTCAAATCCCAGTGATTCCATTTCCGCATGGATTGACCAGGCTTTTGTAGAAAAAGCAGCGGAACTCTCCAAGGGCACCATCAAAATCGAACTGCATACCGGCGGCATTTTGGGCGACAACACTTCCGTTATGAAAGTGATGACCCAGCCAAATTCTAAAATCCATATTGCCCGCGTTTCTCCCGCCGCCCTTGTTGCCTACGGCTGCGAAAAGCACGAACTTCTGGACATTCCCTTTACCTTTGTAAGCCGTGAACATTTCTGGAACTTTGCCCTTTCAGATACCGCTCAGACTATTCTGAACGAACCCTACGAAAAGAAGATTGGCATCAAGGGGCTCTTTTTTGCAGAAGAAGGATTCCGTCATTTCTTCTCTACCTCCAAACTGAATGGCGTATCTGACTTTAAGGGTCATACCATCCGCAGTGCAGGAAACTCCATAATGAAGGAGATTATTACCAGCCTGCAGGGAGACCCGGTTGCCGTTTCCTTCTCTGAACTGTATTCTTCTCTTCAGACTGGCATTGTGGAAATAGCCGAACAGCCCATTGCAAACTACCTTTCCAATCACTTCAATAAAATTGCTCCCTACATGATTCTGGACGGTCACCAGCTTGGCGTTACTGAAGTAGTCATTTCGTCACAAGTGTGGGACAGCCTGTCAGCAAGCCAGCAGAAAGCCTTGATTGAAGCAGGAAAATATGCCGGCGAATACTGCAGCAAAGTCTCGCAGGAAGCCGAAAACAAATCCCGCCTCACCCTTAAAGAAGAAGGCGTGCAGTTTGTTGAAGTATCAGACAAGTCAGAGTGGCAAGCGGCCTGTGCAGATGTTATCAAAGGCGCATCTCAGACAAATCCGAAACTCTACAAGGAGATAACCGATCTTGCGAAATAAAAAGAATACGACCGGCATAAACATTCAGTTTCTCAGCGCGTTTTTCACCGTTTTAACGGCAATTGTATTCTGTTTTATTCTTGTTATTTCCAATAAGGTGAACCAAAAATTCCATGCGGTTAAAAATGCCATTGATAAGTTCATCATCTGTGAGCAAAGTTCGGAGCTTATCAAGGAATCCGCAAACTATCTGACTGACCAGGCACGTCTTTTTATCGTCACCCATAAGACGGAATATGTGAACGCCTATCTTGACGAAATAAATGTAACAAAACGCCAGCAGAAGGCTCTTGAAGAACTGGAAACCGTCTGTTCGGAAAAAGACCTTGCCCTCCAGCGTCTCAAAATCGCCATGGAACAGGCTCAGAGTCTTATCAACATGGAATTGTACGCAATACGCCTTGCCTACAAGGTCATGGGAGAAAATGACATCCCGGCGGACATACGCAAAATTACCATTCGCAACATCGACCAGAATATCCCCAAGGAAAAATTGCAGGAAACAGCCATAAACAATCTCTTTGGAGAAGGCTACCTTATCTATAAAACACGCATCAACGAAAACTGCCGTCTGACCATTGCCGCCATTGAGCAGCAGATAAAAGACGAACTGAACATGAACGCCGATGAACTGGGGGCAAGCATCAACCGCCTGCGCCTTCTCTTCCTTATTTTGCTGGTTGTAAACGTGCTGCTCTTTATCGCATTAGCCGTTCTGGTCATCTTCCCGCTGGAACGCTTTCAGAAGTCAATCCAAAAGGATGAAAAACTCAGCATCATCGGTTCTGCAGAGTGTAAGCACCTGGCAGAAAGTTATAATCAAATCTACGACTTAAAGGCGCAGAACGAAAAATCCCTGCTTAAAAAGGCTGAATACGATGCCCTTACTGGCATCCTCAACCGTCGCGCCTTTGATCAGGTATGCAGCACTTCCAAAGAAAAGAAGCAAAAGATTGCCCTGCTCCTTATCGACATGGACAACTTTAAGTATATCAATGACACCTACGGACACGCTGGCGGCGACACGGCACTAAAAGAACTGGCCCGCATCCTTACCGAAACATTCCGCGAGGGCGACTACGTTGCCCGTATCGGTGGCGATGAATTTGCCGCTATTCTTCCTGACTGTCCTCCTCTGGCAGCGGCTACCATCAAAAAGAAGATTGAAACGGTAAACGACCTGCTTGTAAATATTGAAGACGGCATCAGCCCTGTTTCCGTAAGCGTTGGCATTGCATTTGCACCCGAAGGCTTTGACGAAGACCTGTACAAACGGGCTGACAAAGCCTTGTACCGCGTAAAAGAAAAAGGCAAGCGCGGTTGCGAAATCTACAGTCCAGACATGGAAGATGTGCAGGCGTAATGAAAAAAATTTTCCTTGCGCTTGCCTTTATCTCTCTTGCAAAGCTTTCTGCATTTTCTCCTCAGGACATACAATCATTCACCTTGGAAAACGGGCTCAGACTCTTTGTGCTTTCCGACACCAGTTCCGCACCAGTCCGTCTTGAGCTGAACATTCAGGCAGGCTACGCTGCCCAAACAGAACGAAGTGCAGGATTTTTTCCCCTGTATGCGCGGCTTTTGGGAGCGGACATTTCCGCAGACAGTGTGCGCATGGTCAAAACAGTTGCCCCGCAGGAAAGTGAACATGCGGTTATGGAACTCGCCGCCTGCCTAAAACCCATGCCCCTGACTGATGCCACGCTGAGAGCCGCCCTAAAGCAAATGAAGGATGAAGTAGCCGAATATGCGGAAAGCACGGCTGGCTTTATCAACACGGCCATTGATTCCCGCATGTTTCCCGCAGCCCCCTGGAAGGTGGAAAGCGGTGTCTACCCTGCCCTTTTTTCTGCCACCACTTTGTCTGCTGCCCGGTCAATCCTAAACGATATCGGAAGCCAATACTATAGTCCCCAAAGAGCCAGCCTCTACATCAGCGGAAACATCACGGCACAACATGCATACCAACTGGTAAAAAAATATTTTGAAACCTTTAGGGCATCTCCTCTTGCTCCCACAGACATCCCCGCCGAAACTGCCAGCAAGGGGCAAAAATATGTCCTTGTTGACGACTCTTTTACGGCAGACATGACCCAGATTGTCTTACAGTACAGCCATCTTTCCGCAGACGAAGCAGACTGTGCCGCCGCCGTAATGAACAGCGATTACAGCAGTTACAAAAGCCGTCTGCTTGCAGAAAAATCACTGGCCATCTACGGCGGGGAATACATCAATGTAGCCAGTGCGCAAAAGCATGGCTCTTCCCGCCTCATCATCCAGTCTCTTTTGGAAAAGACCAAGGCTTCGCCCTGTGCCCAGGCAGAAAGTTTTTTGCGTCTCACCAAGGCTGACGGACTTTTTACGGCGGACGAAGTAGACTACGCTCAAAAGCGCATTGCCGCAGAATTTCGCCGCCGTGCAGATGACTCTTCCGCCCTTATGGAACTGCTAAGCGGCTGGACGGCACTTTTTCCCGGAGACAGCGCAGCAACGCTTTTTTCCCGCAGTCAGCGCATGGCCGAAACAATTTCCGCTCCCCTGCTGGAATCCTATCTGCATACAAAAGAGCCGGCAGTTTTTGTACTGGTAAACGCAAAAACGTACGCAAAACATGCCAAAGAATTTCAAAAGGCCGGCTATCAGACCGTAACACGCAAAAACGGCTCCTGGTACCTGCAGGAACTCTACCGCCAGCAGATGGCACAAGAGCAGTCAGAACAAAAAGAAGCGGCCAGCATCGCCAGCAGCCAGCCAGACATGACAAATGCCGCCACCCGCTTCATTCAGGAAAACAAGGGGCATTTTTCTTCATTTTCACTTGCAAACGGCATACCCGTCACCCTAAAGCAGACCCCTGGCGCAAAGACAACGGCCATTGCCATCACAATCCGTGGCGGAGAACTGCTTTTTGCAAAAGAAAGCCCCGGTCTTTGCAGCATACTTACTGACGCTCTGGCCATAAACATCAGACGCAGCCTTGACGGGCGGGCAGCACAAGGGCTTATGACAGGAGACAGCGACGTACGCGCAAGAACCTATGCAAACTGCTCCCTGCTCACCGTTACCTGTGCCACAGAAGAAGCAGAAGATTGCGTCCGTGCCATTTCAGAAGCACTGATATATGGAGACATCACCCCCGCCATGGCAGACGGCATTACCTACGATGAGCGCACCCAATGGAGAATAAAATCCGGGGCGGCAACATTCCAGCTGCTCTGCTCCGCCATGCGCACCCTCTATGCAAAAGATGACTACGTACATCTCTTTGACGATACCGCCGACAAGCCCGTAAAAACAGACTTTACCCATATTGCCGCCGCCTATCCCCTCTTACTGGATTCCAGCCGTTTTTCCCTCATTGTTGCCGGCGGCATTAGCCATGCGGATGCCCTCCAAAAAACCATGCAGGAAACCTTAGGCAGCCTGCTCTCCCAAAAGGAAACGGCATCCATAGACGCAAGAGTGGCAAAACCAGACATGCCCCGCCGCATCAAACGCATCCAGCTGCGCCATCTTTTTCTTACCGATATCAGCGCAGACAAGGCCGGTCCCCGCCCTGCAGTCCTTGTGCCCACAAAGCATTTCAATGATCCCACGCTCTACTGCATTCCTGCTCCCGACCTTTCAAGCACAGACCTTGCCCTTTTTAACGCCCTCCTCTATGAGATTTCACAGCGTATGCAGGCAAAACTCGGCTCCGACATCAAAATCAGAACGGACATTCCCGACTTTGACTTTCCCTTTGCGCGGCTCTATGCCCAAAACGTTACGCAGATTTCAAAAATTGACGCAGCCTATCTGGAAACAATTGCAGAAGTAACAGAAGACTTACAGACGCTGGTAAATGCAGAGAACATCGGCGTAATCGACACGGAAAAAGACCGTATGCTTGCCGGAATGGAAAACCGCTGGCTCATGGAATCTCTTTCTACCACAGGAACTGCCCAAGGCACAGCCCAACTCATACAGACAGGCACAACTTTTGGAAACGCCACCCTCTACCTTGACCAATACGCGGCCGTGGACAAGGCAAGAGCCGAAGATTATTTTATCCTGATGAAGTTTTATTTTGCCGACATTCCGGATTTTCGCGTTTATTCAATTGACTCAAAACGATAATGCGGGGGAAAGCCTTCCCCCTGGGTTCAGCCAGTGCTTTCGCCTGCGCTCAAGCACCGTCTTCACCACACCCCCTTCAAGCGGGGCACCAATAGGCTTTTCAGCCCCGCAACGCCCCTTAAAAAAACACCGTGTCCAAGAGCAGGTCATGTTCATCTGTCGGAATATCGCCGGTCATCTGACAGGGAAAGCAAAACCCCGCCGCCCAGACCTGTGCCCCAGTCTCTTTCAGACGGAAAAGAAAGCGGTCGTAAAAGCCCTTGCCCCGCCCCAGCCTCCGACCGTCCTCGGTAAAGGCCATGCCCGGCACAAGTACCAGCACGCGTTTTTTTGCAAGCGATGCATCCAGGGCGAGTTTTTCTAGCGTCGGAACTGGCTCGCTTATGCCGTAGGAGCCGGACTCAATCTGGTCGCCAAAGTTCAGCGTGTCGTCCAGCAGGTAAAAATCCATATCGCCAGTGCCGGGAAGAATGCGCGGAAGCCCCACCAGCTTTCCCATCTGAAGCGCACTGTAGAGCACGCCCGTGCAGTCCGCCTCAATCCCATGAAAAAGATAGCCCAGCACAATGTCAGAACGGGCAAAAAAATCGCTTTGCAGCACCAGGTGACGCGCCGCTTCCGAAAAAGATACGCAATCATGGGTCTGAGAAAATTCCCGCAGCGTCTCTGCCATCTGCTTTCGTAAGGCTTTTTTCTGTTCTGAAATAGTCGGCATGTCACTTCCCCCATAGCTAATAGGAACACAAAAAAATCTAGTCCCAGTGCATCGGCATAAAAAAAAGACCTCATCGTTTGCGACAAGGTCTTTTCGGCTCCTGCTGGGCTTGAACCAGCGACACATGGATTAACAGTCCATTGCTCTAC
>CAKZZO010000003.1 GCA_937885175.1 uncultured Treponema sp. | reverse complement strand
CAAGAGGCATAAAGGCAATAATCATCTCCATCATTTTGAGGAACATGGTGTTTGCTTCGTTAAAGAAAGCGCGTATGCCTGCGGTCTTGTCTCCGAGAGCAGAAAGGGCAAGGCCTGAAAGCACGGCCACAAAGATGATTTGGAGCATGTTGCCTGTGATAATAGGTGATACTACATTGCGGGGAATTATGCTCAAAATAATTGAACTGATTGAAACACTCGTCGTTTGCTGTATGTCAGCGGGAAGAGCCGCAAGTTTTTCTGGAAGTGGAGGAAGGTCACCGCTGAAAAAGAGGGCGGCCAGACCAAAGCCAATCAAAATGGACAGCACTGTGGTTACAAGGTAAGAGCCAAGCACTTTTCCGCCAATGCGTCCGATTTCGTTTCCACCAGAAATGTTGGAAATGCTCGTTGCCACCGAAAAGAAGACCACAGGTGCCAGCATGAGGGAGAGGGCGTTGAGGAAGATTGTCTGCACCGTGGAAAGTACGCCGTCAGAAATGAAAGCCGCCGCTCCCTCAGGAAGCCATTTCATGCAAAAACCTGTGGCAATTCCTAGGAACATGGCGGCAAAAGTCACGTACAGGGAACGGTTTTCTCCACCGCGATGTACGCGCACGGAAACTGCATTGTAGCCGTTGCGGCGGCTGTAGCTCAAATCAGTCATGTGGGAGCGGAAAATAAGGTCACGCAGATAGTCTTCGCTTTCCGTGTTCCAGTTTTCAAGGGAGGCAAAGGGATTGAAGGCTTCGCCATGGGAGGTAATTAAAATGCTCACCTCGCCAAAAAAACGGCGAACCTTTGCAATCACCGTTCCCTGCCCTGCATCATGCAGGCGCACCATGATTTCTTCCAGCAGGAGAAGCGCATAGGTCTTTTCACGCTGAGTGACCTTCATGCGGTCGAGTATCCTGCGGATTTTTTCGCTCTGCTCTCCCAGCGTTTCCATGGTCACCACAAATTCGCGTTCATCCTGCATTCCTTTTATATGCCACAGCATAAAACCGAGTGCAACGGAGGCTGCGATGATGCCAATGCCGATAAGCAGAAAAATCAGGTATTGCGAGCTTGCAGTAAGCGGCTCTACAATAGTTGACTGAAAAAGGTCTTCCAATAATTCCATGTTACATCCTTCCTGACTTTTTTGGCTCAATCCACCGCTGTAATGCAGTGAGGATGCGCGTTAAAAGCCATGATATTATAAAATAAATAATTGCCGTGGTGATAAGTGGAAAAAATGCCTCGTAAGTACGGCTTCTGATAATGTCGCTTGCCTTAGTCAAATCCTGAATGGCAATGTAGCCTACAACTGACGTCATTTTTACGAGGGAAATGAACTCGCCCTGATAGACAGGCAGAAAATGCCGGGCAGCCTGGGGAAGAATCATTTTGACAAAGGCCTTTGATTTTGGATAGCCCAAGGCAAGTGCGGCTTCCATCTGACCTTTGTCCACCGCAAGAATTCCCGTGCGAATCATCTCACTTACGTATGCGCCAAAGTTCATGCCAAAGCCGATGACTGCCACCCAGATGCCGCTCAATCCGGTTTTTGCAAAGACAATATAAAAGAGAATCATCAAGAGCACAACCATTGGCAAGCCCTGCATGAGCCGGATGTAGATGAGGGTCAGGGAGTCTGCGATTTTATTATGGGTTAGTCGCAGTCCGCAGAGGACAAAACCCAAAACCGTACCGAATAGAGCGGACAGTATGGCAAGCAGCATCGTAATGCCGATACCATTTGCCACGAGTTTCCATCGGGATTCCCTCACAAAGGTCTTTTCAAAACTGGAAGCAAGAGACGAGAAGAAAACATTTCTTGTGCCATCTTGTGCTGTCTCGTTGGTCTCCGATGCAGTAGCGGCCGCTTTTACGACAGCCACGGCTCCCCCCTCATAGTTCGGCAATGAGAAGTTCACGCTCTGCTTGCGCTCTTCCGTAATGGTAAGACCAGAGGCTGCAAAATCATATTTTTGAGAGGCGACGGACGGTATTACTGCGTCAAGATTCATATCCGCAATCTCGATTTTGTAGCCGTACTCGCGGGCAAAACGCACCGCCCAATCTATGTCGTAGCCTACAACCGCATTGTCCTTGACATACTCAAAGGGCGCATATTCGGCAGAGGTGGCAAGACGTATCGTTCCCTTTTCGCCGGAAAGCGAAGACATATCTATCGTTTTTTTGCTTTCATCATTGCCGAACCAGATGTCTTCCAGCTCAGTTATAAGCCCGTTCTGCTTGGACTGCAAAATGAACTCGTCCATTTGAGCTTTCAGTCTCTCGCCTTTTTCAGTCTTTGGAAAGGCAAAGGCAAAAGCTGCTTTTTCTGCGTATTCCTTGATATAATCCAGTCCTTTTATGTTGGCGCATAGCAGTTTTGCAGTCGGCTCGTCTGCAATCATACAATCCAAACGCCCCTGCACAATAAGTTTTGCCATATCGATATTCATTGTATAATGCTGCGTTTTAGCTTTCGGGAATACTTCGGCAACAAGGTCGTCAAAGACCGTTCCTGTCTGTACGCCAATTGTAACGCCCGCTTTGTTCAGGTCGGAAAGGCTCTGTCCATCGGCTTTCTTTACGGCCAGCACCATGCCGCCCTGATAATCCGCATCGGAAAAGAGAAGGCTTTCCTTTCGCTCATCGGTTACGCCAATGAGGGCTGCCGCCATGTCATAGGTGCCTGAGACAAGGCCGGGAATGATGGAGGCAAATCTGGTGTCGGTGATTTTGAGGGTATAGCCGTATTCCCTGCAGAATCGGGCGGCAATATCAATCTCATAGCCTGCATATTCTGAATCCTGAATATAGGAAAAAGGCGTAAGGGTTGCGTCAGTCACCAGATTGACACTGCCATTTTCACCCGAAAAGGATTTCAAATCTACTTTTTGCTGTGACTTATCCGTACCGAACCAAGTGGCATCAATTTTTTCAAGTGTACCGTCAGCCTTGATTTTTTTCAGGAACTCATTCATCTGACCGCAGAGCATTTTTCCCCTGTCGCTCTTGGGAAAGCCAAAGGCGTAATCCTGACTGCGGATGCGTTCTTTGAGGTGGGTTATGCCGGGAGTTGTGCTTTCGATGTAGCGGATAATCGGCTCGTCAGACAGATAGCCGTCAATCTTTCCCTGAACGACACGCACCACCATTTCTGGACTGGCATTATAGTGCTCGATTTTTGCAAGGGGAAAGGCTTCCTGCGTAATCCTGTCCATGACGGTGCCGGTTTTTACGCCCAGCGTCACGTCAGGACGGTTGTAGTCTGAGGGAGAAGTAAAATCTTCTTTTTGCGGGGCGGCTGCTTCGGCAGTCTTTTGCAGGGATTTTCCATCGTCCATAATCTCTACTGCCATGACCAGTTCAGAGACATACAGGGCTTCCGACAGGTTCAGGCTTTCCCTGTTTGCGGGCGTATCGCTCAGACAGGCCGCGACACAATCGTACATGCCGGTTTCCAAGCCCATGATAAGGGAGTCAAAGGGAACGTCCTGCACAGTGAGGGCATAGCCTGCTTCCCGACAGAAACGGGCTATCACATCAATTTCGTAGCCGACAATCTTTCCGTCCTTGATGTAGTCAAAGGGCGGGCATTGGGCTTCGGTGGCAAAACGGATTGTTCCTTTTTTTCCTTTTGGATTACGAAGGCTTTCCAAATCAACGACTTTCTTTTTTTCATCATTGCTGAGCCACAAATCATCGGTTTTTTTGAGGGTGCCGTCTTCCTGCCATTTTTTCACATACTGATTGAATTCATCCCGCAGGGACGCGCCTTTTTCATTCTTTTGGAAGCAGGCCACAATGTTCATCGTATCAAGACCGCAGTGAATGTAGCCCAGTTTTGGCACTTCAAGGGCGGCATAGCGGATAACAGGCTCATCGTTGATAAAGCCGTCCAGTTTTCCGCTGGCAACGAGATATGCCATGTCGGCATTGGTCTTATAGTATTCGATTTTTGCCTGGGGAAACAGTTCTCGCGTGAGCCTGTCAACCATGACAAAACCCGTGTGCATGCCCAGAACAAGCTGGTCGCTCTTTTGCAGTTCTTCCTTGGACGTGTATTTGAGCGTCATGTTTTGGAACTGGGGCGGGATATTGCCATGAGCAGGAGAGAGGCTTTTTTCCTTGACGGTGGACGCTCCCCCATCATCATCGTGCACCATAATCGCATTTTTTTCAATGTAGACTGGCGTGGAAAAAGCGATGCTCTCCCTGCGCTCTGGCGTGGCGTTTAGATTTGCCATGATGCAGTCAATGTCACCGCTCCGTGCCGCCGTAATAATACTTCCGTAGTTGTAGATTTTGAATTCCAGGTCAGCGTTGAGGTAGGCGGCAAAACGGCGGGCCAACTCTATGTCAAATCCAGTCAGTTCCGTGCCCTTGTAATAGCTGTAGGGGTGCGCGATGCCCGTTGTTCCTACCCGAAGGTGCAGGCGCGGTTCTCTTGCAACGGGTATGGCAGGCATGGTTTCTTCGCCTTGCAATACCCAGCGCTTGTAGAGGTCATCCAACGTGCCGTCTGCACGGAGTTCGGCAAGAAAGGCGTTTATCTTGTTTTCCAAATCAGGAATGGATGATACGGGAGAAAGTCCCACGCCGACTTCTGTTTGTTCGCCAAAATCCCCGAGAATTTTTACGCCCGTAAGGCCGTTTTTCATGGCTAATTCCATCTGTACGCGGTCAAAGGCGAATGCATCTATCTTTCCTCGCCTTATCGCTTCATAGCCCGTAAGGTTTTCGTTGAATGAAAGGAGTTTTGCCTTGGGAAAGACAAGTGGAAGGACTGTTGCCGATGAATGACCTTCATTGTAGCCGATAGTAATGCGGCTGTCGTTTAGTTCCTCAATCGTGGTGACTGAACGGGTGGTGTGTCTTGTACAAGAAAGCAGCAGCGTGCATAGGGTGAATAAAATCGTTAAATACTGTAAAGCGGAGCCTTTTCTCATATTGTACAGTATATCACAAAAAAACGAAAAAATGCAAAAATAATGAAAACATGGAAAAAACTATTGTACAAATCACAGAAATTTCTTTCTGCGGTTACGGACATCTAGGCGAATGCAACTTGATTTCGTTTTTTTATGGCTTCAACATAAAACTCAATGACAGGCAGGAAAATCAGGAACAGGTCTTGAATTACATTTACAATCATAAAATTCTCAAAGTCATATATCACCCAGAATAGAATATCTATGGCGGTGGCAATTTTCATTTGAGCCGCAGTTTTTGCCTTGAATATACATATCGTATAGACAATGAGGCTTATGGCGGGAATGTAATCGGTACATTTTAGCGTAAAAAGTGACGTTGATGAAAAATTTTCGGCAAGGAAATAATTTACGACAAAAGTCATTACTGTGCCTAAAATGCAAAAGAGAGCGATAACGGCAATTTTTGGCTTTTTTACCCGGTCGTTATACATGTCGCGGAAAATGGTGAATACATTTATGATTACCGAGCTCCAGCAGAAGCCAAGGGCATAGACAATAAGGTTTAATGTCATGCTCAGCAGACGAATGACAATATAATCATGTTTTTCTGTGAGAATGGACGAATAAATGACAAGGAGAAAATTTACGGCAGCCACGCAGTTTGTCAGTATAAAAAGAAAACTCGTATTGTTCAAAATCACTCCGCCGGAACATCGCTTATGTTTTTGTACTTCTTGCCGTTTACAACAAAAGATTTGCTTACGACAGATTCTTCAACGAGGACAAGCTTTTGCCCCATGGCTTTTCTTATCTCTTCTGCAAGGTAATAGGCTTTTCGCCGGGAAATATCCATCAGTATCACCTGATATGACTTTTCCTGAACGATTGTCTTGTCCGCCAGAATATGTCCGCCCAGGTCATTTTTTAGAATCGTAAAGCCGGTCAAATCGTTCTTGCCAAGAATATCCCCGATTTTTTTGAAAATCTCAGCATCCTTTTCCTCGCTGGATTCATTGCTGTCTGATGAAACGAAAATATAATAGCAGGTATTGTTCAGGTCGAAGATTTTCTGGCCAAACTGGTACATTATGGCCGTAATTGAGATTGCAAGAGAAAGAATCGATGGGAGCAGAATCAATACATAGACATTGATTTTTGGAGTTTTTTTATCTTCTTCCATACGCCTTTTCCATGATTGCCTGCACGTCCGCACCTGCAATGTCAAGACCTTCTGCCTTTATCAGGCTTACATCTTCTATGCCAAAGAAAAGTTCTGCAAGAGCCTTGACGTAATCAAATCCCAAATGCCTTTCTCCGACAAAGCCGCCTGCGGTAGTCACGTAGGTCAGTTTTTTTGCTTGACAGAGCGACTTAGGGATTCCTGACTCAGTGTAGGCAAAGGTCACGCCCACAAGGCAAACCCGCTCAAAATAGGCGCGGAGGGATGCAGGAAAGAGCAAGTCCCAGTAGGGCGCGGAAATTACGATGCGGTCTGCCCGGGCAAACTGCCAGCCATAGGAAAAACATTTGTCGCCAAGATGCCCCTGTGCCATGCACTCGTCACGGTGGCGCAGGCTTTGCCAGTCAAGGGGCATAATCTGCTCTTTCTGCAGGTTGACTTCCTGTATGTAGCTGCCCTGCTCTTTTTCCAGGACGACCTGCGCCAGTTTGTTGGTGCGTGAAGTGGGACGCACGCATGCATTGACATGGAGGCAGACTGGTTCTGCAAAGAAGCCTGCAACCTTATCAAGAAAGTCCGGGGCTTCATCGTATACGGCGTGTCCATAGTCCTTGAAGATAAAGGCCCTTCCATGGGTTTTTTCTGCAATGTCCAGCGTGGCATCAGAACCAAATACCTTGTCCTTCCCCGCTCCCAGGGCAAGCAGCGGACAGGAAATGGACTGGCTTTTCTCTCTGATGTCAAAGCCCAGGAGCGCAGATGAAAAGACGGCAAATCGAGCCAAATCTTCGTCTGTCGCCCCAGCCAGCGAAGACAGAATTGCGTCCTTGTAGGTCTGATAGAAGCTGTCTGTGTATACGTTTTTTGCAAAAGACTCGTTCAGGGCGGAAAGGTTGCGCTCTTTTGCCAGTGCCGTCCATTCTGCAAAGACTTTTTTGCTGACCGATGTTTCCCTTGCACTTGTAGAAGAAACGGCAAGTTTTTTTACCAAATCAGGCCGCTCAGCCGCAATAATCTGGGCAACAATGCCGCCTGCAGAAACGCCCAGCACATAGCAGTTCCGCAGGGAAAGGGCATCCATTGCCCGAATGGTGTCGGCGGCCATGTCCTGTACGGTGTAGCCTTCCAGCGGCGAAAGTACGCGGTCAAAAAAATAGACTGTGTATTCCTCCAAAAAACGCTGGTTCTGACTGGCAACTGCATCGGCAAGCGGCATGAAGCTTTTTGTATACAGTCCCGGCAGGAGGACAAAAATTTTTTCTCCGCTACCAAACTTTGCGTAGGGGATTTCTGAATCTGCTGTTTTTACTGTGGAGACTGTCGCTTTGCTCATGGAAACAGTATAGCACATATGCTTGTCTTTTCGCTATACCTTTGTTTTTCCAGCCTATAACAGTTTTTCAAAAAACTCTGCCGGCCAGGACGCATACATGTTGCCAAAGTGCTCCGCATTGAAAAGCTGCACGTGGGAGCCTATCGTATTCTGCACGAGATACTTATACAAATCGGCATAGAGTATGTCTTTTTCCTCTGCAATCTTGTCGGTAAAGTTGTGGGTAAAGCGGTTTGAAAGCCAGACTTTAAGTTCCACGCTGTAAATGTCCGCAAAGGATGTCTCCGAGCCGTTGGCCGCGGTGAATGCAAGTACGCCGGTATAGCCTTTGGCAGTATGCAGGACACTGGCCGAATAGCAGGGCTCTGCAACGATGAGCATTTTTCGGAAACGCTTGCTTTCGCTCATGGCGGAAAGCGTAGCCTGCATTTTTTCGGTGGTAAAGCCTTCGCTTCCCCTGCCCTGCCAGACAAACTGCCCGAGCTTGCTGTTTCCGTTTCGGTTTGCACCGTGTCCCGACCAGAACCAGAGGATGTCGGCATTTTCGTCTGTCGCCAATGCGGTGGGGGGCTGCACCAGTTTGCGATGACTGTCCCTGTTTTCGCTGCGCTTGTCTATGGAAATGCTTTTACCCTGCATAATCTGCGTTATGTCGTCAGCGGTCAGTTCTGAAAGCAGGTAGTCAATCTGAACGTCATCTGTATAAAGGTTTTCGCCACCCAGACGGGCATAGATTTCCCCGCGCTTCTTGTTCCGGCTATTTGCGGCGATGTCATCAGCAAGAATCAAAATGATATGGTCATCGTCGTAGGGGTCTTTCTTTAGATTTTTTATGAGGTGATAGACATAGAGCGCGTCTGCCTGATGGCGGTAATTTGCCCAGCCGTTTGAGGCGGCAATGATGACTGCCCAGCGGCTCTTTGATTCCCCGTAGGAAATAGATATGCTTTTGCTTTCCTCCATTTCCGCTTCATCAATCAGTGTTTGCCACTCCCAGCTTGCGCGATTTTTGGCAGTGCGTCCGCTTCCGTCTGCTGAGGTGTAGTCTAAGGGAACAAAGGCACCCTCAACTACTGCCCAATGGGTATAGACTGTCCTCAGTGCGCTGGTAAACGTTTCTGCGTCAAAGTCAAGCAGCCCCGTCGCACCGTTGATATTCAGGGTATTGTTTTTGTTGATGTCTTCAAAGGCAAATGCCATGCCCAGAGGTGACCATGCGGATTTTCCGTCCTTTCCCGTACCCGTAAAACTCTTTATGGCATTGTTTGCCGCTTTGTTTGAGAAGGGAGTCGTGGCCTCATTTTTGATGCAGTAGGCGGCGGCAAAACCGCAGAGAAGCAGCGAGTCATACAGGTGGGCTTCTCCAACCGCTGCCTTCTGACCAAAAAATGCCTCGTACATTACGGCAAACCCACTCGACGGGTCTGCATAGGGAGCCGTTCCCTCCACGCCCTCGGCTATGTCTCCGTATTCCTTCAAAAAATCTGCGGTAAAGGCCGTGTCGGTAAAAAGCAGTTTTGGCGCACTGTCACCCATTTGCTCCCGCTGCGTCAGCACGACGGCCGCATCCTTGTATGAGGAGAGCGCACAAATCACATAGTCTGCCCCGCTATTGAGAACCGAATCCGCTGCACTTTCAAGGGGAATGGCATCAGTTCCTACGGTTCCCGCTTCGTTTCCGCTTCCGATGCTAGCAGAGGTATAGCGCACGTTCTGTAGGGATTCAAGTTTCAGTTCCGTAGCCATATAGGGCATCCATTCAAAAAAAGTCTTGCCGTAAATATCTGCACTTGACAGAAAGGAGACTTTTTTTCCGCCATAGGCCGACACTTTTGCAAGCAGGGCTTCTGTCTGCGAAACATCGCTTTCTGTCAGCGTCCACAAAAAGGGCTCGCTGGCACTTGCTGAAGCGGCATTCATGGCAAAGGCTCGGATAAGGCTTTCGCTTGATGCGCAGGGAGCGATAAGGGGCTTTTTGGTGAGGAAGCACTGCTCTGCAAAAACCTGCACATGGTCAGAATAGCGTGGCCCGATAATGGCAAACAAATCATCGCGCTTTGAAAGGTTTTCCGCCGTGGAGGCAAGGTCTATGCTGTCCTCGTCATACCATTCAAGGGCAAGGGTAAAGGACGTGGAAAATTTACTGTCTTCAAGTGCATTTTTGAGCGTAGTAAGATACCAGTCGGCAATGCGGTGAAAGCGCGTATTCTGCTCTCCGCTGGCGGGAAGTACCACGGCAACTTTTATCTGCCGTCGGTTGTCGCTTCCTGATGAATCATCATTGGAGCAAGATATAAAGGTAAAAAATATGGTAGAAAGCAGTAGCGCAATGCTTTTTGCAATTGTAAAAGTGGAAATCCTGTTAGTTTTCTTCATATATGCGCTCTTTTTCTATGGCAGTTTGGGTTGCATTCTGCACAAGGTCAGAAAGTTTTTCTGTATAGTTCCTTGAAATCACCAGTTCGGTGTAACCGTCCGCAAGGGTAAAAGTCTGATGGTGGGGAAGCGTTCCGCCCATCCATTGCTCCACGCATTTTTGAATGACGCGGTCAATGTGCTTTACTACAGAGAAAGGCACTTGCTGGGTATAGACAGACAAATCCGAATCCATGCCCACGGTATAGAAGGAATCTGCACGCTTTTCGCGGTTATAGCGCAAGAGCCCCTGGACGCTTCCGCCACAGAGGGGAAAATAGAGGTCAAAGGGATTCCATTTTTCGGCAAAAAGTGCCAGTACATAGGCGAACTCCGCACTGTCGAATCCACTTGTGTCCAAGTCATTTTTAAGTTCCAGAGCGGCAAAACTCAGCTTGGAAAAGGCAGAGGCTTTTTCATCAGACCATTCGGTAAAATCGGAGCCGTATATTTGTTTGTCCCAGTCTGCCCCATAGCCCGCAATAAAGCCCTGCAGTGCATCATTTATTACAGCTGAATCGCTGTTTGCAAGCAGGGAAAGCACATGGGAATCTTCCTTTTCAGCAAGCAGTGCCTTTGCGGCGACCCCTGCAAGATAACTCGCGCCATAGAGGGGAACGTAGACCGTGTTCAGAGCGGCATCCTCGTTTTCTTTCTTTGCATCAAAGAGCAGAAATGAAACCTTCTCTGGCTTTGTGGCAGTAAAGCCTGAAAGATAGGAAAGGTAGCCGGGGTCTGCAAGAACAATCAGTATGGAAGTACCCTGCTCCCTTGAAAGGTTGAAGCAGCGGGGAATGTAGTCATCAAGGAGTTTTTTTGCATCGGTCCAGTCCGTAGGACACACGTCATAGGCCCACAGGGATTTTTGTATGCCTGTCTTTTGGATGCCGGAACAGAATGCGTCAACAGCAGAATTGTCTCCTAGACCATTAGGCGGATAAAAGGCAACAATACCGCCCTTGTATACAGTCTCTTCCGAATTCTCGCCAGGATCACTCTTGCAGGAAGCGGTAAAAAGAGAAAATGTTGCGCACAAAGCCGCAAAGACGGCAAGACGAAGAAAAACTTTCATATGTATTTCCGTTACATTCCTAGCACTCTTAGCTAGTAATGACAAGTCAAGCACGGCTGATTGCCGTGCTTGAAAAGTGTTTATTTACACGGCTGGCAGATGATGAGACGGTAGCAGGGGGCTTTCTCAGAGCGAAGTTCGCTAACCGACTCCCTGCAATACTTTACCCAGCCCAAATTGTCGCGGTACTCATGCTGCATATTTGTGTAGTCGGTACGACTAACGCCACCAGAGGTTGGCGAAATGGTGATTTTGGTCAGGTTGTTCCATGCCTTACTACGCATTTCCGAAAGTCCGGTAGTGTTATCGCTGTCATCCCAGCAGCCAAGTATACAGCTATCGCCTTGGTCAAAGTAATATCGTTCGTTTGACCCCGTGCTCGTGTTGTAGCCAATATAGCCGGTTTTGGTGAGGTTCAAGCCCAGTGCGCCGCCTTTCATGAACATGGCTGCCACCGTACCGCCTGGTTTTCTGGAGAGCGCACTCAAGCGCGAGGCAAGGCTCGTGATGGCACTTGTGGTGGGAATCGTATATTGCGTAGTGTCTATGAATCCGCCATGGCTGTCCCATTTTTCGGTGAAGAGCCAGAGTGGATAGTAGTGAACATTCTTGTACGCATCGGCCAAAGGTTTCTTTTCACCGCTTTTTACTTCAATTTCGTTGGCAATAGGCGTTGCCGAAGAACCATCTATATTAGCCATGGCTTTGCCGTCCTTAAAAACAGCATTATTAAAGAAATCGCGGGTGTACAGGTTGTTTTCAATTTTGACCATGTTGTATGTTCCGCCGCCAATGGAAGCCGTATAATCCGCACTTGATACTTTGCTAGACAGTGCTTCTATTTTGTTCTGGTCTTCTTGTGACAGATAGGTGGGCGTATAGGTGGTCAGCGTGGTGCCGGTAAGATAGAATGTTGTGTACTGGTCATAGTTCAGCGATGATTTTTCTGTCAAGACAACATTTCCGCCATTCCAGCCGACACTCTGGGGCTTGTGAATCATGTCACCTGCATACAGACCGGCGTTCCAGAATACTTTGCCATTGTTATCGGCAGGATAGAGCACTTTTACACGGGAGTTCATGTTAATCTGCGGAATATATTCCCAGCACAGCCGTGCGACCAGCGAGTCTCCGTAATAGATATCCTTTACATAAGAGCCGTTTTCGTCAAAAGTAATCTTGCTTGTGTCGATTTTTGCCGGAAGCGTCTTTACATAGCGCGCCTGTCCCTCAATCGGGTAATCAACGGTGAGCTGACCCTCGAAATATTTTTTCATTTCATCATAACGCGCTTCAAAGCCATCCAATTCATCGTCAAGGAGCTCGTACAGCGGAATAAGATTGTCTTTGGGGCTTACAAAATCAATAAAGACGCAGTTGTTTGCCTCGCTCAGCGTGGTCTGCCATTCGGCAAATTTGTCACTGCGGGTGCTTTCTGATGCCGTCCGCTCGTTAAGCAACTCTCCGAATTTTGACACCGCCTCCTCACTTCCGCCGCTTACCGTAGAAGAGAATGTGAATCTGCTACCCTCTTTTGTGAGCGTATTCTTGTAAGAGCCCTCTGTCGTGCTTTCCAGTTTGAAAAGCCCGTCGTAGCCGGCTTTAAGCATACCTCCAGCCTCAAACGTACCCTCCATTTTCTCTGTATTTGCTTCCATGCCAAGATGCACCTTGCCGCCAAGAATTCCGCCCTTTACCACATGCGTGCCATACTGCTTTACCAGCCGTTTAAAGACATCCGCTGTGTTGCCTTTATACCTTGGATTAAGGCCGTTAATGGCTTTGTATGCAGCATCCGTCATGAACTCTTTCTTTGTAAGCGTCAGGTCATCGGTGTTGATTACGGCAGTCAGTTTGTTCACCTTGATGTCTGCCCAGGCATACTGATAGTTTGTCTCGCTTTTATGCGTCCATTCCGTGTGGGCATCAATTTCAGTACTAAAGTCGCAAAACTCAGCATTGCCCTCAACGCTCAGTTTGAGGGACGCTTCAAGTTCCGCGGTGTTTGCGCCGGATGCCTCACGGTATGCAAGACCGGTTTTGTCAGTCGTGTAAATAATCTTTACGGTGTCACCTTCGTACTCAATGCCGTCGCTCATCAGCTCCGTCACCTTAAAGATTGGATTTTTGCGGCACAGTATTGAGGCATAGCCCAAGCGGGTGTTGTAGCCGTAGCCGATAAACTGCTTCATGGCAACAGACTCATCAGCGTCGGCGTTTTCTGCGGCCGCTTTCTGCTCCAGCGTGATGACCTTTTTGGTCTCTGTGCCGGTTGCGCCATAGGCAATGGTGAGCGTCGCACTGTGGGCAGCAGCAACATCGTTCCGATACACGTACAGATTGACTGAGTTTGTACCGCCGACGGTTTCGGTGGCGGCTCTGTCTTTTGTTCCCTGTTCTTCTTCATAGGCAAGGCCGCCCTCTGTCGCGCTTAGGTAGCCGAGCTCATACACTATGTCCGTGTCTACGGTGTTTCCGTTGTCGTCCGTTTCGGTGTAAAAGTCATTCTCGGCATAAGCAATGTCTGCCGTCCACTTTTCGCCAACGTTTATCGGAATGTTGAACGTGACTTTGTACGCATAATTTTCAAGGGAAAGTTCTGTTGTTTCACCGAATGAACTTACATCCTTTGTCACCACGGTAACTTTTGGGGCATTTACAGTATCACCCTGATTGTCAGAATTGTTGTCATTGTCATCTGATGAACAGGCTGAAAAAATCAATGCAGAGGCAAGCAAAAGCGAGCCTAAGGCAATCAGATGTTTTTTCTTTTTCATAAGAATATCCTCCTTGGCATGAAAAAAAATATTTATTCTCACTTTCCCAGTCAATTTCTTTTCCATCAACTTTGCGGGTAAAGAGTTTAACAGAACTTCATATCGTGCTTCTTATTCCTTGCTTTCCTTATCCCAATCTACTGCTTTGTTGTCTATTGTGCGCGCACATCGGGCAAAGGTAGTCCAGTAGTCAAAGTATTCGCCTGCTGCTGATCCCTGTACATAAACGTCCGTATACTTTTTTGCAGCAGACGGTCTTTTAGCGTCCGTCTCAGACCCAGCATTGTCGGCGAGGGAAAGTTCCGGAGAAACAATGACCTGCCAATCCCGTAGTCGTGACCAATATATTCCAGGAATTGTCACGTCATCCTTAGGATACTGGCAATACACGAGCCGGCCTGGCATCGTTGGTAGACTAGGGTTTTCAAGCTTGTGGAGGAAATTTTTGAAGTCATAAAGATAGTTCTGTGCTTTTTCTTCATCAGTCTCACCTACTGCAGTATAAAAACTCTCTCCCTGATCGTACAAAGAGAAAACGAATACACTATCAAACCCATCAGTAAGTGAAAACAGAAAGCTTTTATTCTTATATGTGCTATTTGTAATTGGTTTTTCACCATTATTATACTGTGTAAAAATTGTTTCGTTTACCGTTCCGCCTGAAACTTTTGTTTCAGCAGTAAAAAATGGCTGAATATGGTCTACCTGACCAACTTTCTGAAAAGCATTCGGATCCGTACCATTAAACTCGTGATCAGGGGCATTCAGCTTGAGCTTTCTATTCGATTCATTTTTGGGAGAACCGTATGCAAAGCAAAAGCTTCCATGCAAAAAAAACGCTTTATTTTTCTGCTTGAATTCTTCACTTATGCCGTTTTCGTTGCTCGCATACCGATTCAACCCCAATAAATCAATGTTATATTTGTTTTTCAGTGCCTCATACACTTTTTGAGCATTTTCATATCCTTTTATGTTCCATGCTTCTGGCTCAACCAGTGAAGAGAATGTATGAAAGGCGGCTTTTGCGACTTTGAGCGACATCAAGTTTTTTGCGTATACCCACTGCTGTGTGAACTGCTTATATGTGGATTTGCCTTTTTTTGCAACGTCATAATACACCTTGACCGTTTTGGTCTCGCTCTTGATGGTAGTCTGCCCGGCTTTTTTTCCCGAATTGATAAATGAATCGAGACTAATCCAGTAAGAATTATCCTTGTAGTAAGGACCACCTGCCGGACGGACACAAATCCAATAGGTATCGTCAGAGTTCCGTTTGATGACATCGCCCGCATGGTAATAAGGCTTGCCCTTGTATTTGTTGCTGGCGGTGATAAATTGCTCAACGATTGCTGCGGGAACAAACCTAAGCTGGGTAAGTTCTGGCATGACGGAGAGACTCACATCGAGCGTGGCATAGAGGTCGTCGTTTCCAGTTACTTTTTTGAAAGTGAGGGTGCCGAGTCCGTCATAAGACCACTTGTAGGTGCCGTCTGTAAGGCTGTCTTCCGTAAGGTTCTCGCCGATGACACCAGAGAAGAATTCAAGGGCATCGCCAAAGCCGTTTACCGGGAGCGAGCGCACCGTGGGACTTGCTGTATCAAGGACAAAGCCCTGGTCGCAAGTGAATTTTAGGTTATTCCAATCGTCAGGCAATGTTTCGATGCCGGAATAAGTGGTTGTTTCGCTTTCATCCGTATCAGCAACTGCATTTTCATCATACTGGGTCAAGTCCGTAAGGGAGCGCAGCACGGTAAATGCCGCATCGTCAGCAGAATCAAAGGTTACGGTTTCCTTTGGTTCTTCCTCGGCGTTGTTGTCATCGTCATTCTTGCAGCCTGCAAAAAGCAAGGCGAACGCCGCAAATCCAAGTACCGCAAGCGCAACAAGTTTTTTTGTCTTCTTCATAAAAGACCCCCTGTGTGAAAGAGTGTGGACTTTTCTTTGTTACTCGTTTTCATCATGCCATGAAGTAAATTCATCATCTATATAGCGTGTGAAAGAGTTGGAAGTATCCCAGTAATCAAAATGGGCATTACCGATAAGCGCTTGATCTTCCCTCTGAACATACACAGATTCATAGAGTTTTGCATCCGGTTTTATTATATTCCCATTTTTGTCTTCGCCTTTGCTGTCTGTAATCCTAAGCTCAGGAGAAACTATGACATGAAAGTTAGCATTTTTATCCTTATAGCGATATCTATAATTGGCTGTCAAATCCGCACCTTTTGCTGAATCGTTTCTGGTGCTGCTATACTCAGAAAAGAATAAATTCGTTCCGTCAAATTCATGAAGATGGTCGGCATAATTATAATAAAACAACCTAGCGAAGCTGTCGGCATAGTCTTCTTCGTACAATTTCTGCAGAGTTATAAGAGTTCCAGAAGGGGACAGCAAAAGAAGAACTCGTTTTGGATCTGCGCCTATTGAACTTAGATATGTCTCATCATAAGAATCGGTAAGCGACAACATGAATTTCTTGTTTGTATGTGTGCTATAGGTAATGGTTGGAACAGTGATACTTGTATTGAGGTACTCCGTTATTCCATCGGTCTGACAGTAGCCAACAAAGAAAGGCTGTATACACTTTACCTGAGCGGCTTTTTTGAAAGAATCAAGGTCTTTCATCGCTTTTGGAAGGTTATTCAGGCTGAGCGTTCTGTTACTCTCATTTACAGGAGAACCATAGGCAAAAGCAAACATAACATCCCTATAGTATTCGCGAGATTTGGATGCAACAGGACCGTCTTTACCATCTGACAACATGTGCAGTGCTTTTAAATCAATTCCATTTTCCTTCAATTTTTTGTATACATACTGAGCATATGCATACTCGGGAACATCATCCCCCTTAGTCCATACAGCCTCGTTGGCCAGCGAAGCGAATGTATGGAAAGCGGCCTTTGCGGTTTTGAGCGTCATCAGTTTTTTTGCATAAGTCCATTTCTGCGAATATTTTTTGATGATTGTTGATTCGTCTTTTGCCTTGCCTGCGATAAAGTAAATGCCAAAATCTTTCTGTGTAGTATCGATGATGCTTTTTCCTCCACTTCCGGTAGGGTTGAGACAAATCCAGTAACTATATTCCTTATGAAAGGGACCGCCTGCAGGACGAACACAAATCCAAAGAGTACCATCTTTTTTCCGCTTGATAACATCGCCTGCACGGTAGTAGGGGTCGCCATAGAATTTTTTGTTGTTGGATTCAAGCACCTTGTTAGCCGAATCCTCGGAAACAAAGCGAAGCTGCGTTAAGCCGGGCATTACGGAAAGGCTCACGTCAAGTGTGGCAAACAAGTCTTCGGTGCCAGTCACTTTTGTAAAGGTTAGCAAGCCAAGCCCAGAGTATGACCAAGCGTACCTGCCGTCAGTAAGGCTGGATTCCTTAAGGCTTTCACCGATAAGGCTTGAGAAAAATTCAAGGGCTTCACCAAAGCCGCTTACTGGGAGCGAGCGAACCGTTTCCTTTGTCTCGTCAAGCACAAAGCCCTGGTCGCAGGAGAATGTCAGTGTGTTCCAATCGTTAGGCAATGTTTCGATGCCTGAAACAGAACCGTCTTCTTCATCAACAACTTTATTCTCATCGTACTGGGTCAAGTCCGTAAGGGAACGGAGTACGGTAAATGCCGCATCGTCAACAGAGTCAAAGGTTACGGTTTCCTTGGGGTCTTCCTCGGTGCTGTCGTCATCGTTTTTACAGGCCGCAAGGGAACAGGTTAGTGCTATTGCAAGAAGCAGGGATAACAGGGGGGGGGTAAATTTTTTCATAGGAAAGCACTCCTTTAGATTGTATAGTCTACCACATATTATAACATAAAGTTTAATCGTGGCAAGAGAAGTTTTTTTTGCAAAAAAGTCTTTTTTTTGTATTTTTCCGCTATTGCGTTTCGCGCTGCTGCATCAGTCTGGCGTTGATGGCGGCAATGCGCTCGTACAGGGTAAAGAATGGGATTGCCCTTTGGGTGGCGAGGTTTTCTTCTGGGCGCAGGGCACGACGCTGTTCATCCAGGTGGGCATTCATTTCGTCCGTCCAGCCGATGATGTCCGGCTTGGCGAGGGTCTGGATTTTGGTGATGGCAAGGAATTCGTAGGTTCTCTTGCCAAAGAATGTCTCCAGCGCCCTGCGGAAGGGCTTGTCCTGCCTAAAGACGAGTTTTGCGGTCACTTTTGGCTTGTCTGACGTGTCGTCAAGGTCAAAGTGGCAGAGGGAATCTTCTACAAAGGGCTTTGCGGCAGCGGAAGCAAAAAAGTCCCCCACTTCCCTGCCACTCAGTCCAAAAAAGCGGTATTCGTAGACGTTTCCCCAGAGGCCTGAACTCAAGGATTCGCGGCGGCGTTGATTTGTGACGGGAAAGATAAAGCAGCGGGTAATCTTGATGCCGCGGACGAGGTTCTTGTTCAGTGCGTCCATAAAGTCCTGCTCTGAAACCGGGTCGTAGAGTACCGTGGAGGCAATTTCATCGTGGGAGCGTACTCCCAGCGACAGGGTGGACGCAAATTCCAGATGCGGCAGGGGGTTAAAGCCGCTGGTGTAAATCACTGGCAGGTTTGACTTGAGGATGGCGCGGTTGAAGATTTCTATCTGGCTGAGGTGGGAGATGAATTCGCCGCCGTTCAGCTTGGTAAAGGAAAAGACTGCGCGGTACATGACGGGAATGTTGCAGGTCTGATGAAAAGCCTGTTCCTTTTGTGCGGGAGGCCTGGTTTCCTTGTCCGCATCCTGTGCAATCTTGTCGTTCCTGCAGGCGACCTTGTTATTGCACACGCCGC
The DNA here is from genome assembly GCA_937885175.1 of uncultured Treponema sp. GTDB lineage: Bacteria > Spirochaetota > Spirochaetia > Treponematales > Treponemataceae > Treponema_D. The sequence continues at coordinate 25,896 of CAKZZO010000003.1, read as the reverse complement.
ATTTGTGGTCGCAGTTTGGCGCGCATTTGGGGGTCAGTTCTTCCCGTTCGTTTTTCTGCCATTCTTTAAGGTAGAAATTTTTTGCAGGCCCTAGGGAAACTGAGTCCCAGGGAAGCGTCTCATCCTTTTTCCGCTCCCGCAGAATTTCTGCCTTTACGTCATAGCCCGCTTCTGCAAAGGCTTCCTCCCAGAGCGGCAGGTTTTTTCGCAGATGGTCTTCCCATGCGTCCAGCCTGCAGCCTTTTTTGTAGGCACTGTAGATAATCGCTCCTGCCCGCCTGTCGCCGCGGGAAAGCAGGCCTTCCAGATAACTGGTGGATATGTCGTGGGTGCTCACCCGAAAGCGTCCCCGGGGCAGGTGGTCGCGGATATAGGTGAGCTTGCGCTGGGATTCCTCTGGAGAAATCTGGCGTACCCACTGGTAGGGTGTGTGGGGCTTGGGGATAAAAGTGCCCACATTCACGTTGCACTGAATCCGCGTCTTTTCCTGAATGTCTAAGAGAAAATCCACGATAACGCTTTCTTCGGTCTTGTCCTCTGTCTGGGGAAAAGGAAGCCCCACCATAAAGTAAAACTTTGCCTTGTTCCAGCCCCGTTTTTTTGCCTCGGTGATAATCTCCACAAGGTGCTGGGCATAGACTTCCTTGTTCAGGCGCAGTTGCCAGGCTTCTTCGGGTGTCTCCACGGCAAAGGTCAGCCCGCTTTTTCGCACCTCGGAAAGTTGCTCCAGAATGGGCAGGGTAAAGGAATTGACTTTGAGTGACGGAAGCTGAAAGGAGACGTTCTGACCTGCATAGCGTTCGTTCAGTTCTTCCAAAAGCCCGCCGATGTCGGGATAGTCCGCGGAAGAAAGGGATGTGAGGGAGATTTCACGGTAGCCCGCTTCATTTACCAGGCGGTCTATCTCAGAAAAAATCAGGTGCTTTGCCTTGACGCGCTGGGGGCGGTAGTAGATTCCCGCATGGCAGAAGCGGCAGCCGTTGGGACAGCCCCGCATGATTTCTACTACGCCGTGGTCTTGCACCGGCTTGATGTTTGGAAGGGGCATAAAGGACTCTACGGATGGCACAAGTCCAAAATCTTCCTGAATGGCGCGGCGGGCAAGGGTGTGTCCGCACTCCTCCACCGTCATGTTTTCTGACCACACCGAGGGATGTTTTTTGAGTTCCAGCAACAGTTCGCTTTTTTTTGCGCCTTGTTTTTTGAGGCTGGCCAGGTGGTCAATCAGGTCAAACATGCCGCCCTCTGCCTCGCCAATGAATACTGCGTCAAAGAAATCAGAAAAGGCTGCGGGATTGGTCGCTCCCACTCCCCCTGCAATGACAATGGGGGCTAACTCGCTGCGGTCTTCTTTGCGCAGGGGAATTCCGCCTAGGTCAAGGACATTCAGCACGCCCGTAATGCCCAGTTCGTAGCCGATGGAAAAGCCTATCATATCCACCGAAGCAAGGGGCATACCTGTCTCCAGGGTGTAGAGGGGCAGGCCCTTCTTTTTTAGGAGGCTTTCAAAATCGGTTTCCACGGCAAAGACACGCTCGCAGCGAATGGAGGAACGGGCATTCAGTCCGTTATAGATGATTTTAATCGCCTGATTGCTCATGCCGATGGAATACACGTCGGGAAAGGCTATGGCAACATTAAAGAGGTCATCCCCCTGCCCCTCTTTTTCGTCCGTGTCTGCATGGGGCTTTACAATGGCACCGATTTCCCCGCCGATATATGAGGAAGGATTCTGCACGGAACAGAGGCTTGAGCCAAAGGCTTCCATGGGATTTATCAGTTTCATGTTCCTTCCCCTATATTGATTCGCTAAAGTCGTAGCGGCGGTAGTTTATGCTCATCAATAGTCCTATGCAAATCATTGCCGTCCACAGGGAGGAGCCGCCGTAACTCAAAAAGAGCAGCGGAATGCCCGTAATGGGCATGATTCCCATAACCATGCCTGTATTGACGACAAAATGGAAGAAGAACATGCCCAGAATGCCCGATGCAATGTAGTGGCCGTATTCATTGTTTGTGGCACGGATGATAAAAATCGTCCTGAGCATGATGATAAAGTAGATGCCAAAAACGAGTGCCCCGCCGATAAAGCCCAGTTCTTCGGAAAGGATGCTGAAAATAAAGTCCGTGCTCTGCTGGGGCAAAAAGCGGTAGTGGCTCTGGGTGCCCTGCAAAAATCCCCGTCCCCACAGGCCGCCGGAACCAATGGCAATCTTGGACTGAATGATGTTCCAGCCCGCCCCCTGAGCGTCCGTGTAGGGGTCAAGAAAGACGATGAGACGCTTAATCTGGTAGTCCTTGAGGGCATGTCCGCCAAAGCGGGAAAAAATCAGTGCGCCACAGATGATGGCAAAGATATAGGTAATCCAGTAGTAGTATTTGTGCCTGAAAAAGACAAAGCCGATTATGCCGATAAGGGCAATTGCCGCCGTGGCGAGGATACAAATCAGGCGCAGTTTGTCATTGGTAAAGATATTGATGATGCGGTATGAATGGGAAGCAATCTCGCTCTGCCAGATGGGAAGAACGGTAAAGATAATGGTGAGCATGCCGCCGCCCAGGAGCAAGAGAAGGTAATGCAGGGGCACTCCCGCCACAAAACACATTACCAGAAAAATAGGAATGTAGACGCTTGCCGTACCCAAGTCCGGCTGAGTCAAAATCAGGCCCATGGGCAAAAGCAGAATGCTTGTTGCTATGACAAATCTTCTTGTGGGCGGCTCATTGCGTGAGCGTTCCAGATACCATGCGAGAAAGAGTATGAAGATAATCTTACAGAATTCGGAAGGCTGTATGCCAAAGCTTCCAAATCCCAGCCAGCTTCTCGCTCCGTTTACATAGCGACCGAAAATACGGGTATAAATCAATATGAATACAAGAAAGCCGTAAAAATAAGGTACATAGCGGCTTGTCTTGCGGAAATCAAAGGAAGCCGTTGCCAGCATCAATATCAGCCCGATTCCCGCCCAGATAATCTGCTTGACGTATTCGTTGGATACGTTGATTCCCTCTGAGTTGATGCCCGATGAGTAGATGAAGAGCACACCCATGGTCACAAGGGCAAGTACGCAGGCGAGCAGTACATAGTCAAATATCTGAAAAATCTTAACTTTCATGTTATTCTGCCCTTGCCCTCGCCTTCTGAAGATATTTAAAGCCAAGTTCCGTAATGGCTTCGTCATAGGTCTGATTCTGGAATATGCCCTGGAAGATGATGTTTGTGGCATAGGGAGCCCACCATTCCCATTCGTTTACGGCTTCAACCAGTACGACCACGACCAGTTGTTCTTCCACGGGAGCGTCATAGGGACCGTAGGCAACCATCCATGAATGCCAGTGGTCTTTTTTGGCTCCGTTGACTTCTGCGGTACCGGTCTTGCCCGCAAGCTTGATTTTCTTGTTGTTCATGGGGTACTGGGGTGTTCCGTCCGTAATGACGTAGCGCAGATCCTGCTGCACCTCTTTCCAGACCGCCGTATCAATGTTTGACTCATGGAGAATCTGGGGCTTTGTTTCTTCGATGACTTCGTTGGTGGCAGGGTCACGCACTTCCTTGAGCAGGTGGGGACGATAGATTTTGCCTTCGTTCACTACCATTGCCATCATGTTCGCTACGTGCAGGGGCGTAACCAGCGTATATCCCTGACCGATAGACATGTTCATGGTGTCGCCGCCTAGCCAGGTGGAATGGTAACGGCGTTCCTTCCACTGGGCAGTGGGCACAAAGCCGTCGGACTGAGCCGGCAAGTCAATGCCCAGGGGCTGTCCAAAGCCAAATTCCTTGGAGTAGGAAGAAATGCGGTCTACCCCCAGATTGTCGCGGCCGGTTACCCAAAAGTATACGTCGCATGACTGGGCCAGTGCATTTTTCAGGTCAAGTTTGCCGTGTCCCCAGCGCACGTGGCAGTTAAAGCGGCGTCCACCGTAATCAATGCGGCCGTTACATTCAATTTTCTTTTCTGGGGGAAAGGCATTTTCTGCAAGCAGTGCGGCCGCCATAATCGTCTTAAAGGTGGATGCTGGCGGATAGACTGCATTGACTGCACGGTTCAAGAGCGGATTGTTTGGACTGGTCGCCAGTTTGTTGTACTGGGCTGATGCGTCGTCGTTGTTAAAAAGATTCTGGTCGTAAAAGGGATAGGAAACCAGTGCCAGCACTTCGCCGTTGGAGGGCTTTAAGACAAGGGCCGCTCCTACCCGCTCTCCCAGCGTTTTTTCTACCAGTGTCTGAATGCGGGTGTTTATGGTTAGGACGAGGTTTTTTCCCATTTGGGGCGGCTCAATAATCGGCGTGTCGTCAATGATATGTCCGCGAACGTCAACTGTACGGCTCTCCCGACCGGGAACGCCCTGCAGGAGTGAGTCATACTGTTTTTCAATGCCCGTTTTTCCGACAATAGCATTTGCCTTGTAGCCGTGGTTGTACATCACGTTGATTTCTTCCTTGGTGATGTCGCCAACGTAGCCGATGACGTGGGAAATGGAGCCGGTTTCAACATAGTTACGGATAGGCTTTGACCGCCATGAAACGCCGGGTAAGTCATTTATGTTTTCCGCAATGTCAGCAACAGTAGAAAAGGGAATGTTTACGCGAATTTCAATCTGTGAGTATGAGCGGCGCATACGGGCAGGCACCTTGCGGTCAATTTCGCGCTTGGTGATGCCCAGGAATTTTGCAAGGCGATTTGCAACCGCATCGTAGTGACCGACAGGAATTTCCGCAGGCGTTAAGTCAACAGCGAAAGAGTCTGTGTTGGTAACGATGGGCAGGGGGTCGTTCTGCACGAAAATTTCACCCCGCTGAGCAGGAATCGTATTGACCTGACTTGAAATGGTACGGGACTGACGCTGATAGGATTCGCCCTCCACTCCCTGCAAGGTAAAGAGCTTGAGCGTGTAGAGTGCAAAGGTTGCAAACACAATGAGCGTGAGGATAACAATTTTTCCGTTCCGAGCGACGGAATCGCTGTTCAATCCCCTTGCCATTATATGATTTTCTCCACGGTGGTAATATGCGCAAACAAGTCAAGAAATCGAAAGGTAATGGGGGCAAAAAGCGTATTCAGGACAATCTCAACTACAAACGCAACGGAAAGCAGATTGTAGGTTTGAATTCCCCGGGGATAAAAAAGTGCGATTATCCAGATGAGCAGTGCCTTTACCAGTGTCGCCACAAAGCCTAAAACCATGGGCAAGAGTACGCCATTGATGTTCAGCGTTTTTTGGAAGAGTCCGCCCACATAGCCGATAATCGTACGCAAAAGGCAGTTTAAGCCAAGGGGGGCTGCGCTCAAAAAATCAAGGAAGAGCCCGGAAACAAAGCCTGTCGTCGTGCCAAAAAGCGTACCGTTCTGCACGGAAAAATAGAGGGCACACAAAAGCAGAAAATCAGGAACTGCCGGCAAAAAAAGCAGGTTTGAAAGAATCGCCGCCTCAAAGAGGGCAAAGCCCAGAAAAAAGAGGCATGCGGCAAAAAAAGGTCGAATCATTCTGCACCTCCGCTCTGCAATGGGGGATTTGCTTCCTTTAGGTCGGTAACAATAACCGTCTCAAGCCGGGCAAAGTCAATGATGGGCGTAATCTCAATATCCAGGGATGAGTCATAATCCAAGACCGTGATTTTTGAGATGGAACCGATGGGAATGTCGCGGATATAGTTTTCGCTTTCGCCAGATGTAACCACAAGGTCGCCAAAATGCAGTTCTTCCAAAACCCGTTTTTTGATGTATTTCATCGAAAGGGGATTTTCTGCCGTACCGCGACCGTTTACAAGTCCTATGTCGCGGGTGTTCTGAATGCGTCCTGAAACAGCGCACTTTAAGTCATAGATAGGCATTACCAGACTTGTGCCCAGCCCTACCGTTACGATTTTTCCCACAAGCCCCACTGTTCCGCTTTGGACGGCAATTACGGGCATGTTTTTGCGGATGCCATGGCGGCTACCCTTGTTGATGGTCAGTCCGGAATAGAGGCTGTCTGGATCCCGACCGATTATCTGAGCAGCATAGTTTTTCTGTTCAATGGATTGGGAAAAAGCAAGCTGTTCTTTGAGACGCTCGTTTTCCTTGCGGATTTCCGTATTGGTGCGCTGCATGTACTCATAGTTCTTGAGTTTTTCGGTGAGCGCGGCATTTTCTTCTTTTAGGCGGGAAAGTTCGTGCACCGCATTTACGGTGTTTGAAAGGCCTGTGGTAACGGCATTCACGCCCTTTTGCAAGGTTGACACCAGGGCAAAGCCCACTTTTTCAATACTAATGACAAAACCACCAGAACTAAAAGCAAGCATTACGCCAGAGAATACAAGAAGCAGTGTCAGAACAAGTTCCGGAAGCTGGAACCGAAAACGAGCGTGTTTGCGAGCCATGCGTTTTCCGTCTATTCGTTGAGGTTGTCGTAGGTTGCGCGGCCGATAGACATATCCTTAAACAAGTCAAATGCCTGTCCGGCACCAATGGCAACACATTCCAGGGGATTTTCCACCAGAATGACCGGAACACCAGTTTCCTTGGAAATCAACTTGGGAAGACCTTTCAGCATGCTGCCGCCGCCAGTCATAACAATGCCCCTTTCTACGATGTCCGCCGCCAGTTCTGGCGGTGTGCGTCCCAAGGTGCGCTTGATTTCATCAACAATCTGGCTCACGGGTTCTTTTAGGGCTTCGCGCACTTCTACGCTGTCAATTTCAAGGCGGCGCGGAAGTCCCGTGATGGCATCGTTACCGCGGATTTCCATCTTTTCGATTTCTTTGTCAGGGATTGCGTTTCCGATTTCAATTTTAAGGCGTTCGGCTGTCTGCTGACCGATGCGCAGGTTATGCACGGAAAGAACATGGCGCACGATAGCCTCGTCAAATTTGTCGCCGCCCACGCGAATTGCATCGGTTACAACCATGCCGCCCAAAGAGATGACGCTTACTTCTGCCGTACCGCCACCGATGTCACAGACCATATGTCCTTCAGGCTCATTGATTGGAATCTGCGCGCCAATAGCCGCTGCAAGGGATTCCTCTATGACTTCCACTTCCTTTGCGCCTGCTTTAAGGGCTGCTTCTACAACAGCGCGGCGTTCCACATCCGTAATGCATGACGGAATACCGATTTTCATGCGCATTGAGCGGAAGAGCTGATGGCGTGGAATGATTTTTGAGATGAAGTATTTAATCATCTTTTCCGTACTGTCAATGTCGGCAATAACACCGTCAGACAGCGGACGGATTGCAATGATGTTGCCGGGAGTTTTCCAGAGCATGCGTTTTGCTTCTGCACCGACGGCAACAACTCTCTTTGTACCTTTTTCTACCGCCACAACAGACGGTTCATCTATAACAATACCCTTGTCACGCATATAAATCAGCGTGTTACAAGTTCCTAAGTCAATACCAACATCAGTTGAAAAACGATCCCAAAATCCCATGCTATCCCCCTATTTGAAATCCGCCATCTTTTTTAGAGCACCCGGATGATTTGGCTGCAGGCGCAGTGCTTTTCGCCACTGGGAGCGAGCCTTTATCACATCACCCTGACTCTCATATATTACACCAAGTCCATAGTATGCGTCAGCAGAATTTTCATTTTTTTCCAAAATTGTTTGGAATTCTTTTTCTGCCTCGGCATATTTTTGTTCTTCTATGTTAATTTGCCCCATCAGCATGTGGCTGCGGAGCAGGATTTTCTCATCCTTGCATTCCTGCGAAATGCGGAAAAGGTATTGCTCTGCCGCATTTGTCTGTCCTGCTTTATAATACTGTTCCGCTATGGAAAGCAGTAGCAAATCAGATTCCCGCACCACCAGGGCTTCCGTAAAGGAAGAAATGCTTTCCATGGTCATGCCCAGGGAAGCGTAACTCAAGCCCAAAAACTCAGGAATGTCGTCAGCCTGATAGCCGTCTTTCCGTGCACGCTGCAGGTACTGCACCGCCAAATCTGCATAATAATAATATGAAGAAAAGGTGTTTTTGTAGAAGTAGGCTTTTCCCAGCATGTATTCCAGCTGGGGAATTGTCTTTGATTTTGCATCCTGCAAGGCAATGCGTATGCAGTTTATTGACTCATCCAGATAGTTCTGCGCGGCGGTCGTGTCCGTGTCTGCAAGAGCCAGAAAAAATGATGCATAGCCGTGCAGCATGAGAGCCGTATTGTTGAATGTCTTTTTGGCAAGGATGCTGCCGCTGATGTCATAGGCTCCCTTGTAGTCGTAGGCATTCCATTTTTCATAGAGATTGACAATGGAAGTGTCGCTGTGGATTCTTTTACTGATTGCTTTTTTGATGAATATAAAGGCTGCGGTCAGGGCAACAATGACAAAAAAAGCGATGACAAGATGCCTAATCAGCTTGCTCTTTCGCCTGGTAATCGTGCTGTCTGCGTTTTTTTTTGCCCCCACCATAATCCCACTCAAAAAAATCAGAAAAGACAATAAGCCGGGTTCTGTCACATGCAATCCTGCCCGAAAGCAAAACTGCATCTATAGCCATCTATCCGAACCGACTGTTGCCAGCCGGCTTTAGCAGTCTACCCGCAGTAATTGGTCCGGAAAGCCTTACTGCTGCTTGACTTTGCTCCAGATGAGGTTTGCCATGCCATATCTGTTACCAGACATGCGGTGGGCTCTTACCCCGCCTTTGCACCCTTACCCTTTCAGGCGGTTTATTTTCTGTGGCACTGTCTGTCGGAAAAAGGGCTATGCACCTTGTATGCAGCTACCTTCTTCCGCCCGGTCATTATCCGGCATCTTTTCCGGTGGAGCCCGGACTTTCCTCACCCTGCAAGACTGTCATGAGTGATGCAGGGCACGGCTATATCTTTTCTGTAAATTACTGTAACTACAGGCTATTCTTCATAGCTCAGCGGTTTTTCTTCGTCGCTGTCTTCTTCTTCGCGCTCTTCGCCGTCTAACTGATCCTCTTCGTCCTCGTCATCAAATTCAAAGTCAGAAAGGCTGCCGGTATCTTCATCAGTAAAGTATGTCTCAACTTCGTCTGACTCAACATCCTGATGGAAGAGAATGCGGCTGCAGTAGGGACAGAAGAGAATCTTGTCGCCGTCGTGCACTTCGTTTGCAAACTGTGCGGGAAGAATCATATGACAACCGGTACATACACCGTTGCGCACGGCTACAATACCTTCGCTGTTGCGCTTGATGATGCGCTGGAATTTGTATACGATTTCCTGGTCAATGTCGGGTGTGATTTCGTCTTCGCGGCGGGCAAGTTCATCAAGTTTTGCCTTGTAGCTGTTGACTTCATCTTCAAGCGAGCCCTTCTCCTTTGAGAGTTCTTCTTCCTGACCCTTGATGATAGCCTCGTTGCTGTGCATTCTCTCGTCAAGTTCTGCCAGAGATTTTTCTTCTTTTTGCAAATCCTTGCGGATGTTGTCTTCGCGGGCTTTTGCCTCGGAAATCTGCTTGTCCAGTGCTTCGTATTCGCGGTGGGTGGTGATGTTGTCCATCCCCTTTTCTCCAGACTCGCGCAGGGCTTCGGCTTCGGCCAAGTCAGCACGCAAGTGTTCTACATTGGCACAAACTTCTTCGTATTTTGCATTGGTCTCAATGTACTCTTTCTTCATGCGGGCAAGCAACTCATCCTGAGAAGAAAGGCGCTTGGGAGATTCCTCGATTTTCTGTTCAAGGCTATATTTTTCTGCAAGGACTTCCTGCAATTCTTTAAGTTTGTCAAAGACTTCTGTAACTACCATCTGAAAAAACCTCTGGTTATTTTATCATACTATTCTACAAAAAATCATAATCTGTGTCTATATCTTGATAAAACAAAACGGACAGAAAGTCCGAAGAATTCCTGTCCGTCCGCTTTTGTTACGTCTCCAAAAAGTCCCGTAAGCCGCTTGCCCGGCGTGGGTGACGAAGGCGGCGCAGAGCCTTTGCCTCAATCTGGCGGATACGCTCACGGGTAACATTGAATGTCAGGCCCACTTCCTCCAGCGTAAGGTTGTAGCCGTCGTCCAGACCAAAGCGCATTTTAAGGACTTCCTGCTCACGGGGCGGCAGCGTGTTGAGGACGCTGCGGATCTGCTCGCGGAGCAAGGTTTTTTCAGTCTGGTTTGCGGGATTCTCTGCTTCCTTGTCTTCGATGAAGTCTCCCAACTGGCTGTCCTCTTCCTCGCCAATAGGCGTTTCAAGGGAAATCGGCTCGCGGGCAACATTCTTTACCTGCTTTACGCGGGTAACCTGCCAGCCCAGCTGCTGTGCGATTTCTTCATCGGTGGGCTCCCGTCCCAGTTTCTGCATGAGCTGGCGGCTTTCGCGCACCACCTTGTTAATCTGCTCAATCATGTGCACCGGAACGCGGATGGTGCGCGCCTGATCGGAAATGCTTCTCGTAATGGCCTGCCGAATCCACCAGGTGGCATAGGTGCTGAATTTATAGCCCTTGCGGTACTCAAATTTTTCAACAGCCTTGATAAGACCGATGTTGCCCTCCTGCACCAAATCAAAGAACTGCAGGCCGCGGTTTGTGTACTTCTTTGCAATGGAAACTACCAGACGGAGGTTTGCATTGATGAGGCGGTTCTTTGCCTTTTCCATCATGCGGCGGCCACGGGCAATTTCCCGCTCCATTTCAAGAATCTCGTTTACGTTGTTCTCAAAGTCGTATTCCATCTTGCGCAGCTTGCGGTCAATCTTCTGAATCTGCGTGTAAATGTCGCGGATTTCATCGCTCTTGAGGCCAAGTTCCTGCTCCAGCTTCATGGCTTCTGAGTGGATGGCAAGGCGCCGTCCAAGACTGCGGAGCTCAGCCGGGCTGGAAATGCGCAGTTCCTTCATGCGTTTTTCCTGCTTGTGGTGATACTCGTCTATCTTGTGCTTGGCATCTACAAATTTTCCGCTAAAGCATTCGATTTCTTCTGACTGGATGTCCGTTTTTCTGAGTTCAGGCAGAATCTTTTCCCGCAGTTCCAATAACTGGGGGTTCTCAAAAATCTCCTGGCTCTGGATTGTCTCGTACAGCTGCTTTTTGAGGGCCATGTACTGCTTCATTTCCTGCAGGACAGGCTTGAGGTATTCTGAATAGCATCCCTTGAGGCGGCGTTTTTCTGCCATCTCTTCGTTGAGTTCCTTGCGGGCTTTGCCAGGCTCATGCATGTCGATGCGGGTAAAGGCCTTTTGAGCCAGTGCAAAGAATTCGGGAATCATCATGCCGGACTGTTTGATTACGTTCTTGATGATGTTCTCGCCGTCTTCCATCTCCTTTGAGAGGGTCACTTCCTGCTCGGCGGTCAGCAGTTTTTCCTTGCCGATGTCGCGCAGGTAGAGGCGGATGGGGTCTTCTGCATTGGATTCCTTGTCAGTATTCAGAAGATGGGGCTTAGTGTCGTCCACTTCTTCTTCTGCAACCTCAGCATCTTCATCATCGGGCAGACTCTCGTCATCGTCAGAATCATCCAGTTCGTCATCGTCTTCCATGTCCATGACCTGAATGTTGTGCTGAGTCAGCAACTGCAATACGGTCTCCATTTTGGCGGAGTTTACGAAATCCTGACCCAAATGCCCAATGATTTCGTCCCATGAGATGAGCTGCTTGTCTTTGGCGTATTCCAAAAGTTTTTCTACTGCGGGATCCAGTTCTTGATCCATGTCTTAATCCTTTTTGTTTAACTTTGTATCAATATCCATTTTTTCGGCAAGAAGTTGGTTAAGCAGGGCCGTATCTTCCAGAGTGGAAGGATTGAGCGTACGGATTCTGTTCAAAAGCACATCCCTCTGCTTTTCAAGACTGTTTCGCTTTATCAGCGCAATACCGTCAGCAACCATTTGGCTCGTATTTTGTGAGAATTCTCCGGATGCAACCGAACGGGTAATCATCTGCTGGACATTCTCATCTTCACAACGACTGAGTATCGTGCTGAAAGAAAGGTCACCTTCTCTATAACACTCTTCCAGAATAATGAATAAATCTTTTGCCAGTTGATTTTCAAAATCGTCTTCGGTGAGTTCTCTGCGCATCAAAGCAAACTGACTTGTATCGGTAATGACTGCCAGCATTGCACGTATTTCTGCATCCAGCCTTATGTCCTGATTTTTGACTTGAACCGCATTAGACTTTTGCTGCTCCAAGCGTTCCCGCACCTTGTCACGACTGTTAAAATCTCTGCGCACCGCCTCTGGGGATAGATTAAACCTCTGCCCCAATTGTTCTAGGCTTGATTCCTTCTGAATGTCCGTCTGGAGCGCATCAATGTAGGGGAAAAAAGCCAGACATGCCTTTGTTTTGCCCTCCGGTGTATCGACCGGGTATGATTGCGACAGTGAATCCAAAAGATAATCGTTATCTAATATAGCGTTGTTTACGTCATTCGTCAAGGTTTCAACTCCGAAATTCAGCATAATTTCTGCGGGATCCTTGCCGCCCTTGAGCCTGATGACTTTGACCGTAAGTCCGTGGGCGCGGCACATGAGGATTGCCTTCCAGGTGGCAGCCTGCCCCGCTCCGTCAGAGTCAAATGACAGCAGCACGGTCTCGGCAAACCCCTGCACCAGTTTGAGCTGGTCTTCGGTAAGGGCCGTTCCCAGGGGGGCTACCGCGTATTCGATGCCGCACTGGTGATAGGCGATGCAGTCCATGTAGCCTTCGCAGAAGATAACTTTTTTTTCCTGACGGATTGCGTTTTTTGCAAAGTTGAAGGCATAGAGGGTTTCTCCCTTCTGGTACTGGAGCAAGTCGCCGGAGTTGAGGTATTTGGGGCCGTCGCCACGGAGCAGCCGCCCTCCCATGGCAACGCACTGGCCCCGGCGGTCAAAGATGGGGAACATAAGGCGGTCGGAAAAAAATGCCACGTCGGGATAGTTGCGGCTGAACAGTCCTGACTTTGCCAGGAAATCGTCGCTGAAATTCTTTTTGCGCAGGAAATTTTTGAGCCAGCGGCGGTCTGCGGGAGAATAGCCCAGCTTGAATTTTTCAATCGTTTCCATGGAGAGACCGCGCTTTGTAATGTAATCCAGGGCAAATTTTCCGCCCTCCGTCTGGGTGAGCAGATAGTGGAACATGGTGGCAACCCGGTCGTACAATTGTATGATTTCGTCTTTTGTCGTGTCCTTTTTTGCCAGTTCTGGATTGTAGCCTTCTTCGTAGCGCACTTCCACGCCATATCGCTTTGCCAGCTGGACAATTGCTTCTGGATAGGTAAGTCTGTCCATCTCCATGACGAATTTAATGATGTCTCCGCCCTTGTGGCAGCCAAAGCAGTAGAACATGTTCTTGTCGGGCGTGACGCTGAAAGACGGTGTTTTTTCCTTGTGAAAGGGACAGCAGCCCCACCAGGTGGACCCCTTTCTGGTGAGCGGAACATACTCCCCCACTACAGTCACGATGTCGGAAGCGTGTATTACGGAGTCAATTGTTTCTTTCCTTATGAAACCTGCCATCTATTTTTTTGAAGCCGCCTTTTTTGTCCGATACTGAATGCTTGCCCTGGCATGGGAATCCATAGACTCGGTGAAGGTGTGGGTCCCTGCCGCGGCATCGTTAAGCGTAAAGTAAAAATAATCCGTCACGGGGGGATTCGCCGCTGCCTGCAAGGCCACCATGCCGGGGTTGGAAATCGGTCCGGGAGTGAGCCCCGCCCACTTGTAGGTGTTGTAGGGATTGTCCAGCTTCAAGTCCTCGTAGGTGATGACTTCCGGATGCGGCCTGCCCAGAATCTCGGTGATGATGTATTCGATGGTGGCGCAGGAATAGAGGCCGCTGTTTACCTTGATGCGGTTGGTAAAGACGCTGGCAATCAGGGGGGCTTCCCGGTCCACACGGTATTCGCGCTCTACGATGGAAGCAAGAATGACGATTTTATGCAGTTCTTCCGCTGTGGGCATAGCTCCCTTTTTGTTTTCGGGGGAAAAGGTCAGCGTCCGCGCCCGGTCAAAAAAAGTGTCCGCCATCATGCTTACGACGGCAGCGGCATCCATGCTGGGGGTAAAGAAATAGGTTTCAGGAAAAAGGTAGCCTTCAAAAGAGTCTGCGGGAATGCCGTAGGCTGCAAGCAAGTCTGAATCTCGCGCTGCCCTGATAAAGGATTCCGCCTGGCAGACTCCATTTTCTTCCAGTTCCTCGGCGATTTTGCTTATCGTAAGCCCCTCAGGAATGACCGTCTTGATGTATTCCTGCTTTCCTGACTCCAGCAAATCCATGATTTGGTGCAGGCTCATGTCGCTTGAGACGGTGTATACGCCTGATTTGAGGGCAAAGCCCTGCTTCCGCAAAAAGACAGAGGGATAGCGCGCCGTAAGGTACATGAGGAATGCCGAGCGGATCAGTTTTTTTTCAGCAAGTTGGGCAGAAACGCTGTGCACGGATGTACCGGAGGGAATTTCTATCCGCTCAGAGTATGCGGACTTCTCCGATGTGACAGGGGAAGAAAGGTAGAGGTTCAGTGCAAATGCCGCTGCAAGCAAGGTAAAGAGCAGGGAGAGGGCACACATGGCGATGATTGCAATCTTTCCAGATGACTTTTTCATGAGTAAAACGCTTCAGCCTCGTCGATAGACATAGAATTGTATATAGCCCTTTCCACTGCGGACGCAAAATCCTCCAGCCCCTCAGGAATCTCGTCCTGGTGCTTTCGGAGCATGCGGGCTAAAATCCGCAGTTCTCTTTTTGAAAATTCATAGGTAAGGTGTAAGTCTTCAACATCGCTCAGCAGCAGTGAGTCAAAGTTCATAATGTAAGTTCCAGACCTTCCATTGCCAATTCCACCGAAACGGCATTTTTTGCGCTGTAATCCACATACCAGTGGGCAGACTGCAGGATTGAATTCAGTTTGCGGTCGTCATACATGGGGTCGTGGTGGAAAAGGTAGAGTTTCTTTACTTTCCATGCAACGGCAAAATCAATTGCATAGCAGAAAGCGGAGTGTCCCCAGCCCTGCTTTGCATAGGCTTCTTCCACCGTGTACTGGGAGTCAATGACCAGAACGTCTGCATTGCTGAAGAATTCGTCGTGCTCCTTGGTGCGCACAAAGTCAGGATGATTCAGCTCCACGTCCGTGGCATAGATGAATTTATGTCCGTTTTCTGTCAGGGAGTACGCGTAGGAATCGCCTGGATGAGACATCTTTATTGCCCGCACCTGAATGTCGCCAATCGTAAAGGGCTTGATTTCCTCTATGACCGTGTAGGTAATATTTTTGGTACAGGACTCCATGGGAACAGGATAGAAGGGAGATTCCATCTGCTGTTCAAGGTAAGAACGCATGTCCTTGAAGGGCGAGAAAATGTTAAGCATCGTTTCTTTTTTGTAGAGCGGCTCAAAGAAAGGCAGCCCCTGGATGTGATCCCAGTGGAAATGGGAAAAGAGCATGTTGTAGGTGTGGTTTTCCGGCGGCTCGCCGTATTTTCCCAGCACACGAATTCCCGTGCCTGCGTCAAGGATGATTTTTTCGCCGCCAGAGGCAGTTACTTCGAGACAGGCTGTGTTTCCGCCCGCAGTGCCATATATCCATGAAGGCAGAGAAGCAATAAAGCGTTCCTTTGCGTCTTCCGACGCCACATCCTTTGCCTGGATGCGCTGGATTGCTGCTGAGATTTTGGCACGTATTTGCTGGGGAGTAAGCGGTGCGGGAAGCGAACCTCGGACACCCCAAAAATGAATGTTCACAGACCTGACTCCATCGTTAGTTCATTTCTATGTATCGGCAGGTTTTGCTCATGACTTTTGCGTTCTTCCTCAATTTCTTCCTTTGTCCACAGGCGACCTTTATTGATGCCCGGACAATCTTCGGAACACGCTCTCCACTGCCCCTTGTCTTCAAGAATCCATGACCAGAATGGAAACGTAGAGCATTGAACAGGCCGGGCTTCGTAAGCGGTGCAGCCCTCGTTCCACAAAATGCAGTCATAGTTCGTTTTTTCTTTCAGGCAAAGGACTTCAGTATTGTCATAGTACTGAACCCACCGACAATAGACATTGACAAATTCCCTCACTGCCATTTTAAACTTTTGACATAGATTTGTCAAATCAGTTTTGGAGAGATAGACAAAACCCGGATCGATTCGGCAGCAGTTTGAACAGCGCTGGCAGGAAAAGTGAAGTCCATTGTCGTAAAAAGCCATAAAGCACCTCGCAAAGGCAGGCTCTTGCCATGGAAAAAAATAAAAGGGTCTCAAGCAAAAACTCAAGACCCTTTTGGGGAGTGTAGGATTCGAACCTACGAAGGCGGAGCCAGCAGATTTACAGTCTGTCCCCTTTGACCACTCGGGAAACTCCCCGCTTCTTAGCTGCTTGTAGGACTTGGACCCACGACCCCGAGATTACAAATCACGTGCTCTACCAGCTGAGCTAAAGCAGCAAATGTTCCTGCGGAACGTGTATTACTATAACAGAATGCAGGGCATTTTGTCAAGCGTATTGCATACAGTTTTCGCTATTTTCTTACGAAATCCGGACGCAGTTTTTCCGCACCGTTTACATAGGCGTGCTTTGGACTGCTTCCTTCCTCCAGATATGCATGGACAAGGACACGAATCATGCCTGTAGGAGAAGCGTCTATGTCTACTTCTTGAGATGCAAAAAGAGCCACTCCGCTTACATCCAGTCCGACATCTCCGTGGCGCAGGGCAAATGCGGGATTGAGGGCGGTCAAATCCTTGGTAAGGGTAAAGTGAATGGATACGATGTCTTCCGGGCTTAGGGCATTGTCTGCAAAGAGGGTGCGGCACATGTCCGTAACGCCTTTTTGAATTGCTTCCCTTGTGTTTTCTGCCCCGGATGCTCCCCGCAGTCCGTACAGTCTCTTGCTCATTGCCTTTCCCCTCCGCTACTCTGCACTGCCGGTGCTTGCGGCATTCAGGGAGTTGATGAAGTCTGCGGAATCTCCGTTCTTGAGGATTTCTGCCAGATCGGGGTATTTTTTAAGGGTTTCTCCAATCTGTGTCAGGCGGCTTACCGCACGGTTGTCGGACAGAATGGTGTCTGCCTGATGCTGAGCAGATTTTGTAAGGGCCTCGTCCACGTAGTCCTGAAATGTCAGGAAGGTCTGCTTTGCGCGGTTGTAGAGGTTGAGGTCAGGAATCTTTGCGTCCTTTATAAGGATTGCGGTGATTTCCGCTCCGTCCAGGCTGCCGTCTTCAAGACCGATGGCGGAAAGCACTTGTTCTGTGTCCCTGTTAATGGCGATGGCCGCTGGATCTTTTGCGCTTTCCGTGATGAGGTACTGGGCAACTTTTTCCGCAATGCGGTCAGCGATGTGTTCAAGGCCTGCGTACAGGTCGTCGTCTGAGGTGATTTCCGAATTGCCTGCCTTTTTGAGCAGGGCCGATTTTGTAAAGGCAAGGGAAATGGTGAGGCCAAAACTATAGGCAAAGTCTGGCGTTCCCTTTATCTGGGCGGCATAGACTTCTGCGGAGGGCAGCGTGCCGCTTATTGACTTGCTGAATGACTGGGGCTTTAGCTTAAAGGTGAGCAGCCTTGCGTTTGTTGGGATAAGGGGTTCCCATCTCCAGCAAAACACGCCCTTTTCTATAACCTTGGGATATACGCCGCTGGTCTTTGAAATCAGCACGCCACATGCATCGGTGCTTACTTTGAATTGTACCCAGCCAAGATAAAAGGCGGCGGCTCCTGCGAAAATCAATACGAGCAGCGTGATGAATATTTTTTTCAGTATCTTTTTCATAAGCGTCCTTTTGTGTATAATTAAAGTATGAGTGAAGAACAGTATACCCCCAAAAAGGCCGGTGATTCAAGATTAGATTCCCACTCAGAGCAGAAAGTTCCCAAAAAGCGTACGCCTGTGCTGCTCCGCCTGAATCGCCGCGCCGTTATTTTTCTGGGACTGCAGACCATCGCCCTCATTTTGTATTACGTTTCGGGAAACATTCAGTATTTTCTGGAGTCAAACATAAAAGTCATCCTCTGGGGAATGACGGTCTCCTCCATTGCCCTCGCCTTGTTTTGTGCCGCCGGTGTGGGAGAAAGTATTTTTTATGCCCTTTCCTGGAAGGAGCCCCGCTTCTTTTTTAAGCTGATTCCTTACGGCATTATTTTCTTAGTCTCCCTTGCCTTTGCCATTTTTTCCCGCACGGTTGACCTGCTTTCCCTGGGGTATTAGCCTGACTTGTGCTGGCGAATCTCGCTCGCATCCGCTTCTTGTGACGCTTGCTTTTGTCGGCAGAATCAGCACAAAGTTTCCTGCCCTCGCCTCAATTTTTACAGGCTTTCCGCTTTCAAAGTATGCGGGCGAAATGCGGTTGCTGATGCTGGGCATGCCTTCCTTGCGGAAGCCGCCGTACTCCCAGAAAAGCCCCTCCGAGTACAGGTTGCCTCCGGTGCGGGAGGCGGTCGTCCTTGCAAGGGAAATCATGTCCCGAAGCCCCAGTCCGCGGATGCTAAAAGACGAGCCGTGCGGGGCATGCCAAAGAGACTGGTCTCCTGAAAGCCAGACATCGGGCCGCAGTCGGGTGGAAAATATGTCGAAGACAGCAAGAAAATGGTCGGCCCGCTGTCCGCCGCCCGCACCGATGAGCGTAATCCAGTTGGCTTCGCCCGACGCGCAGTCGGATAGCCGCTTGTGCGCCGCCTCCAGCGCAAGCTCGGTGTCGGTATAATCTTTGTCCTCAATAAAAGTCTGCACGATGCCTGTAGGATAGGCTTTCAATTTGTCGGCGGCGTTTTTTGCGGCAAGGCTGTCCATATCGCCCAAGATTGCGTCAGGTGCACCGTTCTTGCCGAACGCGCCGCAAAAATGCGCATTGTATGCCTCAAACGCAAGCAGCCCCGAATCCGCCGCAATCACGTAATCGGCTTTGTGAGCGGAAACATAGGCTTCGGCAAGATGCGGCGCGGGAAAATCACCGCCCGTAAAAACAACGATGTGCATTTATGACGACTCCGTATACTTCGCAAGACGGTTTTTTATCGTTTCCATGCGCAAGTCGAGCACCGCGCTCAGTTCGGCACATTCTTTGAGCTCGGCGGAAAGTTTTTGTGCATCTTCTGCAGGAACATTCTTTTTGTAGCGCAGTTTGTGGTCAAGGCTCGCCCAAAAATCCATCGCAATCGTGCGCAACTGCACTTCCACTTTCATCAGCCGCTTTTCGTCCGCAAGGAAAATCGGCACGGAGACAATCAAATGCAGGCTGCGGTAGCCTGACGTTTTGGGGTTTTCGATATAATCTTGCCGTTCAACCAATGTGATGTCGTCCTGTTTCAAAAGACAGTCGGCAAGGCGATAGATGTCCTCTGGAAACGAGCAGACCACGCGAATTCCCGCTACATCGGTAATATGCTCCTCAATCGTGGCAAGCGTCAGCGGTAGATTCTTTTTCCGCAGTTTGCGCACAATACCGTCGGGAGATTTTATGCGTGTCTTGATTGACTCAATCGGATTGCGGTCATATTGAAGCGCGAATTCTTCGTTCAACACTTTGAATTTGGTTTCAATTTCCATCATCGCGCATTTATAGTAGGTCATCAGCGTGGCAAACGGCAGCGTCGATTCTTGAAACTTATCCAAAAACGCATCGCTCATCACACGCTTTCCAAAGCGCGGCCACAATCTTTCTTTCAGTTTCCTCATACGACAAAGATAGCAAATTCACGCGGGAAACGGCAAGAAAATTATCTCCGCTCCCATGCCTCGCGCAAGGTTTCCACAAAATTCCTTTTTGATTTGAACGGAAAGACAAAATGCCGCTTTTCCTGCAACTCCTCGTTTTTCTTCTGGATGGCGGCTTTGAGATTTTCGTAGCGGACTTCGATTTTTTGCTCCAGTGCAAAGGCGCGGATTTTTGCGGACAGATTAAACGTATACGCCAAATCTACCGTGAACACGCCGTAGAAAAATCCGACCACCAGGCAGAACGAAAGATGATTGGTGAACCAGTAAAGCCATTCGAGGATTTTCGGATGAATCAGAAAATAGTAGACCGCGCTCAGCACCACCCAGTAGAACGAATACTGCGGGCAAACGATGCCATGAACGTTCCCCCAGCATTGCGAATAATCCCACAACTTGATTTTCATGCCCTTGATAAAAATCAGCCCCGCGATGTACTCAACCACCGTAATGCAAAGTGACATCAGCACGAACAGGACGAGTTTTTGAAGCCACCCGGCTTTGACAAACGACACATCGATGAACGAAAGCACGAAGAGAATGCACAGCGAAAGTCCGTACAGCGGAAGATACGGCCCGGTCAAAAAGCCGGGGTTAATCCATTTGCGCTCAGGATTATTTTTGGAGAAAAAACGCCGCCAAAAGACTTCGATTTCCCATCCGATAAGGCTTCCCGCGAAAAACAGGAATGTTAAGACCAAAAAGAGTGACATACGGACAGTATAACAGAAAAACAGAAAATCCGCATAGTAAAAAATTTATTTTTTTGCTAAGATAGCATTATGACCCGCGTAAAAATTCCTCTGGAACTCAAAAAAATGAACGAGATTTTTTCTGCAAACGGCTTTGAGGCTTACCTTGTGGGCGGAGCCGTGCGCGACATGCTCTTGGGTAAGCCTGCCTCGGATTGGGATGTGACCACCGATGCAAGGCCAGAGAACGTGATGAGGATGTTCCACAAGGTCATTCCTACGGGAATCGCCCACGGAACGGTCACGGTGCATTTTATGAAAAAAGAAATTGAAGTGACCACCTACCGCACTGAAACGGGCTACTCGGACGGCCGTCATCCTGACCATGTTTCCTTTGATGCTACGCTGGAAGACGACTTGAGCCGCAGGGATTTTACGATGAATGCCATTGCCGCCTCTCTTTCTGACGGCAGGATTGTGGATCCCTTTGACGGAAAAAGCGACATAGAGAAAAAGATAATCCGCACGGTGGGAAAGCCCCGCGACCGCTTTCTGGAGGACGGACTTCGCCCCATACGGGCATTGAGGTTCAGTACGCAACTTACTTTTGTTATACAAAAAGATACATATTCAGCAATTTTAGAGGATAAAGTCCAGCGGAAAATACATGCTGTCTCGCTGGAACGCTTCCGCGATGAATTCTGCAAGATTCTCAAGTCTCCCCAGCCTTCCCTTGGACTGCACTGCATGGAGGAAACGAAAATCCTCGCCTACTTTATTCCTGAACTTGCTGCGGGGCGGGGCGTGACCCAGGCGGATGTCCGCGGCTTTCACGAATTTGACGTGCTTGACCACAATATCTACGCCTGCGACGGTGCACCAAAAGACAATCTGATTGTGCGCCTTGCAGCCCTCTTTCATGACGTGGGAAAGACCTGTACCCGCACGGTGGAGCACAAGACCGTTGACGGAAGGGATTTTGAACTTGTTCATTTCCACGGTCACGAGGGCAAATCCGCAGACATTGCTGGGGATGTCCTTTGCCGCCTCAAATTCTCCAATGCCCAGATAGACGAGGTTTGCCACCTGATTAAAAACCATATGTTTTTCTATGAGCCAGCGTGGTCAGATGCCGCCGTACGCCGTTTTGTCGTTCGGGTGGGCTTGGAAAATATGGAGAATCTTTTTCTGCTCCGCTACGCCGACATCTACGGCATGCACCGTCTTCCTCTTGCGGGAAAGAGCGAGACCGTGCGGAACCTTAACGAACTTCGCGACCGCATTGCAAAAGTGGAAGCGGAAAAATCCGCCCGCAGCCTGAAAGACCTTGCCGTAAACGGAAAGGACCTGATGGCACTGGGCATACCCGCCGGAAAACAAATCGGGCGCATCCTGAACGAGTTGTTCCAGTGTGTCTTGGACGACCCGGCAATGAATGAGCGGGAAAAACTCCTTACCGTGGCAAAGAATCTGGGAGAAAAAATAAACTAAATTTCCATGTTCATCACATGGCGCACTTCGTCCAGCGTCTTCCGTGCGATTGCGCGGGCCTTTTCTACGCCTTCAAGCAGAACCTCGCGTATCAGTTCTGGCTGCTGTTCGAGTTCTGCACGCTTGGTGCGCAGGGGACGCAGTTCTTCATTCAGGGCTTCGGTGAGCACAGCCTTGAGTGCTCCTCCGCCACCGTCTCCGATGCCTTCTGCAATTGCGGTGGGGTCTTCCCCGGTACAAAGGGAAATGATGCGCAGGAGGTTTGCTACCTCGGGGCGGTTCTTTGGATCGTATGCAATGTGACGGTCCTGGTCGGTTTTTGCCTTTTTAATCAGTTTTGCAGTTTCATCCTCTGTGGCAGAAAGCATGATTGTGTTTCCCAGGGACTTGCTCATCTTTGCGCTTCCGTCCAGGCCCATAATCATCGGAGTCTTTGAAAGCAGTGCGTGGGGCTCAGGAAAAACAGGCTCTGCGTTCTTGCAGAATTTGTTGTTGAATCTGCGGGCAATGACGCGGGCCATCTCCAGGTGGGGAAGCTGGTCTTTTCCTACGGGAACAACATTTCCCTTGCAGAAAAGGATGTCCACTGCCTGATGAACGGGGTATGTATACATGCCGGCATTCAGGGGAATCGTTGATTTTTCAATCTCATCCTTTACCGTAGGATTGCGGGAAAGTTCCGCGTTGGTCACCAGCGTGAGGAAGGGAATCATCAGCTGGTTTGCCTCGGGTACATGGCTGTGCGGATAGATGAATACGTCGTCACCCGGTTCGATGCCTGCCGCAAGATAGTCGATTACCAGCTGCTTGGTGTTCTCGCTGATTTTATCATAGGCATCGTGGTCAGTCAGAACCTGATAGTCTGCAATGAGAATCATCGTGGGAACGCCCATCCTTGAAAGGCGCACGCGGTTTTTGAGGGAGCCGAAATAGTGTCCGATGTGAAGTCTTCCCGTGGGGCGGTCTCCAGTCAGGACGCGGTATTTTTTTGGATTTACCTTGATATCGGCTTCAATTTTTTCGCTGACCCGCATGGCCTCAGCGAGTATTTTATCGGTATTTGTTTCAAATTCTTCTGACATAAAAAAATCCTTGTAGAAAGTCTACAAGGATTTTAGCAAATCTTACAAACTAATACAACAGATTGTTTTTCTTGGCGTAGTCAAGCCCCTCTTTGTTCCACTTTTTGCCGCCGACTTTCTCAAACTCACTCACCCATTTGTTCCATTCGTTGCGGTTGAAGTCACGCTTTCCCGTAATGAATTCCAGCACTCCCTGTTCTAAGAATCGCTTTAAGTCTGCGTTTGGCGTCGGCATTGCATCCGAACCAACGGCGGGTGTATAGGGCAGTTTGTCCATTTGATTCAGAACGTCAAGGGCGGACATCTTTTTGTGGGAGAATTCGGTGATATAGGTTGGATAGCGGGAATACAGTTCTACCGGACCGTTGTAGAATACGTAGGCACGGAGTTGTGTCAGTGGCTGCATGGTGGCCTTGGAGAATCCTTTCTTGGGGTCGGGAATACCGTCTACTACGGGAACGCCATGCTCGTCCTTTACGTAGTTCACGCCCTCAACACCCCAGCCCAAAAGGTAATAGCCTTCATCGCTGCTCATCCATTCAAAGAGCCGGGCAATCGCTTCTTTTTTGCCGTCTTTTATCGCGTTCTTGCTGACAGCAGTGATTCTGTAGCCTTGGATAAAGCAGCCGGTAGAGCATTCGCCCTTGGGACCTTTCGGCGGATTGATGACAATCCATTCTCCATCGGGAAAGTTTTTGTCAAAAGGCTTGTAATTGCTTTCTGCGGCAAGGGCTGCGTTCTGTTCGCGCATGATGCCAAATTTTCCCTGCTTCCATGCAGCGCGGAAGTCATCTTTTTTGTAGGCAATCCAGTTGGGGTCGATGACCTTTTCGTTTACCATCTGCTTTACATAGGTCAGCGCGTCAAAAAATTCGGGACGGAGTACATTCAGTCCGGGGTGCTCCTTCTGCATGCTCCAGGTTCCTGCAACTCCAAAGGCTCCCATAATCGGCTCAAATCGCCTTCCCAATCCTTCCTGATGGGTGTAGAGTTCGATGAATGCTCCGTATCCGTAGGTGTCGTCCTTTCCGTTTCCGTCGGGGTCATTGTAGGTGAATGCCCGCATGACATTCATAAAGTCTTCGGTGGTAACCGGTACGGAAAGCCCCAGCCTGTCCAGCCAGTCCTTTCTGATGACTACGCCTTCATTGCGGGGAATTGAACCGGGAGATGCGAAGCCGTAGGAATGTCCTTTTACCGTCGTGTAGTTGATACTGTTTTTGTCAAACATGATTTTTGTACGGTTGGGCATCATTTCATACATGTCGTCAACCTCAGCCACCATGCCGTTTTTGACCATGATGAGCCATGGCTCCCTGTTTACCGTAAAGATGTCGGGAAGTTGCTTTGCCGCGGCGGCCGCATTCAGTTTAGCATCTCTGTCGTGCTCGCTTGACGGAAGCATCGAAAGCTTTAGTTCAATGCCCAGTTTTTTTCGGATGATATCATAGGCCAGCCAGTTGCGGGGCGGCTCCCCTGCCTCACTGACGGTTCCTCCATACCACATGGTCAGCTCAATCAATCCGTCTTTGTTTTTGACAGGTTCTTTCAGTTCGTTTTTTGACTTTTTTGCACTGGTAAAAGTCAAAGCTATGACCGCAATTCCAAGACAGGCTGCGGCAGTTTGTAATGCTTTTCTTTTCATACCGTCTCCAAGATGTTTGATTCCATATTCTATCATGCTGGAAAGGACTTTGCAAATTCTTTGTTGCGCTCCTTTCATATGATGTAAAACCAGCTGTCGTTTTCGGCTACCTCAGTCTTTTTGCCCGTTTTGATGTCGAGTTCCTGATTTTTGATGCTCACTTTTGCGTCTGGGGCGATTGAGGTGGTGATGAAGGCGTTACTTCCGATGACCGCGTTCTTGCCGATGACGGTTTCGCCACCCAAAATTGAAGCACCTGCATAAATCGTCACATAATCTTCGATTGTGGGGTGGCGTTTTATGCCTTTGAGTTTTTGGCCCGCACGCGTTGAAAGCGCTCCAAGCGTAACGCCCTGATAGATTTTTACATGCTCACCGATGACCGCCGTTTCGCCAATCACAACGCCAGTTCCGTGGTCGATGAAAAAGTATTTTCCAATCGTTGTGCCGGGGTGGATGTCGATTCCTGTTTTTGAGTGGGCATATTCGGTCATAATGCGCGGAATGAGCGGCACATTGAGTTTGTACAGTTCATGCGCGATTCGGTTGATTGCCGTCGCCCAAATGCCGGGGTAGGCAAGAATGATTTCGTTTTTATTGAATGCGGCAGGGTCGCCGTCAAAGGCTGCCTCAACATCGGTTGCCAAATACTCGCGCACGACCAAAAGCCGCTGCAAGAAGACACGAATCACATGCTGAGTCTTTTCTCTGACATTCGCACCGACAACGCCGTTTTTGTCCAAACACTCAGGACATTGAAAGAGCGCAAGACCAATTTGCGCTTCAAGATTGTAGACCACATCTTCAATCAATGAATTGACATAACTTGAAAGGTTGTAAAATTTTTGATTTTTTTCACGAAAATAGCCAGGAAACACAATTCGGAGCAATTTACGCGTTATTTCGTGTATCACATCAACATCAGGCTGGCTGTTAAATTCAATTTTTTCGATATGCGTATCGCGGTCGTAATTACTCAAAAGCGTATCAACAATTTCTTCCGTTTCATAATGTTCGCGATTTTCCATAAATTTTTCCTTTATAAAAACAAGGGGGCAAAAGCCCCCAAATTGTTAGAGGGAGCCTCGAAAAACTTCAGTTTTTCGAGGCAACTCTGAAAATGCGATGTTTTAATTCCTGCTATTTTCAGGAATTAAAACTCGTCAGGAAGTTCGGAAAATCGCCGAAGGCGAGTTTCCGAACTTCCTAGAATGTGTGGAGCACCCGGACAAGCGCGTCGATGTCGTCTGGCGAATTGTAAATTGCCAGAGTGGGTCGCACGCTTCCTTCGTACCCGTAATGGCGAAAAATCGGCTGAGCACAGTGATGGCCGGTTCGGACTGCGATTCCATAGGCATTGAGCCGCTGTCCCACTTCCTCATCATCGTGACCGTCGAGTTTGAATGAGAGAACGCCCGCTTTGTTTG
>CAKZZO010000002.1 GCA_937885175.1 uncultured Treponema sp. | reverse complement strand
CGTGAAAAGCGGGAGATTTTTTTTGTTTCAGGGAATATCTTTTCGGACTTGAAGCAACCTCCAGATATTAGTCGTGGCCCTTCGTTGTCATCTGATATACGCCATCCCAGTCATCAGGCAGATTTGCGCTCAGGTACTCGCGGCAACGTTCCGCAAACATCAGGGATGTTTCGTCCGGCATAACCTTGTCCGCCTCCATAAAAATCTGCTCCGCTTTCTTAAAGTCACGCTTGAGATAGGCATCAATTGCCCCCTTGAACACTTCCGTCATTTCCAGTTCCTGAGAAGAAAGTTCATTCTTAAAGCCCAAGATATTGTAAAGCTGAACCGGCTGTTCTTTTCCTACAACGCGAACGCGGTCAAAAGGTCGGGCAACAAGTTCGCCGGCATGAGCACCTGACTCAACCATGTGCCAGGTAGTTTCAGAAGCCAAAATCCATGAGTGGTAGACCTTGTTTACGCCTTCCAGACGGGCAGCCAGGTTTACGTTGTCGCCCATCATCGTGTAATTCATCTTGCCTTCCGTACCCATGTTGCCTACAACCATGCTGCCTGTATTCAGACCGATACGAGTCTGTAGCAGCATAGGAATGTCACCGCTTGCAAAATGTTCATCGTTATAGCGTTTTTCCGCCTGCTTCATACGGATTGCAGCCACACAAGCCGCATAGGCATGGTCAGGCATATCCAGTGGCGCGCCAAAGAAAGAAACGATTGCGTCTCCAATGAATTTATCAATCGTGCCGTCTTTTGCCAGAATACAGTCGCTCATGGCTCCCAGATACTCATTGAGCACGCGGACAAGTTTTGTAGGCGTAACCATTTCGCTGAAAGTAGAAAAAGAACGGATATCCGTAAAGAGTGCCGTCATCTCCTTTTCCTCGCCGCCAAGAGACAGTTTGTCAGGGTTCTTTACCAATTGATCTACAACCGTAGGCGAAAGGTAGGTGCTGAATGCGTTGCGCAAGAAACTCTTGTCTTTTTCGCTGGTGACAAAGCGCAAAATCGTTACCGCAAGGAAGGATGTTATGGCCATCATGCTGGGAGCAACCATAGGCATATAGACACCAAGCAGAGCCATCAGCAGAATCGGCACCGCAAGAACCAGCAGAACCAAGAATGCGCCAATCGTATTCTGCTGCCAGGCTTTTTTATTTTCGCTGACAAAGACATAACTCATTGCAAGCACAATGGCAAACAAAAGCCCAAAGACTCCATTTATCGGAACAATAAAGTCTTCATTTACAATCGTATTGTAGACATTGGCGTGAGTTCCCACATTCGGATAGGAGCGGTTAAAGGGCGTTGTGCCCAAATCAGTGGTACTGCTGGCCGTATTGCCAATGATACAGAAGGAATCCTTGTAGTTTTTGCTCATTTCATCAACATAGGAAGCGTACAAATCACTTTCGCTTTTTAGCGTATCAAAAATCGCCGTTACAAGTTCAACATTATCAGTAAATTCATCCTCACCAAGACGGTCTCGTGCATCCATCAGGGCATTCATTATTTCTTCTTCAAAAGATCCGCTGGCAAAAGACTTGACGTTACTGAAAAAATCGCTTCTCAGGGCAAAATACTCCGTATATTCTTCATCGGCTATTCCACCATCAATTGCATTTCCTTCCTCATCATAGCCCAGACAGCGGGAAAGCAGATAGTTCTTGTAGTCTGAAATAGCACCATAATCCCGCATGAGCGATGAAACCGCTTCATAATAGGTAAGTGAACTGCCGTCTGCACCTTTAAGTCCGTAATCCCGCAGGGAAGAAATAGCATGTACCAGGTTTTCTTCCATTTGGTCCAGTTGCGCAAGCCACAAAAGGCTTTCATGGCGGAAAGATTTCGTAAAATCCTTGTGCAGCCAGTTGATATACATACGGCCATGCTCATCCACCGGAATACGGATGTTTTTGCGGGTATCACTTCCCGGAAGGAGTACGCCCACCAACTCAATGCTGTGCCTGTGGCGGATTATTCCCTGCACGTCAAATTTCTTGAGCATAGGAGCAAATGACAGCTGCCCCACATAGCCCTTATCCGCATTTTTTGCCAGCAGGTTGATTCGGCGGCGGGTACCGTCACGGTCAATGACAACGTTTGTAAAACCAGCACCCCGAGCGCGAGCCAAAAGCAGGTGGATAGCAGGGGCAAAAGAAAATGCATTATGCTGGTCCTTTTCGTAATAGCGGCCGTCTGCCTCAATCAGATTTTTTGAATCCGTTACCGAATGCAAGAGCAGTCGTTTTTCTGCATAGGCCGCATCTTCGTCTGAAAGTTTTACGCCAATGTCGGAAATATTTACCGTCAGCCAGGAATTGCCAAAAAACTGCAATGAGCGGGCAAAAAAATCATCGTAATCACGATAGACCGCATTCCAAAGTTTTTCGTAGGCTTCGTCATAGGAAAGGGAATCCATGTCGTTGAACAAGGAAAAAACATCCTCAACGGCATTTTGATTCACACCCACATTCGATGGCGAAAGGTACTCAATATCGAATACCGCTTCTTTTGCTCCCATTTCTTTCATGCGGAGCATTGCGTTTCCAATAATATTTCGCGTCCACGGCCAGGGGCCAAGGGCTTCCAGCGAATCATTGTCAATTTCGACAAAAAGAAGCTCTTGACATTCCTTAGGTGACTTGCGCAGCCCCAGCATCAGGTCATACAAGCGGTAGTCAAATTTCTGCAACAGTCCACCAAAAGAAAGCGCACACCAAAAAACAACAATCAGCATGACAACAATTCTTGCCAAACTTTTCCCAGAAAATACATTTTTCTTCTTCTTTTCCATGACAAGAATTATATCATATGTTATAATTTTAATGAAATATTTTTTTGGAAAAGGAGATGCTTATCATGAAAAAAGT
This sequence comes from uncultured Treponema sp., assembly GCA_937885175.1. Taxonomy (GTDB): domain Bacteria; phylum Spirochaetota; class Spirochaetia; order Treponematales; family Treponemataceae; genus Treponema_D. The sequence continues at coordinate 22,619 of CAKZZO010000002.1, read as the reverse complement.
TCTTCTAGCAGCTGCATTTCTGTCCGTTCTTTCCCTTTTTGCCTATTCACAAAGCGCGGAAAAACTCACAGAGATTATCGCTGCCCCGAATGCGACCTACGGTCAGGTCGCTTATATTGCAGGCGTATATCAAGGTATCGTGCATGAAGATGTCTCATACGAGCATGCATTTGAAACACTGCAAAAAGACGGCGTCATCAAGTCTACGGCAAAAGCCAACGAACAGATTTCGCTAAAGGAAACCGCTTTTATTTGCGCAAAGGCAACAAATCTCAAAGGCGGACTCTTCTATTCAATCTTCCGCAATCCACGCTATGCCTACAAAGAACTTAAAGCAAAGAATGTCCTTCCGCCCACAGCTGATCCTGACATGACCGTTAGCGGCCGCGATGTCATTGCCGTACTGAATAACTGCATCGGACTTACCGGAGGTAACAAATAATGAAGAAGTCTCTGAAATATACATTACTTTCACTGATGCTCGCCACTTCTCTGTCTGCGGCATCTGCAGTTGACTTTGGCGGCATGATTACCAATGATTCAAAATTCTCCGGCAACACCTTTGGAAAGCTGCTTTTGGAACAGAAGAATTCCGCCTCAGCATGGCTCCGCATCCCCTTCAACAACAAGGGCACCACCTACTTCACCGCAGAAGGCGTGTATCAGTTTGTAGAAAAAGACATTAAAATCGGCGATGTTGATGCCAACAGTTACGACACACGCTATGCCGGTATTGCTGACCTGAGCCTGTTTAAATTTGCAACCTCATGGAAGAAGACCAGCAGTCAGATTTCCCTTTCTGTCGGACGCTTCCATTCCGCAGATTTAAGCGGCTTGGTATTCAGCCAGACGGCAGACGGACTCCTGGCAAAATTTGATTTTTCCAGAGTATCATTTTCCCTCTACGGAGCCTACACAGGTCTCTTGAATGCACGTACCGTCAAAATGGTAAACAAGAATTTTGAACATTTAAATGGCGCAAAATTCCTCACAGAATATGGGGAGTTTTCGCCTGAAGATACAAAAAAGCACTACCAGCGGGCAGAAAGTTATGTCATTGGTTCGGCAACTCTCTCCTTCCCCAACCTCTTTGCAAGTCAGACGATTTCCTTGCAGGGTCTGGGCACTTTCAAGATGAAGGATCAGACGGACACCACCTACAGCCGTATCTATGCGGAACTTTCAATCGGCGGTCCTCTGGTTTCCACCCTCTACTACAACATCAACACCACCTTTGGTTTTTCAAAGTATGACAGCGAAGACTTTAAGGTGGGAAATCTGAGCAAGGTATTCCTCACCTACTATGCACCGGTCAAAAACATCACCCTTTCTCTCGGCGGCGTGTATGCATCTGGTGAAAATGGCGGGTTAAAGCCTTTCGTGGGATTCACCAGCCAGACCGCTACAAATGCCCTGCAAGGACGCACTGAATACTCTGGCATAATTAAACCCACGCTGGCTTTTTCAATCAAGCCAGTACAGAACCTGCTTTTGGGTGCCAGTGGCGACATTATCATTAACGCTGCAGAATCACCCGAATACGAAGGATTCCAGTACGGCGTAAATGCAAACTGGCAGATTGTAAGCGATGTCATGATTGGTGCTTCGATGTACCAGTACTTTGATAACGATGACAAAGACAACCGCAACAAAAGCTGTGTACAGCTCAAAGCGGCAATATCTTTCTAAACGAGCAATAAACCAGAGGCTTTATGAGGAGGTTTCTATGAAAAAAACACTGATTACACTTTTGCTTGCAACAGCACTTGTTTCTGCCGTCTCTGCATTTGAAGCAGAAGTCCTTTCTGCAACAGGCAAAGTAGAAGTCCAGAAAAACGGCACATGGGTTGCACTGTCAAAGGGCAACAAACTTTCCAAGGGCGATGTCATTCAGACAGGCTTTCGCTCAGAACTGGAATTAAAGATAAAGGAAACAAGGGTAAAGGTTGAACCCCTTTCCCGCCTTACGATTGAACAGTTGGCAGAAAAAGAAACAAAAGACGACACACGCCTGCATCTGGCTACAGGCTCCTTAAAGGCAAACGTCAAAAAGACTGAAAACCGCCGCGTTGGCTTTACGGTAAAAAGCCCGGTCGCAACGGCTTCTGTCCGCGGCACGGAACTTGGCGTTACAAACACATTCCAGTCTACCGACATCGAAACCTTTTCAGGCTCTGTTGCCGCATGGCCTTCAAACAACGACAATGCAGAAGTCGCCACTGATGAAGAAGACAATGCACCAGAAACGCCCGCAACGGCAGGCAACTCTGCTCAGGATCTTTCTGGCGGACAGGCTCCCGCAAGCGCAACGGTAGTTCGTGCAGGACAGGCAGCAGGCTTCTCTCAGGATGCCAACACTGCCGTAGCACCGGAAGCAAAGGCCGCACAGGGCGCACGCGATTTGGGCAGCGGCACAACAACAGCGTCTGCAAGCGAAGCAGTTGTGATGGGTGGCCCCACAGACCGCAGTTCCGCTGGAGGCGGTATGGAACTTGCTCCCACAGCAGGAACAAGTAGCCCTACAACAGGACGCGTAGTTATCAATGTCACATGGGAATAAGTAAGCTATTTACTTTCATACAAACAGACTAAAAGACAAAGGGGCTGTCCAATAATGAGGCAGCCTTTTTTTTGCGGTTTTCAAAGTAACTGCATTCTGTTATACTCTCCATATGAAAAAGATTCTGTTATTCACGCTGTGCATGACTCTTTCACTTGCACTTACTTCCTGCAAAAAGGACAAGACTTTTCCCGTTTCCTCAGAAGCAGAAACGCAGACTCCCGACAAACTGAAAAACATCGACTCAAACACCCAGCAATACCTTGAAGGAAAGCATGTTTTTTTACTTTTGGGCTATGGCTACAATGACGAGACTTTTGTAGAAAAGACCCGGGCTGATGTAAGCGAAAAATTCGGGCTCAAAACAGAAGATTCAGACGGTCTTGTAGAAATTGCAGTATATCCAGATGATTTTCTTAAAGGCTCAACTGCAAGAATCAGCCTATTGTACGGCATGCTGGAAGAACAAAATCTTGCAGGCATCGTCATCTTAGGTGCGCCTGAAGCCACAAATGCGTCTCTTGCCCGGCTGCAGGACAAGCACGACGGCACATACCCCTTTCCCGTATTCAGCCTCTTTCCGCAAGATGACATGCTGGGTTCCGAAGCAACCGCCACATTCGTGCTGGACTATGCGCAAAAAGCAGGAATCCTTGTAGAAGAAGACATTGAGCACACGCCGGACTTTGACGCAGACACGTTAATTGCAAACTCAATCCAGACCATGCTGAATCCCCGCGACCCCATTCCTGCCACCGAAGACCTGCTGTCTTTTGTGCAGAAAATCGTGGGTCCAAACAGAACCATTACCCGCTACATCGACACCGAATCGGGATTACAGTCTCAAAACCACTTTATTTTTGAATAAGGCAACATGTTTGAATTTGTACAGCAAGAATCTACTCTTCTCGGAAACAGCGCAGCAATAAGGGAATTGGCACACAAGGACACGGCTCGCATACTCGTACTTTCCGATTCCCATGGTAATGCCGAAGTGGTACGCGCCATTTTGCGGTGTTTTGGCATGGCAAGTGATGCCCTTTGCTTTTGCGGCGATGGAAGTCGAGATTTTCTTTCCGTACTTGCCCGCTCCCTCAGTGACGCAGATTTTGCAAAATGCCTGCCACCCGTAGCGGCCATTGCACAGGGAAACGGTGATGATTCCACCTGCACCATACGCACGGCAAACAATATACAGTCCTTTTCGGTTCCCCATACAAAACTATTTGTTGCCGCAGGAAAAGTCATCTTTTTAACTCACGGACATCTCTACGATGTGTATTACGGCAGCAAGGAACTGTATCATGCGGCAAAAAGGGAAAAAGCCAGCCTTGCCTTGTTCGGGCACACCCATATTCCTTACGCAAAAGAGGAAGGCGACATACTCCTGCTAAACCCAGGAAGTTGTGCCCGTCCACGCAGGGGCTCACCCAATTCATTTGCCCTTGTTACCTTTAATCACAAAGGCACAGGCTACCAATTTTTTGCCGTCACTGAGGACATGCAGTTTGAGCCCTATCAGCCTCCCCATGAAGAGATTTCGCTCCTGTGGTCATAAAAGTGTAAACTATTAAAAATTATCCCCAAACAAAAAGCCGCTGTATTCGTGTCCAGGGTAGACGCGGGTATCTTTAGCCACTGTTTCAGCAAGTTTTTGCAGGCTCTGCTGAATTTCGCTTTCGCTTCCGCCGTACAAATCGGTGCGTCCCCAGGACTGATAAAAAAGCGTGTCACCACTTATCAGCACCTTTTTACTTTCGTTGTAGAAGCAGCAGGAACCCCTTGTATGCCCCGGTGTATGCAGGACTTTCCATTGAGAAAGAGCCGTGCGCACATCCACATCGTCAGTAAAAATGCAGTCGGAAAGCGTCTTACCGTCTTCCAGAAAAGCCGTGGGCTCTGGCAGATTCGTCACCGCCTGCACAAAATCGTAAAAGCCCATCTGGCGCAGCATCATGCCCTGCAGACGACCGCTGTCCGCACCAATCATTTCAGCGTCTTGCCTGTGAATGACAACAGGAATGTTCGGATAGGTTTTAGAAAGGAAAGGAAGCCCTGCCACATGGTCAAAGTGACCGTGGGTCAGCACAATAGCGGCAGGCTCCAGATTTTTCTGTGCCATGTAACGGAAAAGCACATGCTCATCGTCACAGTAGGCAGAGGAAGCGGGATCCACAAGGAAAACCTTATTGTTGGCCAAAGGCACAATCACCGTGTTAACCCCCAGCGGTCCCGTCTGTAGAAGTTTGATTTCCATCAACACTCCCTTTGTGCTGGTCTAGTTCAAATCCTCAGAAGAACTTGAGCGGGGAGCACGGGCAGCGAGAATTTCTTCATCGCTCATTTCTGCCTGTGCAGCCTGTGCCTTTGCAAAAGCAGCCTGTTCAGCAACGGTATCATTGTTTGCTGTGGTAAAGCTGTCTGCAATCGGTGCTGAGGTGTTTTCAACATCGCTGGGCACGCGCTCTTCCGCAAGGGTATTTTCTGCCGCGCTGTCCTCACCTTCTTCCTTCTGGCGGGAAAGATTTACAGCAAGTTTGCGTCCGCGGTAGTCATAGCCATTCAGCGCATTGATGATTTTTTCTGCATCTTCGCTGTATACCTGTACGAAAGAATAATTTGCAAGCACCTTGATGTCGCCAATGCGTTCTCGCTCTACGCCTGCTACGCTGCAGAAAAGTCCCACCAAATCACGGGGGAATACACGGCGGTTACGTCCGATAGAAACAAAGACGCTTGTTGCCACGGCGGGGTCAATCTGTACACGGGGTGCACGCTCCCTGGGTTCATCCGTATGCTCACCAGCAGCATGCTCCGCATGATTTTCAAAACGATTTCTGCGTTCTTCCACACGACTGCGGAAGTCTTCGCGAGCATTTTCAAAGCGGTTGCGCATAGAAAAACGCATAATTGAGCCTGAGCATGCCTTCAGCAGATATGCTGCCACATAAGAACGGCGTGTCAGGGGTACATTCTTTTTAAAGACTTTTTTCAGTTCTTCCAGAGTATCCGGATCTGATTCAACTTTTGCAACTGCATCCTTCAAAAATGCTGCAACCTTATCCATATCAAGGTCAAAACTGCGTCTAAATGCCATTTTTTTCATAGCTCCTTATTCATTTAAGAGTTTTTTCAAATCTGCCACAAATCCAAAATCGGTTTTTGTAAAACCTGAACGAACCAGCATCGGTTCCAGAATTTGGGGTATTCGCGTAATAATAAACCATCGAATTCCGCGTTCTCGTAAGCGGGTCATGCAGAACGAAATCAAAGTCCGTGCGATTCCCAAGCCGCGGTAATTCTGCTTCACAAACAGAGCCGTCAACTGAACAGTCTCTTTTGCGCAGGACGGAAGATGAGAAACCAAAAGACATCCGGCAAAATCATCGGACGATGTACGGCACACAAAGCCATGCTCGCTTTCTTTATCCTCGTATGAACATTGGAGGTTCCATAACGCCGCATAAGCCTGCCCCAGTTCACCTTCTGCCGATTCCTCGTATTCTTTTGAAACTGCGTCTACGCCCTGAGCCACACAATCCCTGTCCTGAAGGGAATCATATGGACGAAAATTAAAATCTTCCTCAATAAGGTCATCAAAGTCTTCAATCTCATCCGAAAGCGCATCCAGACCCCATGATTCGCGCAACGCATTGTACCAGTCCAGTACACGCAAGTGCATCTGTTTTTCTTTATAAAAATGCCACTTACGCTCTACCTCCGGGTACTTTTTTATTACATTCTTAAAATTCCTGAACACCCCCCTGCCGGCAATCAAAACGTTTCGCAGTTCCGCTTTTGCATTGGGTACATGCAGACCCGAAACAAATGAATCCAGCAATCCGTAGCCATCATGGGAATTCCAGGCTGGCAGCGAATAGATTGTATCTTCATCGGCGGATTTTTTTTCAGCAGGAAGCAGCGTACCGGTTTTTGCATCCAGCACAAAAGCCTCCTCCTGATTTTCCATAGCGAAGATAAGTGACTGGGCAATGGAATCCGTCAATTCAAAAATCATAATAACAAATAAAGCCTGTTAATGCTAGTCAGCCTTAGGCAAATCGGAGCGTCTGGTGATGACCTTGGAAATAAGGCCGTAGTCCACAGCCTCGTCAGCAGTCAGCCAGAAATCACGGTCGGTATCCTGCACAACCTGCTCCTTGCTCTTGCCAGTCTCCGAGGAAATGATTTCCACAATCTTTGCCTTGCTCTTGGCAATTTCTTCTGCCTGAATCTCCAAATCAGTTGCCACGCCACGGTATGCACCGCCAATCAAGGGCTGATGAATCAGATAATGGCTGTTGGGCAGACCCAGACGGCGTTCCTTTGGTACTGAGAGCAGAATCATTGCACCCATGCTGGCAATCAAGCCTGTACCGATTGTATAGACCGGTGCATTGACAAAACGAATCATGTCAAAAATGCCAAAGCCATCGTCAATTGAACCGCCGGGAGAATCAATGTAAAGATAAATGGGCTTATCACTGTCTGCCTCCAGAAGAAGCAGCTGCTTGATTACTTTTTCCGCATTTTCCTGATTGACTTCGCCGCTCAAAATAATCTGGCGTGTCTTTAAGAATTTTTCCGCAAGCGCATCCTGCTGCGGCATCTCAGGCTTTTTTTCATCCTTATCCAAAACGATATTCATTTATAAAACCTCACTATATAATATACCGAAAAGTCCTTCCGTTGGCAACGATAATTCTTGCGTAACTTTTGTCTGGTATCTTTTTTTTATTTTTACAAGATGGTACACTAAAAGCATGAAACATGTATTGACCCTTTTGACAGGCGCACTGATTGCGCTTTCAGCAGCCACATTTTTTTCCTGCAACTCAAACAAACCAATTCCCGATGACTTGACCGCAAAGGAACTGATTCAGCGTGGACAGGAAGCCTTTGAAAAAGGAAGGAACAAGCAAAGCCTCCGCTATTTTAGCGCAGTTGTCGAACGCTACGGCTCAGACCCCGCATTGTATACGGAAGCCACCTACGAAATCGGTCACCTGCATATGCGCAGCAAAAACTACACAGATGCGGTGGAAACACTAGAGGGATTGACAAAACTCTACGCAAGTTATCCCGTCGGCTCCTTCCCGCCTGCATACGAAAAACTTGCAAAACTGGAGCTGGAAAAAGTTCCCGCAGACAAACTGGAAGCCGCCCACAAGGCCATTCAGGAAAAGGCAGAAAAGCAACAGAAGGAAGCCGCAGAAGCCGCTCAGCGGGAACAGATTGCCCAGGATTTAGAGCAGGCTCATAAAAATGCTGACCAACAGGCCGGTCAGAAAGAAAATTCAGCCGAAAAACAGGAGCAGCAGTCTGTGTCATCCTCAGAGGAAAGCAGGGAAGATTCTGCCCCGGCGGAAGAAAAAGGTCAGACCGAATAACGGGGCGCACAATAAGAAAACATCGGCAACTATATTGCTAAAACCTTTGTTTTTCTATAAAATTGATAAATCCACTAATTTTTGAAACTTTTTTTGAGAGGTAAACAATATGGCTTTTGATATTACCAAAGTACGTAATATCGGTATTAGTGCCCACATTGACTCTGGTAAGACTACCACGTCAGAACGAATCCTGTTCTACTGCAACAAGATTCATGCGATTCACGAAGTTCGTGGTAAAGACGGTGTCGGCGCTGTTATGGACAACATGGAACTGGAACGCGAACGCGGCATCACTATCCAGTCAGCAGCAACACAGGTTCAGTGGAAGGACATCACCATTAACCTAATCGACACTCCCGGTCACGTTGACTTTACCGTTGAAGTTGAACGCTCTCTGCGTGTTCTTGACGGTGCCATCATGATTTTGTGCGCGGTTGCAGGCGTTCAGTCACAGTCAATCACTGTTGACCGCCAGCTCAAGCGCTATCACGTACCCCGCATCGCATTTGTAAACAAGTGTGACCGTCAGGGTGCAAACCCCATCCGTGTCTGCGGTCAGCTCCGCGACAAACTGGGTCTGAATGCTCACATGGTTGAACTGCCTATCGGTCTGGAAGACAAACTGGAAGGTGTTGTTGACCTGGTTGGCATGAAGGCAATCTACTTCGACGGTGAAAACGGTGAAAACGTACGCATCGCAGAAATCCCGGCTCACCTCAAGGCAGACGCCGACCGCTATCGCCAGGAACTTCTGGAAGAAGCAGCAAACTTCGATGACAGCCTGATGGAAGCAGTTCTCGAAGGCGGCGATGTAAAAGAAGAACAGCTGATTGCAGCAATCCGCAAGGGTACTCTGGCAGAACAGTTCGTTGGCGTATTCTGTGGTTCAGCCCACATGAACAAGGGTATCCAGCCACTTTTGGACGGCGTTGAACGCTACCTGCCCAACCCGACTGAAGTTCATAACTACGGACTGGATTTGGACAAGAACGAAGAGCAGGTTGAACTCTTTAACGTTCCCGACAAGCCGGCTGTTGCACTGGCATTCAAACTGGATGACGGTCAGTTCGGTCAGTTGACTTATATCCGTATCTATCAGGGTCGTGTCGTAAAGGGCATGGAACTCTACAATACACGCTCACGCAAGAAGTTCAAGGTTGGTCGTCTCGTCCGCATGAACTCTGCCGCTATGGAAGATATTTCAGTGGGTGAACCGGGCGACATCTGCGCTCTCTTTGGCGTTGACTGCGCTTCTGGCGACACATTCTGTGGCGAAGGCATCAACTACGCCATGACTTCAATGTTCGTTCCCAACCCGGTTATTTCCGAAGCCATAGAACCGGTAAACAAGAGCGACGCCGCAAACATGTCTAAGGCTCTGAACCGCTTTACTAAGGAAGACCCCACATTCCAAACCTATGTTGACCCTGAATCAAATCAGACCATCATCAAGGGTATGGGTGAGTTGCACCTGGCAGTTTACGTAGAACGCATGAAGCGCGAATACAAGTGCGAAGTTAAGGTTTCTCAGCCGGAAGTTGCATACCGCGAATCAATCACTGCCCGTGCGGACTTCAACTACACCCACAAAAAGCAGACAGGTGGTTCTGGTCAGTACGGTCGTGTTGCAGGATTTATGGAGCCGCTTGCAGAAAAAGACTACGAATTCGTGGACTCAATCAAGGGCGGTGCTATTCCCAACGAATACATTCCCTCTTGTGACAAGGGCTTCAAAAAGGCTATGGAAAAGGGCTCATTGATTGGTGCTCCAGTTGTTGGCGTTCGCTGTACTATCAACGACGGTCAGTATCACCCTGTTGACTCTTCTGATATTGCATTCCAGACTGCTGCTATCGGCGCATTCCGCGAAGGCTATGAGAAGGCAAAGCCGGTTATTCTTGAACCGATTATGAAGGTTTCCATCGAAGGTCCAACAGAATTCCAGGGAAATATGTTCGGTCTGATTAACCAGCGCCGTGGCGTTATCCTTGATTCTACCGATGAAAACAACATGTCTACTGTAAACGCAGAAGTTCCGCTGAGCGAAATGTTCGGCTTCTCAACAATCCTGCGTTCTTCAACACAGGGTAAGGCAGAATTCACGATGGAATTTGAGAAGTATGGTCGTGTTCCGAATGCAGTTGCAGACGAACTGATTAAAGAATATCAGGCTAAGAGAAAGGCCGGAAACTAAGGCAGGGAGATAGATATGGAAAAACAGGATTTATTTGATAAAAGCCCCGTACGTCTCTTTGACGAAGCAACGGAAGGCGGTCTGAAGGCTGGAGAAATCGGTCTCGTTACTGCAAAAAAAGGTCTGGGAAAAACCAGTGTGCTCGTACAGTTTGGTATGGACACACTCTTGCAGGACAAGCAGCTTGCACACGTCACCTTTGACCTGCACTCATCAAACGTCATCTCTTGGTACGACGGCATTTTTGCTGAACTCGCCAAGAAGAAGAACGGTGCAGCAGACCTGAAGGACGATATAGTTGCAAAACGCACGATTCTGAACTTCTCTCTGGACAACTTCACTCTTGCAAAAGTAGTAAACACGCTCAAGGCCCTCAAGGCTGGCGGCATCGAAGTTGCTGGCGTTGTGATGGACGGTGTTGACTATGCAAAGGTGAGCGATGCTGACGTAAAGGCAGTTGCAGACTATGCAAAGGCAGAAAACGTAAAGGTATGGTTCAGCGCAAGTGCAGAAGGTGAAAAACTCGCTGATTCTGTGCCGGCCGCATTGGAAGACTACTTTGCCATTGTTGCTCATCTGGAGCAGAAGGCAAACGACGTTGAACTCATCGTGCTCAAACTGCGCGACAAGAAGAACGTTGAAACCAGCCTCAAACTGGACACAAAGACTTTGCTGATTAGCAAGAAATAAAACTCACAAAAGGCTATTGTCTACTCTGCGAACCCTTTTTACTGCCGTAATTTTGTGTGGTAAAAAGGGCTTTTTTTGTTTTTTCGTCAGAAACAACAGTTGTATTATTCACGATATACCGATATAATATATAAGGATTATTATGGAGCAGCAGCAACAGGCACCGGCGGGTCCTGCATTCGGTCGAAAAATATTTTTTCTCAACCCAAGTTTCTCAGTTCGTACCCATATTGTTACTGTTTTAAAAATTCTTGAATTTGAAGTCTACACAATTTCTGACTATCGGCGAGTAAAAAGTTATCTGCGTGTTCACCACGATGCGATTCTTTACATCAATACTGAAACACAGATGAACATTCCCGCATGGCAGAACCTTATCAATTCCATAAAGCAAGATGACGTTTTTAACTCAACGATTGTAGGCGTGGTGAATGAGCATTTAAGTGCAATGGAATTAAAAGTGCTCAGCGAAGACCCCAACATAACAGGCGGTGTATTCCACATAGAAGGTCAGTTCAAAGCCATGCTTCCCACGCTGGCAAGAAAACTTGACGAATTGGGAGCAAAAGGCCGCCGTCAGTATGTGCGAACCATATGTATGACCGACCCCAATGCCCGCTTCCTGTGGATTCAGGACGGCAAGATGTTTACCGCCCAAATCGTTGATATCAGTACGGCTTCCGTTGCCGTTTTGATTACGCCAAAGGAACTGCCCTTTGTTCAGGGGCGCGGAGAAATTTTCTCTACGATTCAATTGGGACAAAAACAAATTCAGACAAAAGCAAAAACACTGGTTATCAAGCCCAGCGGCAATAACTATGCGGCAATCTTTATGATAAACGACCAGACCCCTCAGGAATCCATTCAAGTTATCCGGGAATATGTATTTGAGACACTGGAACTAGCCATGCTTAAATCCGTAGAAGGCATGAGCATAGACAAAACGGACTATGTTGCCGCCGCAAAAGCACAAGCATAAAAAGGACTTGTCCAAACCGGCTCTTTGCTTTTTCTGACTTCCAACCTGCTTGATTGACGAACGCATCTTATGTAACTATGTGCGTTTATTTCCAGGGAAAAATAAAAGAAAGCAGTTTACGCTCTCCCAGAGACTCTTTGTCATCAGCAATCAGTTCTTCCCAAGGCACGTCAGCACGCTTGTCACGATTATTTTCATAGTCAGGATGCTCTTCAAGCCAGTCATACTTGTAGAGGCGCAGGCGGAGCGCATTCATATTGGAAAGCGTAATGCCGTTTACCCCCGGCAGCATGAAAAAGAGGGGAAATGACAGCAGGAAGAGAAAGAGATTATAGAGCAGCATGACAAAAGAAAAGCCTGCATTGTCAAAAAAGATGATGAAAGATTTTTTGAAACATTTGGCAAAGGTGTTGGTCTCCTGTAAAAAATACAGGGGCAAGAACCATTGCATTGCCATAACACAGACAAGCGTAAAGAATGCAATCATCGACACAAAGAAAAGTCCGATGCTCTTTCCAGAAAAAGCCATGCGAAGATAATAGGAAACGGCCGTAGCCACAAAAATCACAAACACACCCAGCAGAAGGCCAAAGACAAATCCTGTTTTCCAAGACTCTTGTAGCGAGCGGAAAAAGAGGGAAATGGAAGGCGTATTAAAGTCCGCAATTTTTCGGGCAATTGCCCCCCATGCAAAGACCACCGCCATAAGCAGGCCTGTTGCCAGAATAATCACGGCAAACATGGTAAGCAGATTGATTGTCGCGGCCAGTCTTGCCAGAAAACCAAAGCCAGCAAACAATGCAATAAAAAGAACATTGCTCAGCAGGATGAAAAAAAGATTATCCCAGCCATCGCAAAAGTTCTTCTTCAAGAAAAATTTGAACATATATACTCCAAAAAGGGCTCCTGTGCTGCAAGAACCGTCATCTATTTAAAACAAGCCAGAAATAATGCCGTCGTCATCCACATCAATATTGAGGGCTGCGGGCTGTCTGGGAAGTCCCGGCATGGTCATAATGTCTCCCGCAAGAACGACTACAAAACCGGCTCCACTGTACAACTGTACGTCGCGTACCGGAAAGGTATAGCCGGTGGGAGCACCAAAAAGCTTGGGATCATGGCTGATGGAATTCTGTGTCTTTGCCACACAAATGGGAAGAGAGCCGTAGCCGTCCGCCGTAAACTGTGCAAGTTTTTTAAGGGCCAGAGAAGAAAATTCCACTGAACCTGCACGGTAGATTTCCTTGGCAACCTTTTCAATCTTATCTTTAAGGGGAAGTTCATCAGCATACAGATGGGTAAAGGAAGCCTTTCCGCTGTCACAGAGGGCAACAACTTCTTTTGCCAAGTCAGCGGCACCTTCGCCACCTTTTCCCCAGCCTTGGGTAACAAGAGCCTTTGCGCCTGCCTTTTCGCACAGGGATATAAGGGTAGCAGTTTCTTCGTCTGAATCAGTGACAAAGTGATTGATTGCCACCAGAGACGGCACGCCAAACTTTGCAATGTTTTCTATATGTATGCGAAGATTTTCAAAACCTTTTTCCACGGCAGAAACATTCGGACTGCTGAGCGCAGCCTTTTCTACGCCGCCATGCATTTTGAGGGCACGAATGGTCGCGACAATTACCACGGCATGGGGAGAAAGCCCGGCGATACGGCATTTTATGTCCATGAATTTTTCTGCACCCAAATCAGCAGCAAAGCCTGCTTCGGTAATCACGTAGTCGCCAGTGGCAAGGGCGCAGGTAGTAGCATTTATGCTGTTACAGCCATGAGCGATGTTTGCAAAAGGACCGCCGTGAACAAAAGCAGGCGTTTTTTCCAGCGTCTGCACCAGATTGGGACGAACAGCATCTTTTAGTACGGCAGCAATGGCTCCCGTACATTTGAGGGCGGCAAAGCGCACCGGTTTTTTGGAAAAATCTTGGGCAACCGTAATGTTGTCAATACGTTTTTTTAGGTCAGAGATAGAAGTGGCAAGACAGATAATCGCCATAAGTTCGCTGGCAACGGAAATACAGAAATGGTCTTCACGAGGTACGCCATTTGCAGTTCCACCCAAACCAATGGTAATGTTGCGCAGGGCACGGTCATTCAAATCGACACATCGTTTCCAGCTGATGGTACGGGGATCAATTCCCAGTGCATTTCCCTGCTGAATATGGTTGTCAATTAGGGCGGCAATCAGATTGTTTGCCACGGATATGGCATGAATGTCTCCCGTAAAGTGCAGGTTGATTTCTTCCATAGGAACAATCTGCGCATAGCCCCCGCCACAGGCTCCCCCCTTTACGCCAAAACAAGGTCCCAAAGACGGCTCACGAAGGGCAATCACGGCATTCTTTCCGATTTTGCGCAATCCATCTGCAAGTCCGATAGAAACGGTTGACTTTCCCTCACCCGCAGGGGTAGGCGTGATAGCAGTAACCAGAATAAGCTTCCCCTTCTTTCCGTCCGCAACTTTTTTCTGCAGAGAACGCAATTCCGCCATCGTCACTTTCGCCTTGTACTGTCCGTACATTTCCAGCGATTCTGCACCGATACCGATTTTTTTTGCAATATCCGTAATCGGCGCCATGGTATTTGCCTGAGCAATTTGAATATCTGTAAGCATACTTTGCCTCCGCAAAAAGGATATTCCATATTAGACCAATTTTAAGATATGGGCAACTAGGAAAAATTTGCATTCTAAAAAAGGTGTGGTATAATGATAATACTAGTATTCGTAGTTTCGTAAAAAATACAGGAGGAAACTTTATGAAAAAATTGCTCGCCGTTGCTACTGCGGTCATGCTTGTTGGTTCAGCACTTTCACTGGTTGCTTGTAAAAAAAGCAATAAAGGTGCTGAAGGCTATCCCAAAAAGGGAATCACAATGATTTGTCCTTGGGGTGCAGGTGGCGGAACCGATGCTGTCCTTCGTGCTATTTGTGGTGCTGCTGAAAAACAACTTGGACAGACAATCACCGTGGAAAACAAAACTGGTGGCGGTGGCGCAATCGGTCACGCAGCAATCAAAGATGCAAAGCCCGATGGCTACACCATTGGCATGATTACCTTTGAATTGAATTCTCTTCCCCAGCAGGGCTTGATTGACTTTACCTATGCTGATTATGACCCGCTCATTCGCGTTAATGCTGATGCGGCTACACTCACGGTAAAGGCTGACGCTCCCTACAACACCGTGCAGGAATTCGTTGACTACTGCAAGGCAAATCCGGGAAAAGTTTCCATCGGTAACTCAGCACCAGGTTCTGTCTGGCACATCGGTGCAGGTCTTCTGGCTGACAAGACAGGAATTGACGTAAAGCATGTTGCATTTGAAGGCGCGGCAGGTGCTGTTACGGCACTGGCTGGCGGTCATATTGAGGCCGTGTCTGTTTCTCTGGCAGAAGTAAAGTCTCAGCTGGATGCAGGCAACGTAAAGGTTATCGGCATTATGGACGAAAAACGCCCCGCAAACTATCCCGACATCCCCACCTTCAAGGAGCAGGGCTTTGACATTACCTACTTTACTTGGCGCGGCCTTGCACTGCCAAAAGGCGTTGACCCGGCAATCAAGCAGGTTTTGGTGGATGCATTTGCAAAAGCCGAAGCAGACCCGGACTTTGTAGAAACTGCCGGCAAACTGAACCTGAACCTTGCCTATCAGGATTCTGCCGAATTCGGTAAATTCCTGAAAACCAACTTTGAAGAAGTCACCGCAACGATGAAGTCTTTAGGATTGGCTGAATAAGTTTTAGAGGGGCGGCGATTCCATAGTTTTCATGCTATCGAATCACCGCCTTTTATTTTGCAACTGGCTTTACCCGTAAAACATGGAATACTATATGAGAAAAGCAAATATTATCGCAGGCGGAATCGGCATCTTTTTTTCCGCTGCCGCATTTTTTAAAACATTTACTTTCAAACAATTTAAAAATGTACCTGTAGGGCCGGAGTTTTTTCCCCGTGCCCTGGCAGTCGCTCTTTTTATCTGTTGTCTGGTACTTGTCATTCAGAACATTATTGATAAGAACAATACAGAAGCCGCTCCCACGCTGAGCCTGAAAAACAAAGACATTCAGCGTATGCTCATAGGACTGGCAATCATCATCGCCACCGCATTTTTGTGGAGCATTCTGGGCTTTCTTATCGTTACGCCTTTTACCATTTTTGGACTGATGCTTCTTTTGGGAAAGCGTGACTGGATTAAAATGGTTATTATTTCGGTAGCAGTCACCGCCGTGGTCTTTCTTGCCTTCCGCTTCCTCTTGGGAATCGAAATGCCCATGGGACTTTTAGGATAAGGAGGACAGTATGGATTTAAGTTTGTTAGGTTCAAGCATTCTTACGGTGCTCAATCCGCTGTCACTGCTCTATATTTTTATTGGAGCAGCAGGCGGTGTTTTAATCGGCTGCATTCCGGGCTTAACTGCCACCATGGGAATAGCCCTGCTCGTTCCCTTTACCTATGGACTAGATTTGATTCCCGCTGTTGGCATGCTGCTGGGTATTTTCTGCGGCGGTATGTACGGCGGTTCAATTGCGGCCATTCTGATTCACACTCCGGGAACACCTGCGGCGGCCGCTACGATTATGGACGGTTACCCCATGGCAAAACGGGGTGAGTCAGGACGCGCCCTCAGCATTGCCCTTTTTGCCTCATTCTTAGGCGGCATGATTGGTGCCCTCTGTATGACCTTCCTTTCGCCCTACATTTCCCGCATGGCCTTGAAGTTTGGTCCCGCAGAATTCTTTGCCCTTGCCGTTTTTGGTCTTTCCGTGATTATTTCAATTTCGGGGAAATCCATCACCAAGGGCCTGATTACGGCTCTCTTTGGCCTTTTGATTTCCACCGTCGGCATGGACAAAACCTGTGCCTACCTGCGCTTTATCAAGTGGCGGGGCTTCTACGACGGCATTCCCTTCATTCCCGCACTGATTGGTCTCTTTGCCATTTCCGAAGTGCTTGCAGGCATTGAGCAGAACCTTGCGACAAAAAAGACCGAGGCAAAAATTTCCGGCGTACTGCCCAGCCTGTCCGACATCAAGGCAATCCTGCGCAATGTGGTGACCGGCGGCTTAATCGGAAGTTTTATCGGCTCCATTCCCGGTGCTGGCGGCGACATTGCAGCCTTTGTTTCCTACAGCGAGGCAAAGCGTGAAAGCAAGCATCCCGAAAAATTCGGCACGGGCGTACCAGAAGGCATCGCCGCATCTGAATCCGCAAACAATGGCTGTTCAGGCGGTGCCATGATTCCCATGCTGAGCCTTGGCGTTCCGGGCGACTCAAATACAGCCGTCCTTATGGGTGCCTTCATTATGAAAGGATTCCAGCCAGGTCCCATGATGTACGTGGAGCATCTGGACATCGTGTACGCAGTCTTTGCATCCCTGATTCTTGCAAACATTGCCATGCTGATTGTGGGAATGGCCGGTGTAAAAGTCTTTGCAAAGATTATCTCCGTAGAAAGAAAACTCCTGCTTCCTGCAATCCTTGTCCTTTCTCTTGTGGGCGCATACGCAATCAATCAGAACATGTTCGACGTATACTTTGCGATTGCCATGGGCCTTATCGGCTACCTCCTGCAAAAGTACGGCTTTCCCCTGTCTCCCATCCTGCTGGCACTGATTCTGGGTCCCATGAGCGAAAGCAACCTGCGCCGCTTTATGCAGATTGACGACGGAAATTTCTTTGCAATTTTCTCCAAGCCGATTTGTGTAATCTTCATCGTGCTGGCCATTGCATCACTGGTTACCTCTGTCATAAATCAGATACGCATAAACAAAAAACTTGCGGCACAAGCAGCAGGGGCAGAAGAAAAAGAGTCAGAAAATATTTAGTTTTATATAAAACTATCTTTACAGAAAAGCACCGATTCGCTACACTGTCTCCATGGACTATTGTGTGGCATCGGTGCTTTCGCTTATTTCTCGCCTGCATTCTCTTTCCCAGGATTTTCTGCAGCGCAAAATGGCGGAAGAAGGTTTACCCAAACTTGCAACATCTCACGGATTCATTCTGTTCTGCCTGTCTCAGAAAGAGCGCATGACACTGGGAGAACTGGCTCAGAAAATCAACCGGGATAAGTCCACCACAACTGTACTCGTGCGCAAACTGGAATCAGCACAAGTGGTTGTAACGCAAAGGGATGCCAGCGACACACGGAAAAAGTTTATCAGCCTGACGGACAAAGGGCGAAAATACAACGACCTTACCGCCCGTCTCTCCGATGAACTGCTTGCCACCAGCTATCAGGGCTTTTCTGACACAGAAAAAGACGAACTGCTGCGGCTGCTGATGAAACTGCATGAAAATATAAGGAGACCCCTATGAAAAAAACTATGCTTTTACTGGCGGGCGCACTGTTCGCCCTTGCCTTCGCTGGCTGTACAAAAAAATCAGCCGACCATGCGCCTTCTATCGCCGTATTCATTCCAGGCATTATGGCTGACTCACCCTCCTATGCCCATGTAGCGGAAGGAGTAAGGCAGGCGGTAGAAGAATACAATGCTGCTGTCAGCGAAGAAAGCAAAAAAGCAAAACTGCACATCATGGAAGCAGGAACCAATCAGGCAGAATGGGCAAGCAAGATAAGAGCCCTTGCCGCAACCGGCGAATATGACCTAATTCTTTCGTCAAACCCCTCGCTTCCAGAACTTGCCGCCCCGATTTCAAAGCAGTTTCCCAGCGAAAAATTCATCTTTCTTGACGCATCCTACGATGGAAATCCCAACATGTATACGGTAAGTTACGACCAGCGCGATCAGGCCTACATCTCAGGCTACATGGCAGGACTCTATTCCAAAACGCACAAAGTCGGTCTGGTAGCCGCTCAGGAATATCCCATTATGAACAACATCCTGTATCCTTATTTTGCCAAAGGCGCGTCAGACGCATACCCCTCCACAAAGGCTGACTTTCGCGTGGTGGGAAACTGGTACGATGCCACCAAGGGTGCAGAAATTACCAACGCCATGTTTGACGCAGGAATCGACATGGTTCTTCCCATCTGCGGAGGCGCAAGCCAGGGTGTCATCGCCACCGCACGGGAAAAAGGCATGCACATAGTCTGGTTTGACGAAAATGGCTTTAAGAAGGCTCCCGGCGTCATCATCTCCTGCTGCATGACCAAGCACTCCCTAGCCGCAAAAGAAACAACACTGCAATATCTGGAAGAAAGCATTCCCTGGGGAAGCGTACGCTCCGTGGGATTCCGTGACGGCTATGTTTCCTATTTTGACGAAGACCCCGCCTACACCACATATGTTCCTCAGGAGATTCGCGAAAAAATGGCGGTGCTCATCAATTCCCTGCGCTCAGGCAACATCGTCCTTCCGCGGACACTGGAGAACTAAACCACGACCATAAGCACCCGCAACCTGACAAAAAACTATCTCCTCAAAACGGCGTTGGACAGCGTAAGCGTTACCTTTGCAGGCGGAAAGATTCATGCCCTTGTGGGAGAAAACGGTGCGGGTAAGTCCACGCTGGCAGGTCTCATCAGCGGTGACATTCAGCCCACAAGCGGTGAAATCCTGCTGGACGGAAAAGTCACTGCATTTTCTTCGGCAAAAGATGCCCTCTCCCGGGGAATTGTTCTGGTGCATCAGCGGCCCATGCTTGCCTCCAGCATTACGGCAAAAGAAAACATGATTCTGCAACTGCAAGCCACCCAGAAAAAAAAATCCTTCTTTCTCCACGCTCCCAGTGAGGAAATGCTTAGTCTGCGCAACAAGTGGGCTCCACAGCTGAACCTAAACGCTACCGTAAAAGATTTGGGCGGAAACCTGCGCTTTTACACATCCCTTCTCGGCTCCCTGCTCCAGCATCCTTCCCTTCTCCTGCTAGACGAGCCCTCTGCCTTTTTGGACATTGACGAACGAAAAGCCCTCTACGCCCACTTGCGAAGCCTTGCAGATTCCGGCACAAACATTATCGTCATCACCCACAGCCATGCAGAAGCCACCCGCTACGCCGACACCATAACCCTGCTCAGACAGGGTGCACTGACAGGTCATTTTTCATCCGCCGAGGAATACGAGCATTTTCTTTCAGAAGGGGGAAAGTCTTCCCCTCGCTCCAGCCTGCACTTCGCTCCGTCTTCCGCTACCCCTTCTAACGGGGGAAAAGGTGATGCTGCGACTCACCCCCGTAACGCCCCCGCACTGAGCCTGGCAGAAGTTTCTTCCCGTCCAAAGAATCGCCCTGCCCTGCTTTCTGCCACTCTTTCAGCAAACTATGGTCAGATTACGGCGGTAACAGGCTTGCAGGAAGCGGCACTAAATACCCTTGAAGACACCATAACCGGCATGGAAACCGCATGGGCAAAAGGTTTCGTCACCCTGACAGACGGCAAAGCTTCCCATACTATCGCCGCAAACCACCTCAGTCCCCAATTTTTACGGGCACACAAGGTGGCAATCGTTCCGTCAGACAGGAATTTTCGGGCGGCACACCCCAGCATTACGGTAGAACAATTGCTTTCCGTCTATACAAAAACAGACACCCGCAAAAAAGCTGCCGCCCTCATAGAGGAAGCCGCCGTAAACATTACGCCTGAACAATATGTTTCAAACCTCAGCGGCGGCATGCTCCAGCGGCTCATCCTTACCCGTGAACTTTCCACCAATCCTGCCCTGCTCCTGCTCTGTAATCCCATGCAGGGACTGGACATTGAGGCACAGGGAAATCTCTGCCAGACGCTCACTGATTTGGCTGCTCAGGGAAAAGCCGTTCTTGTCATCGGCACTCAGGATTTTCCCCTCACGCTGTGCCAGAAAGTCTATCGACTGGAGTCAGGCAGCACCGAACTTATTTTTGACCAGACACAAAGCAACGAGGAGGTAAAAGCATGAAAAGCCTCTTGTACCGCCGCATCAAAGCCTTTTCTCCCGCCGCCCTTCAGACGCTCATATCACCTGCTCTGGGAATTGCTGTCTGCATGCTGCTCATTCTGGGATTTGCCGCCCATCCCCTTTCTGCACTGCGCAGCCTTTTTACCGATACCTTTACCTCAGCCTATTATTTTGGCAACATGCTCAACACGGCGGCATTTTTGATGCTGGCAGGCTGTGGCTCTGCCATTTCCATAAAAGGCGGCAACATGAATCTAGGTGGCGAAGGTCAGGTGTATGCGGGCGGCTTTGCAGGCTGTGTCCTGCTGAACGCCCTTTCCCTTCCACCGCCCCTGACCTTTAGCCTTGCCTTTCTGGCAGCCGCCCTTATCGGAGCACTCATGGCGATTATCTCCGCCTTTCTCAAAGCATTGCGGGGTGCACGAGTTTTGCTCACCACATTCCTGGTGTCCGCTGCCTTTATTCCCTTGATTGACGGACTTATCACCGCGTCAAAAAACTCCAGCCAGACCAATATGCTTGCCCTGCCCTACATTGCAGACGCATACAGACTGCCCCAAATGCTTTCCCCCTCACCGTTGTCATGGTCATTTTTTTTGGCTCTGGCCGTTTGCTTTTTCCTCTGGTTCGTGATTTTCCGTACGCAGGCAGGACGCACCCTGCAGCTGTGGGGAACTGCCCCTGACTTTGCCAAATACTGCGGCTACTCCACGCGGGCAAACACTTACCTCACCCTTGCCCTCTCAGGGGCATTGCATGCGCTCACAGGATTTTTCGCCGTTACCGGCACCTACTATACCTGCCACAAAGGATTCTACACAAACATGGGCTGGAATGCCCTCAACGTTGCCCTTATCTCTAAATCCAATCCCCTGGCAGCCATTCCCGTCAGCCTACTGCTCGCATGGATTTTTACCTCGGCATCCCGCGTGTCCCTCACCCAGGGCTTTGGTTTTGACATTGCAGGCATTGTCCAGAGCGTCATTCTCTTTTCCATTGCCATACCCCTTGTGGCAAAAGCCCGCAAAAAAGGAGTCCACCGGTGAACATAACGCTTTCAGTCATCCATATTGCCGCACCCCTGCTGCTGGTCACCCTTGGGGGGCTCATCAGTGAATACGCCGGACGCATGGCCATGTTTTTGGAATGCATGATAAATCTGGGGGCTTTTTTATGCTATGCCACCACCCTGTGGACGGGAAAGCTCCTTTTGGGCATCATGCTCTCAGTCATGCTGTGTACACTGCTTGTAATTGTCATTGAAGGCATCGCCTCCCGCTACAAGGCAAACATGTTTTTAATCTCCCTTGCCATGAACATGTTCTTTGCCGCGCTGGCATCCTTTCTTTCCGCCACGATTTTCGGCACCCGCGGTGTTCTCTACCATGATGTTTTCCGCTTTGACGCAAGAATTGTCCGCCCTGTCACCACAGTCGCCTGCTACGCCCTTGCCGCCGCCCAAATCGTCATGCTCAAAAGCAGCACCCTTGGGCTCACCCTCAGGATTACGGGAAGCGATAGCGATGTCTTACAGGCACGGGGCATTTCTGCCGCCCGCTACCGCACCCTTTCATGGATTTTTGCCGCCGTCAACGCTTCCCTGGCAGGCTGTGTACTTGCAGCCAGACTTTCATCCTATGTTCCCGGCATGGCAGGTGGTCGCGGCTGGACGGCACTGGCGGCAGTCTATCTGGGAAAAAAGCACCCCGTTTTTGTCGCCCTCGCCGTCCTCGTCTTTTCTGCCGCTGAATACGCCAGTTCCACCGTGCAGAACATAGCCATATTCAAAAACATGCCATCCTCACTTTTGCTTGCCTTGCCCTATCTTGTTGCCCTCCTGCTGATTGTCGCCGTTCCCCAGAAAAAAGAGGGCTGACAGGCTTTCCTGAGGAAAAATCGTATCACTCTAGGGCCTCCGCATTATACATATCGTACTTGAACATCGGCTGGACAAATGAAAAGT
>CAKZZO010000001.1 GCA_937885175.1 uncultured Treponema sp. | reverse complement strand
CGTCCTTTTCCCACCTCTGCTGGTCAAGGTAGCCGTCCACGGCTATCTGCTTGCCTTTATGCAGATATGGCTTGATGTTTTCCGCTGTCTTGCCCCAAACGGTCACATCAAAAAAACTTACCTTGTCCGCCCATTCGCCGCCGCGCTTCTCGCTACTGTTTACGGCAATGCTAAGGTTTAGCCGTGCTTTGCCCGCTGTCGTATACGCAAAATCACGCTCGCTTATGTCGCGGGTAAGCCGTCCGATTTCAATAACGCTGTTTAAGTCTTTCATTTCGCGCCCCCGTTCTGTGATTTGTAGAAATTGCAGAAGTCTTTGCAAAGGCAGTATTTGCCGCATTTACGGCTAACGGCTGGGCGGTGTTCTACATAGTGGCTGTTGCCAAGTTTGCCCGCGCAGTTTTCCGCGTCGATTTCCGTATCAAAAACGCGGATTGCTGTTTTGCGTCCGTTCTTCATTACCGCCCATTTGTCGCCGTCCGCCCAGCGTTCTTCGGGTGTGCATGGCTCTATCTCGTCGTCGCCCTGTTTTTCGGCGGCTTCGATTGCCTTTACTTTTGCGGTGATTCTTTCGCCCGTCTGTGCGAGTTCTTCGGGTGTAACCTCAAACTCGTAAATGAATACGGGGGCTTGCGGGTAAGTCCTGTCGGTTTCCGCTTTTGTCATGCTGTGGTCTTTCAAACAGGCGATGAAGCGGCATTTATGAACATCTAAGCCGTTCTGCTTCAAGAGCCATGCGTAGGTCATGCCCTGCTTGTACCAGTCCGAAAAGTCGCCTTTCATCACCTTGTATACGCTGGCGGTTTTCCAGTCGTTGATGATTCCGCGCTCCATGTCGTAACTGTCTACAATGCCAGTTACGCGGCTGTTAGATACGGCGATGTCAAACTTTTCTTCGTGAAAGTTGCCGTCCTCGTATTTCTCCATGATTGCATGAAAAGCCGTGCCGAATGTCGCCCACACGCTGTCCGCCGCGTCTACGGTGAAGTCTTCCCAGTGGCGTTCCTGTAAGACAATTTCTTTCACGCCTTTGTTGAGCGTGGTTGCTGAATACTGCCCCGCCTTGTTGTGGCGTTCAACGCTTACGGCTTTCACAAATGCTTCGGGCAGATGTAATCTATTTGTCACTTTCATCTTTTGCCCCCTGTGGTTCTGCCTGTACTTCTACGGCGCGGCAAACTACAACAAAGTCGCCGTCCTCGTTCTGATTCGCCTTGATTACCTCGAAGTAATCTTTATCGTTTGAATATCCGCGTAATTTCTCGCAGATTTGCAAAATTGCGTTTTTCATGTTCGCACCTCGTAAATCAA
Source organism: uncultured Treponema sp. (assembly GCA_937885175.1). Lineage (GTDB taxonomy): Bacteria > Spirochaetota > Spirochaetia > Treponematales > Treponemataceae > Treponema_D. The sequence continues at coordinate 12,224 of CAKZZO010000001.1, read as the reverse complement.
TTTTTTAGGCTTCCGCGTTGCGCACCGCTTCCGCCTTTTGGAACGGGCGGGATTTGAACCCGCCGAGCGTTTCCGCTTGCGCCCTCTGCGCCCGCTCCCTTATTCGCTGTCGTCGTCAAACGGCGGGCTTTCGGCGGCTTCTTTTTCTGCCGCGTCTAATGCTGTGTGCAGTCGGAGCATGGTTGCGCCTGTTGCGCTCATGGCTTCATACCAGCCTTTTGCAAAATGCAAATCACGCCCCTTTTCGCTGGTGTAAAAAAGCCAGTCTTTTTGAATGTCCACGGCTTTCTGCAACAATTCTTGGAAGTTCTTATAGTCCGCGCTGTCGGTCATTTCGTCGATGTCCGAGCATACCTCGCGCAATTCTGCAAGCCCAATCTCGCACCCGTCGTCGCTGAAATACGGCAGTTTGCGCTCTTCCGTGCTGTCAAACTTGATGTCGAATGTGTAGCCGTTATCGCGCAGGGCTTTCTTGTATGAACGAACGCCCGCTAAAAATCCCTGCAAGTTTGCGACCTTGCTTTCGCTTTCCTCGCACTGCAAAACCGCTTCTTTCTCGTGCGCCGTGTAGTTCAACTGCTGGAGTAAAATCAGCATGATTTGCGGTATCGGGATTTTCCTTTTCTCTTCTTCCTGTTCCTGCATTTCTCGTACCCCCTTGTCAAATGCAATGTTTTTCTTTCAGCTTTGCCAGTGCTTCTTCGCCGCTGTGGGCTACAAAGGCAACGCCGCCTTTTCGGTTGATGTCCGCTATCCGTTCTTTCTGCGCGGGTGATAGCCGCCCGCCGCTCGGTCGTTTGCACTCAATCGCTACAAAACGCCCTATATTGTCGTAGCCCTCGAAGTCGCAAGTTCCCGCGTCCGCCGTCTTGATGAAGCGGCGGTTTGCTCCCTCGCCGATTGTGAAACAGCCCGTGTTTATGCGCTGGATTTTCAAGCCCGTTACTTTGATTACCTGTTTCACTTGCTGGATTACCTCGCTTTCGGGTATGTCTTTCAGTTCCATTTCGCGCCCCCGTCGTTTCTCGCATTGAGGGAAAAATCAACCTTGCGGCGGAATTCAAAAACAGAATTTGCTTCATGCCATAAAAAATGTGTTGGGCTGTTCGGCTCACAATTGTCGCCCGTGATAAAACTTAATTTTCCGTCGCGAATTGTTGCCGTTGTTCCCCTGTACTCAACATGAACGCCCAGCCTGTCCGCCGTTCCCTTGCAGTCGTAGTTAATGCCGCGCGATTTCTGCCAGTCGCTGAACTGTTTTGTGAATTGCTGGCGGCTGATTTTTCCCGCCCTGTAGTTGGTGATTAGTTCGATAGGGTAGCCGCTCATGATTCAGCCCCCGTGTCTAGTTCGTATTCTTTGATTGATTTTTCAAGCCATTCTATGCGACCGATTAGATAACATTCCCACGCTTCTTCTCGCATGGCTTCCGATGTCTTGATGTCGTCTTTTCCGATGATTCCCGCTTTCAGTGCCTTTTCTTCCAGTTCTCGGATTTCCCTAAATAGCTGGTTGTTGCTGGTGTTCCTTTTTGCCATTTTCAGACCTCTTGCAAAAAAAATAAAACCCGCTTCGGATTGGTCTGTTATCCGTTGCGGGTTTTGATTTACGAGTTACCGTAAAATAGTCGCTCGTACCGAAAACAAGCGGCTACTCAACAGACCAAAAAGTAGCCGTTCGTTTTTGGTGTACACTTTTTCGCCTGTTGTCGATAGTAAGGGAATTCCTAGTAGACTATATTTCTATAATTAATTATGCTTTATTTTGTATTTCACTTTCATATTTTGCACGAGAGATTTCATGGGGTGTGTTTTGTCATGTAAAACACAGTTCGATACAAATATGATACAAGGAGAGCAAGATAAAAACTGCCTGAGATAGCGTCAGTTTTTATCTTTGCAAAGTTTGCGTTGCAAACTTTTTATCAACTGCCCTTCCTCATTCCATTGCGGAAGGGCGTAAAAAGTCAATCGAAAACTGATATTTTCTACTGTTGCTTTTTCTCTATTACGTGCGTTTGTGCTTTCCAGTATAGAGAAAGATGAAAAGATGACGGTTGATGAAAGAGAAGCGTTGAAAAAAACTTTTGAAGATGGCGTTGCTATACCGCAAACTTCTCATGGCAATTATATAGAGAACTATGCAAATGAAATCTATTTTTCATTAAGAGATAGTTCTTTGTCTATTTTATCAGTTGCGCATGAACTTTTTTTATTAGAAATGTATACTAAAAAAAGAATAGAAGTATTATAGAAAAATCTGTTCTTGTGGCTAGTAGATTTCGGGGATAAGTTTCCGCCTTGTTACGCGTGCAGGTTGGAAACTGAAAAAAACGATGTACGTTTTTCACGCATATCCTGTGATTACTTACGGATTCTTAAATGCAATGGATGTCTTATTCAATCTCTACGCGTTCGATGTGGGCGCCTAGGCCTTGCAGTTTTTCTACAAGCATTTCGTAGCCGCGTTCAATCTGGTAGACGTTGCTGATTCTGCTTTCGCCACGGGCACAGAGGGCTGCGATTACCATGGCCATGCCTGCACGTACGTCGGGAGAAACCAGATGGTCTCCATGAAGTAGGCTGGGGCCTGATACGACTGCACGGTGGGGGTCACAGAGGGTGATGCGTGCGCCCATGCTGATAAGTTTGTCCACAAAGAACATGCGGCTTTCAAACATTTTTTCAAAAATGAGCACGGTGCCTTCCACTTGGGTTGCAACAACAGTCATAATGCTGGTTAAATCCGGCGGGAATCCCGGCCAGGGAGAGTCGTCAATTTTGGGTATCATGCCGCCCAAGTCAGTGTTTACTTTGAGTTCCTGACTTACGGGTACGGTGAGTCGGTCTCCCTTGATTGCCCAGTTGATGCCCAGTTTGCTGAATGCGACTTTTAGCGGGCGCATTTCTTGGGGACGAATGCCGGTGATTGTGATGGAGCCTTTGGTGGCGGCGGCGAGTCCGATGTAGGAGCCGATTTCCATAAAGTCCGGGCCGATGGTAAAATCTGTGCCGTGGAGTTTCTTTACGCCGTCAATGTAGAGGATATTGCTTCCGATGCCGGTGATTTTTGCACCCATTGCAACCAGCATATTGCACAAGTCCTGCACATGGGGTTCGCTGGCGGCATTGTTGATTATGGTGTGACCTTCGGCAAGAACGGCTGCCATGACGGCATTTTCTGTTGCGGTAACTGATGTTTCGTCCAAAAAAATATCTGCGCCTTTGAGTTTGTTTGCGCTAAAGGTAAAGGGACCGTCAACGGATATGACTGCTCCCAGTTCCTGCAATGCCAAAAAGTGGGTGTCCACACGGCGGCGACCGATTACGTCTCCTCCCGGTGGCGGCAGAATTGCCTTGCCTGTGCGGGCTATCAGGGGACCGGCAAAGAGAATGGAAGCGCGGATTTTTTTGCTCAGCGTGGCAGGAATGTCGTTTGAGCGGATGTGTGCCGCGTCAATTTTCCATTCATGGTCACCGATTTTTTCTACGCCTGCGCCCAAGGCCTGCAAAATCAGGAGCATAACGCCTGTGTCTTCAATTTCCGGGATATTGCGCAGGATAACCGGCTCTTCGGTCAGGAGTGTGGCGGCGATACAGGGGAGTGCGGCATTTTTGTTTCCGCTTGCTGCAATAGTTCCCCGAATGGGAATGCCTCCTTCAACTTTATATTCGTACATATCTTCCTTCCACCCTAGTGAATTTTCTTCTTATTTATTCTTCGGCAGAAATTCGCGCCAAGTTTATAAGCACTTCACAGGCGGAGCAAAGACCATTGAGGGAACACCACTCGTCGCGGGAGTGAAAATTATGTCCGCCAGTAAAGATGTTGGGCGTGGGGATTCCCATTTCTGTAAGGCGGGAGCCGTCTGTGCCGCCGCGAATGGGAGAAAAGACAGGCTCAAGACCGCTGGCTTTGTAGGCGGCTATAAGATTCTGTACGACGCAGGGATTTTTTTCCAGCCCTTCTTTCATGTTCAGGTACTGCTGGGTGTGGGTAACCTCTGCCTTTCCGCCAAAAGATGCGGCGGTGGTTTGGGCGAGCAAATCCACAAAGGCCTTTCGCTTTTCCATGCCGACCTTGGAAAAATCACGCAGAAGCAGGCTGACGCTTGCCTTTTCCATGGTGCCCTGTATCCCCATCGCTGCATAAAATCCCTGATAGCCGTCAGTTGTTTCGGGAGCCTGATGACGGGGCAGGTTTGCCACAAAAGAGGATGCCATGACAGCGGCATTCACCATGGTGGGGCGGGCGGTTCCTGTGTGGGTGGCTTTTCCGATAAAGGTGATTTCGCTCTTGTAGGCGTTGAAACATTCGGTTTCCAGTTCTCCCAGGGCACCTCCGTCCACTGTGTAGGCGCATTTTGAAGAAAGCAGGTTGAGGGGCACATTGTCCATGCCGTGACCGGTTTCTTCATCGGGAGAAAAAATCACTTCAATTTTTCCGTGTAAAATCTCTGTATGTTCCTGCAAATAGGAAAGGGCACTCATGATTGCCGTAACGCCCGCCTTGTCGTCTGCTCCGAGCAGGGTTGTGCCGTCGCTGGTGATAATTCTGTCGCCGTCTCGCTCAGTCACCTGAGGCTTTACATTTTCGCCACTCACCTCATCGACGGTGTCCATATGGGCAAGGAGGCAAATGGGAGCACAAGCCTCTTTTCCCTTGCTGGCGGGTAAAAATCCATACACGTAGCAGTGGTCGCTTATCTGCACGGACTGCAAGCCTATGTCTTTGAGTTCTTTTTCCAGAATATGGGCAAAATCCCACTGGCGGTCGGTGGAAGGCTGAAATCCCCGATCCGCTCGTCCACCGTCACTGGTTGTCCAAATCTGTACGTAGCGCAAAAATCGTTCTAAAAGGTCATTTCTTTCTTTTTCTGACAGTATCATACGGCATGGTCTCGCAAATGCAGAATCCGCTGGTTTGATGAGCCCCTAAAGTCCAGAGTCAAGTCCAGCAGGTCTTCGATAAAGGGTCCGTCCACCAGAACGTCAATGCAGGCCAACATTCTTCCCGTCACTTCGCATCGTTTTTTTCCGTCGGAGGCTTGCAAGTCTTTTTCGTAGACGTAGCCGGTGTAGCACCAGATGTCTTTTTGAGGATAGGTTGCCCGTACTTTTTCCAGAAAAGGGGTCAGTACGCGCTGATTTTCTTCTTCAAAGGGTTCTCCGCCCAGAATCGTAAGGCCTGCAATGTAGTCTGGAGCGAGGGCATCCAAAATTTCCTTTTCGGTTTCTGGTGTGAACTGCTTTCCAAAGTTGAAATCCCAAGTCTCTGGATTCTGGCAGCCCTTACAGTGATTCCTGCAGCCAGAGACAAAGAGAGAGACACGGACACCAAGCCCGTCAGCAATGTCGAATTTCTTGATTGCGCCGTAATACATAGTTCCTACAGGTGCAAGACGCGTTCCTTGATTTCCTGGGTGCGTCCTTGATTCCAGAACTGAGTGCCGATGTAACCGCAGGTGCGGCGGGCAACATTCAGCGTGCTCTGGTCACGGTTTCCGCAGGAGGGACATTCCCACACCAGTTTGTTGTCGCTGTCGGTGACAATCTGGATTTCGCCAGTGTAGCCGCACTTCTGGCAGCAGTCACTCTTGGTGTTCAGTTCTGCGTACATGATGTTTTCGTAGATGTGCTTGAGCAGGGCCATGACTGCCGGAATGTTGTTTTCCATGTTGGGCACTTCAACGTAGCTGACGGCACCGCCCGGAGACAGTTTCTGGAACTGAGACTCAAAGGTGAGCTTGCTGAATGCGTCAATGTTTTCGGTAACATGGACATGGTAACTGTTGGTGATGTAGTTCTTGTCTGTTACGCCTGGAATCTCGCCAAAGCGGCTCTTGAGGCACTTGGCAAATTTGTAGGTAGTGCTTTCAAGGGGAGTGCCGTAAAGTGAGAAATCAATGTTTTCTTTTTCCTTCCAGACCTTGCATGCGGCATTGAGCTTGTGCATGATTTCCAGGGCAAAGGGGGTGGCTTCGGGGTCAGTGTGAGGCTTGCCCGTCATGTAGCGCACACATTCGCAGAGACCTGCATAGCCGAGAGAAATGGTTGAGTAGCCGCCAAAGAGCAGTTTGTCGATTTTTTCGCCTTTTTTGAGGCGGGCAATTGCGCCGTTCTGCCACAGAATGGGTGCCACGTCAGAAAGAGTGCCCATAAGGCGGTTGTGGCGGACCATCAGTGCGCGGTAGCAGAGGTCAAGACGCTGCTCCATGATTTCCCAGAAGGCTTCCTTGTCGCCGCCAGAAGAGCATGCTACGTCCACCAGATTAATCGTTACGACACCCTGATTAAAGCGGCCGTAGTATTTTGGCTGACCGTTTTCGTCAATGTAGGGAGTGAGGAATGAGCGACAACCCATGCAGGGGTAGCAGCGACCAGTTCCAGTCTTGTCCACTTTGAGTTCCAGCATCATCTTTTCTGAGATGTAGTCGGGAACCAGACGGCGGGCGGTACACTTTGCCGCAAGTTCAGTGAGGTAGTAATACTTTGAGTCCTTTTCGATGTTGTCCGGTTCAAGCACGTAAATGAGCTTGGGAAAGGCGGGGGAAACCCAGTAGCCTTTTTCGTTCCGCACGCCCTTGTGACGCTGCTTGAGGACTTCTTCGATAATCATGGCCAGGTCGGCTTTTTCCTGCTCGTTCTTTGCTTCGTTCAAGTACATGAAAACCGTAACAAAGGGAGCCTGTCCGTTGGTTGTCATCAGCGTGACCACCTGATACTGAATGGTCTGTACGCCACGGGTGATTTCATCACGCAGACGCATGTCCACGATTGCCTTTGCCTGTTCCTCAGTGTATTTTACGCCGGTACGCTCCTCAACGTCCTTGATTTCGCGGATGAATTTCTGGCGGCTTACGTCTACAAAGGGAGCAAGATGAGCCAGGGATACGCTCTGCCCACCGTACTGGCTGGATGCTACCTGAGCGATAATCTGAGTGGCTATGTTGCATGCCGTTGAGAAAGAGTGGGGGCGGTCAATCTTTGTCTCACTGATGACCGTGCCGTTCTGCAGCATGTCCTCAAGGTTTACAAGGTCGCAGTTGTGCATGTGCTGGGCAAAATAGTCAGCATCATGGAAGTGAATCAGTCCTTCATCGTGAGCCTTTACAATATCCTCATCCAAAAGAAAACGTTTGGTGATGTCCTTGGAAACTTCGCCAGCCATGTAGTCACGCTGTACGGAAACAACGATGGGATTCTTGTTGGAATTTTCCTGCTTGACTTCCTCATTGTTGCATTCCAAAAGGCTCATAATCTGCTTGTCAGTAGAATTTGCCTTGCGCATGAGTTGGTGCTGATAGCGGTAGGTGATGTAAATTTTTGCAAGGTCGAAGGCACCTGCTTTCATCAGTTCTTTTTCCACCATGTCCTGAATCATTTCTACGTTCATTTCATGGTTGCTTTTGCTGCATTCGTTTTCAATGTGTTCTGCTATTTCGCGGATTTTTAAAATGTCCAGTCGGCCGCCTCTTGGAACTTCATCGTTGTGATTTGCGTTCAGAATAGCCGTGATGATTTTTTCGCGATCGAAAATTGCTTCTTCGCCATTGCGTTTGATAATCTTCATATCCCATACCCTAAAGAAAAATAGACACTAGATGTAGTGTCCTTGTGAATTAAATCATACTAGAGATAGCGTTTTTGGGCAATATGATTTGATTAAAAAAAATAGGAAAAAAGCGAAGTTATTTTGCCCCTTACCGACCAATGATTTTGTCCATCACCATGAAGACGAGGGTAGTGGCAAGTCCCATGCAGCCGATTGCCACGGAACTCATGGCACCGTAGACTTCGCCGATTTCCAGAGCAGTTGCCGTGCCGATGGCGTGACTTGAGGTGCCGATTGCAATGCCCGCTGCCTCAGGATGCTTGACGTGAAAGAGCCGGATCAGCTTGGGAGCAAAGATGCCGCCTGTAAAGCCAGAGCAGATGACGCTAATCATGGTGATGGGAAGAATACCGCCAAAGTCCCGGCTCAGACTGAGGGCGATGGGCGTGGTGACGGATTTTGGCAGCATGGAATTGACCACCTGCATGTCTATCCGCAAGAGTTTGCCCAGAAGGAAGACCGTTGCCACCGATGCCACGGCTCCCCCACAGGTTCCCGCAATGACCGGGATAAGGTTTTCCATGAGGACTTTGCGCTGATTGTACATGGCGATAGCCAGCACTGCCGTTACTGGTGCCAGAAAACTCATCAGAATGTCGCCGCCCTTTTTGTAGGCGGGGTAGGGAATGCCCGTAGCCTTGAGCAGCAGGATGATGAGAATGGTGGCGACTAAAAGGGGGTTCATGATAATCAGTTTTGTTTTTTCCCGCACAATCAGACCGACTTTGTAGGCAAGGATGGAAAGCACAATGCCAAAAAAGGGCGTGTCGATACATGCGGCATATACATGGTAGAGTAAATCTTTCATTCTGCGTCACCTTCTCTGCTTGATACTTCTGCGGATGTCTCTTGCTGCACAGGCGGAATCTTTTTTTTGCGGATGGCGTTTTGAATTTCAATGGCAAGGGTTGCCGCTCCCGCTGCCGCCGCAAATGTGACCACAGCACTTGCAACTCCGATAAAGAGCAGTTGCAGCCAGAGTTTTGAGATGAGTCCGAATTCTTCCATGATGGAAATGTTTGCGGGCAAAAAGAAAAAGGCCATGTTGTGCTGAAACCAAGTGCCTGTGGGCGCAAGCTGCTCCGTTTTGATGACCTTGGTGCATAAAAGCAGAAGCAGGATGAGCATGGCACAAATACTGCCCGGAAATACGATGGGAAGCATGGCAGAAATGCCCTCTCCCACAAGGCAGATGCCAAAAATGAGTGCAAGTTGCAGGAGAACGGTCATTTATTTTTGCGCCTTGTCGGTTTTTGCAATTTCCGCCAGGGAAGCGACTACGCCCGCAAGATTCTGAAAGTCTGCCGGAACGATAATCTTTGTTGCCTGACCGTTTGCGGCTTTTTCCAGGGCTTCAAGGCTGCGCAGTTTAATCACGCTTTCGTCTGCGGCGGCTTCCTTAATCATGCGCAGGCCGTCTGCCGTTGCCTTCTGCACTTCCTGGATTGCCTGCGCCTCACCTTCAGCCTTGCGGATTTTTGCTTCTTTTTCTGCCTCAGCCTGTAGAATTGCCGCCTGTTTCTGGGCTTCTGCCTCAAGAATCTTAGCCTGTTTTTGTCCCTCGGCTACGAGGATTTCTGACTGCTTCTGACCTTCCGCTACGAGAATTTTTTCACGCCGTTCCCGCTCTGCTCGCATCTGCTTTTCCATGGCTTCGCGGATTGCCTCTGGCGGCATGATGTTCTTTACTTCCACGCGGTTCACCTTGATTCCCCAAGGGTCGGTGGCTTCGTCCAGAATGGAGCGCATCTTAGTGTTGATTACGTCGCGGCTTGTGAGCGTGGCATCCAGTTCCAGTTCGCCGATGATGTTGCGCAGGGTAGTCGCCGTGAGCGTTTCGATTGCCGTCATGGGATTTTCCACGCCGTAGGTGTAGAGCTTGGGGTCGGTAATCTGCATGTAGACTACGGTGTCAATCTTCATCGTTACATTGTCTTTTGTGATGACCGGTTGGGGCGGAAAGTCCAGAACTTTTTCTTTGAGCGAGACGTGATTTGCAATCCTGTCCAAAAACGGCATCTTGACGTGCAGACCCGTCTGCCAGGTAGCAACATAGGTGCCCAGACGCTCAATGATAAAGGCATGAGACTGAGGCACGATACGGATATTCGTGATAATCAGCAGAATTGCGATAAAAATCAACGCGATGATGACATACATATGCATAGTTTACTCCTATATTTTCTTTACGACAAGCGTAACGCCTTCAATTTCTGAGACCCTGCATTCAGAACCTTTTGCAATTTCCGAATTGTCTTCGCTGCGGGCAGACCAGATGACACCGTTTACCTTGACGGCACCTTTTTCCAGTTCCGTGATTTTTTCCGTTACCAGAACTTTCTTTCCAATCAGGCTGTCACTGTTGGTGGGTGTTTTTTTGACCCTTAGTTTTTTGACCGCAAGGGGGCGGGTAAAAATCAAGAGCAGCAGCGACAGCACCGCAAAAATCAATAGTTGCCAGCGGAAAGGAATGGGTAGGAAAGAAAGGAAAATCATCACAAAGGCACCGCAGCCAAACCAAATGGACGTGAGCGTACCCATCGAAATTCCTTCAATTATGATGCAGGCAACCGTTACCGCGAGCCAGAACCAGGGCAGGTTGTTTATGACGAGCATTGAAAATGAATCCATTTAGACACCCCCATTTTTGTTATCGTTGCACATGACAATCGCCGCAATGGCTCCCGGTACCCAGCCGCACAAAGTAAGCAGCGTGACAAGAACGATTGACCCGCACCCCTTGTCCAGTACCGCAAGCGGCGGAAAGATTATGCATAAAAGGACACGACCACAACCCATAGAATTCTCCCATAAAACTTCTTTTAGTATAGTATAGCACGGAATGCAGGGAATAGGGAGACTACGACTCCTATTTTTGAAAAAAAACTGCCTTTTCAGAAACAGTCACCCGAAATCAAATGGGGGTGTCGCATTATTTGAGACAGTGGTGTGGTAGGATAAAGATATCACTTTTGGGAAAAGCGTGGTATAATAAAAATGCCCCACGGAGTACGCGGGGCGATAGTCAAATGACTTCGGCACATGGCCTTATTGTGATTTGATTTCTGAATTTATACTAGCATGATTTTTATTTTGCGACAAGTAAGAAGGAGCAATTTTGATGAAAACTTTGGGACTTGACATTGGAACAAACTCTATTGGCTGGGGACTTGTTGACGAGCATGCTCAGAAAATCGAAAAATGCGGCGTATATATTTTTCCGGAAGGCGTAAAAAAAGAAAAAGGAAATGAATCTTCTAAAGCAGCCGAAAGAACTTCTTTCCGTTCTGCCAGAAGATTAAAGTTCCGCAGAAAACTCCGCAAGTATGAAACGCTAAAAGTTTTGGTTAAAAACGAAATGTGCCCGCTTTCAATGGAAGAACTGGAAAAGTGGCATTGTAAAAAAGAATATCCGACTTCAAAGGCATTTATCGACTGGTACAGAACAGATGAGACCAATAACTGGGAACCATATTTTTTGCGAAAAAAATGCGTGGAAGAAAAATGCGAAAAGTTTGAAATCGGCCGTGCTTTATATCATATTGCACAGCGCAGGGGATTTTTGACAAATAGAAAAGACTATTCCGAAGAATCCGAAAATGCAGAAACGAAAGGCATAAAAGGACAAATAAATGAACTGACTGCATTAAAAGGCGACAAAACGCTGGGGCAGTATTTTTATGAGCTGAAGCAGTCTGGCGAAAAAGTTCGCGGTCGTTATACATCACGAAAAGAACATTACGAAGAAGAATTCAATAAAATCTGTGAAGTACAAGGGATAGCCGATTCTTTTAAAACTGATTTGCACAATGCAATTTTCTTCCAGCGCAAGTTGAAGTCGCAGAAATTCCTTGTAGGAAAATGCACTCTTGAGACTGACAAGCCACGCTGCCCCATTTCCCATTTTGAATTTGAAGAATTCAGAATGTTGTCCTTGATAAACAGCATTCGCATAAATCGCAAGTCAAACAATGACAATGAGCCAAGTCTTTTTTCAGATTTAGATTTTGGCGAACACTATCCTGACGACGGAAAACTTACGAAAGAAGAAATAGAATCGATTGTGCCGCTTTTTTTCAGAAGTTCTAAGCTGAATTTTGACTTTAAAGACATATCCAAAAAACTCAAAAAAGATGATGAATGGACTTTCAATTATCGTGATGATACAAATGTGGCTGGCTGTCCTGTTTCAACTGCATTGAAAAACATTTTTGGAGACGACTGGAAGAACATAAAAATTCCGAATGATGATTCCAGCTCAAATAAAAAGTATTATGATATTTACGACATCTGGCATGTGCTTTTTGATTTTGATGATGACCAGAAGCTTCACGAATTTGCGTTGAACAAACTTCATCTTGATTCAGAAAAAACTGAAAAATTCTGCAAGATTCACTTTCAGCAGGGCTATGCGAATTTGAGCCTCAAGGCAATACGGAAAATTCTTCCATTCCTGCGAAAGGGATATGTTTATTCTCATGCGGCTTTCCTTGCCAATATACCGACAATGATAGGGCAAAGTGTGTACGATGCTCATGCAAAGGAAATTGAAAATGCGGTTGAAAATGTACTTTCTTCCCTCAAAGACAAAAACAATGTGATTACGCTTG